>JAOZUK010000007.1 GCA_029938715.1 Bacteroidales bacterium | reverse complement strand
CTTTAGAGGGTGTAGCACTGATCCTGGCAGTGGACCGGATCCTGGATATGTTTCGTACCACAGTCAACGTATATAGCGACTCTGTGGGAGCTGTGGTGATCAGCCGGCTTGAGGGTGATTAAAATACCGCCCTCTCTCTCGAGTAGGGCGGCATCTGATATATTCTGATCTAATTATCTAAAAACTGAAATCCACACCAATTGCGAAGACCTTGGTGTCTTTTCCATAGGTATCCACAAAATCTACAGCAGCCGGAAAACCTAATGGCTGGTAGGACTGCGCATTGCTATAGTCTTCATACATCACATAGGTGAAACCTGCATTAATAGTGATCATTTCAGTCACATTTACAAAAACCCCACCTGCAACAGAATTGCTTTTAAGGCCATAACTGAGGTCTGACTGATAATTATCATTAACCCCAAGGTTACCGCCTGAGTACCCTGCACTTACGCCCAGGATGCCCAAAAATTTATACTCAAGGCTTGCGGCAAATGACCAGGCATTCTCATCAATGGTTGTTTCATTGTTGATCTGCTCATTGCTCTCATTCACATTCCCATAATAGGCGGATTTGTCAAGGAAATAATTAAAACCTACACTGGCAGTAAGACTTCCCAGGGGATTCACTTCCGCTCCAAGAGAAAACATTCCGGGAAGATCTCCCCTGGTCTTTTCTCCATCGGGAAACATGTTCACGTCATCCACTTCTGTTTCGTTGGTCAATTCAATTTTCGTATGATGCTCATATTTGGCCGCAATATTGACCATATCTGACAGGTGTATGTTCAAACCGATGATAGGTGTGAAACCTGAACCCTTCTGAACAGCATTGAGATTGGCATCTGCTGTAGCTACATCAAGCAACTGTGCAGTTCCATTCAACATTCCGACTGTAGCTTCGTCCAGATAGGGATTGGTAGCCACAGTGCGGAGGTAGTCTCCCGGAGGTTGAGTTCCGCCGTAATCTTCATTTGTATTGATGGTTACATCGGATAGTGCACCCTCATAACTGTTATTGGCCATCACATACCTACCTCCAATGGCTACAGAGATCATATCGTTAATTGCATAGGTAGCCCCAACCTGGATACCAGAATAGATGGAAGATCCTTTAAAAGCAGCATTCATATTATATCCGCTAATATTGCGATATCCTGGGTCGGGTAATCCTGCACCAGCCAGTCCCTGATCAATGGGAGCCAAGGCACCTTGTAACATTGGAACCAATGATGCAACAGGAATCTCAAAAGATGGGAGACCGGTTTGAAAATCAGCAGATCCACCACCACCAATAATATTAAAACCAGCTGAAAATGCCCATTTATCTAATTTATAGGCCGCATAAATACTTGGGAAGATGGGAGCTACTAGTTCAGCTTCATAAGATTTTGGGCTCCCTGTCAGGTAGGGATAATCACTGGTAATGGTTCTGGTTTGAAAAATAGACTGATTGGATAATGATAAGTGAAGTCCTCTCTCAAGTACACCAAGACCAGCCGGGTTGTAATAAACAGCATCAATTCCCAGGGTAGCATGACGGGTTAATGTTCTGGCGAAGGCAGCGCTCTGATTGGTGTTTGTAACCAGTCCCCCTGCAAACATAACAGGAGAGAGCATAAGCATCCCAATACCGATTAGATTTAGTCGTTTCATTTGAGTCAGATTTAGTTAACAGGTGCAAGAAAAGAAAATAATTTGGATTTTAAATAGATGTAAGTTGCCGAAAAGGATGATTACAGTGGTTTTACCTCAACATTTTTCCTTTATAATGGTTATTTATATACTATGAAAAAACGAGTTACAGGCCTTGGAGGGGTGTTTTTTAAATCCCATGATCCTGAGGCAATTAAGAAATGGTATCAGAAACACCTGGACATTCAGAGCGGAGAGCACGGAGCACTATTCCACTGGCGGTACAGTGAAGATCCTGAAAAAGAAGGAGCCACTGCATGGAGCCCCTTTCCTGAAGACACCGATTATTACAATCCCAGTAAAAAGGATTTTATGTTCAATTACAGGGTGGAAAACCTGGTTGAACTTCTGGAAGTTCTGCAAGATGAAGGGGTTGAAGTAGTGGGAGAAATCGAAGAGTACTCCTATGGCAAATTCGGTTGGATAATGGACCCCGACGGCAACAAGGTCGAACTGTGGGAACCCATGGATCAGAACACACTTTAGTGGCGTCATGAAAGAGCTCTGGGATAACAGGTACGATACGGACCAGTTTGTTTATGGAACCACTCCCAATGGTTTTCTCAAGTCGGAACTGGACAAACTGGAGTGTGGCAAGATCCTTCTTCCGGGCGAAGGAGAAGGCAGAAATGCCATATATGCTGCATTGAAAGGCTGGAGTGTGGAGGCATTTGATCAAAGTCGCGTGGCTTCAGAAAAAGCCATGTCCTACGCAACAGAAAAAAATGTTCTAATAGATTACCAGGTCTGTGGATTTGAGGTGTACCCATATAAACAAAACCATTACGATGCGGTGGGCCTCATTTATTTTCACGTGGGTACTCCAGGAAGGATTCTGTTACACAGCCAGGTATGTAATGCCTTAAAACCCGGAGGAGTATTGATCCTTGAGGCTTTTCATTCTTCACAACTGGGAAACCCCACTGGAGGTCCCCCCTCTCTTGAAATGTTGTTCAGTGAGGAAACTCTTGCATCAGATTTTACATCCCTGGAAATGATGCGGATGTATCAAACCAATGTAATCCTGGCTGAAGGTCCCTTTCACCAGGGAGAAGCAGAGGTGATCCGTTTTGTAGGTAGAAAAAAACAATAAATATTTAGATCATGGATTTAGGGCTTAAGGATAAAGTGGTGATGGTGGCCGCCTCCAGCAAAGGATTGGGCTACGGAATTGCCAGACAGGCAGCACTTGAGGGAGCAAAATTGTCACTGGGCAGCCGCTATGAAAACAACATTCGGGCAGCAGCCGAAAAACTGAAAAACGAAGTGCCGGGAATCCATGTACATGCATCGATCCTCAATGTAGCCGACCCGGTATCTATCGAATCGTGGGTGAGCAGCACCCTCAAGGAGTTTGGCACCATCGATAAACTGGTGGTAAATGGGGGTGGCCCTCCTCCTGGAACTTTTGATGAGATAGATGACCTTACCTGGCATACCGGATACGAAAATACACTAATGAGTGCGGTGAGGCTCATCCGGGAAGTACTCCCCGTCATGCGTCGCAACAGAACGGGATCGATCGTTACTGTTACTTCAAGTTCCGTAAAGGAACCCATTGACAGTCTGTTACTTTCAAATGTGTTTCGTGCAGGAGTAACAAGCCTGGTGAAGAGCCTCTCCTTCCAGGTGGCTAAAGATCAGATCCGAATCAATAACCTGGTTCCTGGTTTTTTTGATACCGATCGACTTCAGGAACTGGACCAGCGCAACTCCCGGGAGTGGAGGATAAGTATCGAAAATGTGAGAAAAATTAACTTTGACAAAATTCCAATGGGACGGTATGGGGATCCCGATGAATTTGGGAAAGCTGCGGTATATCTTCTATCAGATGCCGCCTCTTACGTCACAGGGGAAACTTTCATCATCGACGGAGGTAAAATGCGCACCGTATGGTAGCCGGGCATAACCATAAACTCTCCCCGGTAATCGTCGATTTTACGGAAGAACTTTCTGACGGAATCTACCTGTTTGGATTCAGACGGAACTTTGATTTTATAGCCGGACAAGTACTGGGTATTGCCCTGGAGGAAAACGGACCCCGAAGGTTATACAGCATTTGCAGCGGAGAAGATGAAGCCCATACTAAAATCCTGTACAATGTAATTGACGAGGGTTACCTTACTCCCCGCCTGTCGGATCTGGAGGCTGGTGACACCCTCTGGATTACAGAACCCAGGGGGGAATTTACAGACAATCTGAATCCTGCAGTATGGATCGCTACCGGCACCGGGATTGCCCCATTTTACGCCATGTTGAAATCGGGTCTGGGAAGTAATAAAACCCTGATCCACGGGAACCGTTTTCTGGAACAATTCCACTTTTATGATGAATTTGAAGCGGTGTTAGGGGAAAACTATATTCGCTGTTGCTCCGGAGAACATGACGAAAGGGTGTATCATGGAAGGGTAACCGGATTCCTTGAGGAGGAACCCGAATTAGATCCGTCGCTAAAGTACTACCTTTGTGGCAACGCTGAAATGGTGGTGGAAACAAGGGATATTCTTATCCAAAAGGGTGTCCCGTTCCATCAGATCATCTCCGAAATATACTTCTAATCCATGCAGGAAAAACTATTCGGAAAAACGCTTGAGGAGTTAACTACCCTCACAGAGAACCTGGGCCTTCCCTCCTATAGTGCCCGGCAAATATCGGAATGGCTCTACAAGAAGGAGGTCTCTTCCATCGATGAAATGACCAACCTGTCAAAAAAGGCCAGGGCTCAACTCTCAGCTTCATTTGATCTGGGAACAAGCTTGCCTGTGGATGTAACGGAGTCGGTGGATGGAACAAAAAAGTACCTGTTCAGGGCGCAGAACGAAAAGTACATTGAGACTGCATATATTCCTGAAGAGAAGAGAAATACCGTTTGTGTCTCATCGCAGGTGGGTTGTAAAATGGGGTGTCTCTTCTGCATGACCGGAAAGCAGGGATTTCAGGGAAACCTCACCGCCGGGGAGATCATTAACCAGTACAGAAGTATTTCGGAATGGAAGGCGCTGACCAATATTGTCTATATGGGTATGGGGGAACCATTGGATAACCTGACCGAAGTATTGAAAAGCCTTCAAATACTGACTGCCCAATGGGGCTTCGCACTCAGTCCCCGGCGAATCACGGTATCTACCATAGGAATCACCCCAGCCATGCTTCAATTTCTGGATCAGAGTGAAGCACACCTGGCCGTGAGCCTGCATACGCCATTTGATGAGGAGCGTAGAAAACTGATGCCTGTTCAACAGGTCTATCCGCTCAAAGAGGTTTTAAAGGAGATCCGCTCGTGGGACTTTGGCAGGCAACGCAGGGTTTCCTTTGAATACATCCTATTTAAGGGGTTTAATGATTCACCCGCCCATGTGAATGAGCTTGCCAGAATCCTCCAGGGGATTCGTTGCCGGATCAATCTGATCCGGTTTCACCCCATTCCGGATACCCCGCTTGAATCTCCCAATGAGGCTGCCATTAAGCGGTTCAGGGATAAACTCATAGCAAAAGGGATCACCACCACCATCAGAGCCAGTCGCGGCCAGGACATTTGGGCAGCATGTGGACTGCTCTCCACCAAAAAGATGACCCAAAAAGAGTAACTGATTGCGATAAGAGACATCCCTGTCACATATACCTCCAAAAAGGTGTTGTGGTTCAATGATTTGTTGATGCTCTTTTTTCCTGTGAATTGCCTCCTCTGCAGCAAGCGGCTCCCTGCACCCGGGGAAGTGATCTGTCTGAGTTGCGAACAAAAAATTCCCAGAACCGGATATACCAGTCTCCCTAAGAATCCGGTTCACATGGGTTTTTGGGGAAGGATCCCCGTGGAACACAGTACTTCACTATTCCGATTTGAAAAAGGATCCTCCTACCAATCCCTGCTTCACGATCTGAAATACCGTGGAAACAGGAGGGTGGGTTTGTACCTGGGGCGTTTGCTGGGCCATGATTTAAAAAACTCCTCCTATGCTCATTGCGATGTCATCGTTCCGGTCCCGCTTCATCGAAAACGGCTTAGGCAAAGGGGATATAATCAGAGTGAAATTATTGCCACGGGAGTCTCAGAAATCATAAATATTCCCATTGAACTAAATCTCCTGATGAGAAATGTCCACAAAGGCTCGCAAACCTTTATGGGTCGTTACGAACGATTTGAAAATGTATCAGGAAGCTTTTGCATTACCAAAAAAGCGCCCCCTATGAACGGGAAAAAGATTCTTCTTATAGATGATGTGGTAACCACCGGTGCCACGCTTGAAGCCTGCTGCCAGACCTTGCACAGACAATACACCTGCCAGGTTTATATAGCTACTGTTTGTTGCGCTTGAACCGGTAGGTTAAAGAGAGGCTGACTACATTATGAAAATAGCCTTTGTACTGGGGGTTATTCCACTCCTCGGGTTCACGGAACGGCAAGGCAGAATTGGTATAGCGCAAATTCACACCCATGGTTGGGCTGAACCAGTAACCGAAACCAATAAATACACTCATGCCAAATGTCCTGTTCTCGGGATAGGAAGAGGGATTCAGCTTTCCATTTTCATCTTCGTAGGATGTGGCAAGCAATACCTCCGGCGAGATTCCCATCTCCACCAGAAATTTATCATCATAAAGATAGTGCGTGGAAAGGGGCAGTTCCAGGTAGTGATAAGTGCTTCGGAAAAGTGTAGGATCGTAATCTCCCGGGCCCTGATATACCCCGCGTATTACATACTTCAATTCGGCCTGCCAGTAAATATCGGATACAATATACTGGTTCACAAATCCTCCGGTATTCATACCGATTCTATTAAACCCTGTGTAGCTATCCCCATTTACCTGCGATGCGGTTATTCCTCCATAGAGTCCAAAGGTCAGGGGATAGGTCGGAGATTGACTATAGGATGCAATGGTCATCCCCAAAAGGCCGCAAAATAAGATTATTCTTACCAATGAGTTCTCTCTTCTATTCATTTTCTAAAGCTTCTATCAGTTTTCTTACCCCCATCCCGGCTTTTTCGGGTATCACCTTTACCTGCGAATTACCAGGAATCGGGACCTCATTGGGATCAATCACAAATACCGGTACTCCCTCTGGGACATAATTGATCAATCCTGCAGCAGGATAAACATTCAGGGAGGTTCCGATAATCACAAAAATCCCGGCAATAGAGACTATTTCTGCCGCCTCCTCAATGGCCGGTACAGCCTCGCCAAACCAGACAACATCCGGACGCAGTTGAGATCCCTTCTCGCAAAGATCTCCCTCTTTCAACTCCCAGCTCTCCAGATCATAGATTAAACCAGGATCAGATGTGCTACGCGCTTTACGCAATTCCCCATGCAGATGGAGGATATTTGATGAACCTGCTCTTTCATGCAAATCATCCACATTCTGGGTAATAATCCTCACCTCGTATTTTTTTTCAAGTTCCACCAGTCCCATGTGACCAGTGTTCGGGGAGGTTTCCAGCAACTGCTTTCGCCTTTCATTGTAAAATCGAAGCACCATACTGCGATCACGGGCCCAACCGGTGGGACTGGCCACTTCATACACATCATGCGTCTCCCATAATCCTCCCATCTCGCGGAAGGTTTTCAGCCCACTCTCCGCACTCATTCCGGCTCCTGTAAGTACAACCAGTTTCTTCACCTGTCTATTCTTTATATTTCAGGGGGGAATTTAGTGAATTCCTCCACCACCCAAACTTCATTCACATATAAGCCCACATAGGTTTTATCCTTGCCAAAAGCCCTCTGAAGGTAATCCATCACTGGATACTGGACCCTTCCATCTGTGCAATTAATCAATGTACCGAATTTCATGAATTCTTTTTCTTTCTTACTTTTTATGTAAATATAAGATTTTGACTGAATTAGTTTCGCTATTTTTAACTACCCGGCAAACAGGTATTTTCCACGAAGCTCGAAGTATTCTAAATGATTGACCAGCAGACCATAAACCAGATTTTTGAGAGGGCCGACATTGTGGAGGTGATCTCCGACTTTGTCACATTGAAGAAAAGTGGTACCAATTACAAAGGTCTCAGTCCGTTTTCCAACGAGAAAACCCCCTCTTTTATGGTTTCTCCTGCCAAAGGAATCTTCAAGGATTTCAGCTCGGGTAAGGGGGGAAATGTGGTGGGTTTCCTCATGGAACATGAAAAGTTATCCTATCCTGAAGCCCTTCGTTATTTGGCAAACCGGTATAACATTGCCTTTGAGGAGAAAGAGCTTACTGCCGAAGAGATCCAACAGAAAAATGAACGTGAAAGTCTGCTGGCTGTTACAGAATTTGCCAGCAAATACTTTGCACATCAACTTCAATCTGAAGAGGGCAAAGCCATCGGCATGACCTATTTCCGAAAACGTGGATTCAGGGATGATATATTGAAGAAGTTTCAATTGGGATACAGTCCCGAGGGGCGAAAGGCATTCTCCACCGAGGCAGAAAAAAATGGCTATAAAAGGAGTTATTTGGTCACTACCGGTCTCTCCATTGCACGGGATGATTACCTCTTTGACCGTTTCGCCGGCAGGGTAATATTTCCCATACATTCCCTTTCGGGAAGCGCAATTGGGTTTGGGGGCCGAACACTGAAATCGGATAAAAACATTGCGAAATATCTGAATTCACCCGAATCGGATTTATACCACAAAAGCAGGGTTCTTTATGGCCTATTCCATGCAAAAAAGGCCATTGTTTCAAAAGATCGATGCTTCCTGGTTGAAGGCTATACGGATGTGATCTCCATGCATCAGGCAGGAATTGAGAATGTGGTTGCCTCATCGGGAACAGCGTTAACCACCGAACAGATCAGGCTCATCAAAAGATTTACCAGTAACATCACCATTCTCTACGATGGGGATGAAGCAGGTATCAAAGCCTCCTTCCGGGGAATCGATATGATCCTTGAGGAGGGAATGAATGTAAAGGTGGTGATGTTTCCTGCAGGAGAGGATCCCGATTCATTCGCACAATCACGTAGCTCCTCTGATTTCCTTGAGTATATCCAATCAAGTGAAAAAGATTTTATCTCCTTTAAAACCGAACTCCTGCTGGCCGAAACTCAGCATGACCCCATAAAACGTGCCCAGCTTATCACCGATATCGTAAAATCGGTTGCAGTTATACCCGATGGCATCCTCCGATCCGTTTTTCTTAAGGACAGCAGCCTTTTACTGGGTGTAGAGGAACAGATCCTCTACAATGAGGTGAATAAGATCAGAAGTCGAAAACAGGAGCAACAATGGAAAAGGGAGCAATCGGGATATAGAAGCCGTCAGGAACCTCCTACCACCATCCCAAAACAACCGGTGGTTCCTGGTTTTGTGGAAAATGTATTCTCTGAAGTTGAAGAACGTGAGATCATCTACTTCCTGCTTAAATTCGGAAATCATAACCTACGCCTCAGCAGCGAGGAGAATTCGGAAATCAGTGTGGGTCTTTTCATCATCAGGGAAATTCAGAATGATGATCTTGAGTTTACCAATCTGGTATACAAGCAGATATTTGAAGATGTGAAAGACATTATTGAACGGGGGGATACGGTCACCGAACGATTTTTTGTGTACCACGATCACCCTGGGGTAAGGAAACTGGCTGTGGATATTTTTACATCCAGGTACGAACTTAGCAAAGTCTGGAAACGCAAAGAGGCCTATGTGGAGATGCCAGGTGAAAACCTGGGATTCGAAGTTCCAAAATCCCTGCTTTCGTACAAAATGATGGTGATTGAGAAGGCACTAAATCAACTGCGGACGGAGCTTCAAAGCATTGAAAAAGAGAAGGATGTTGAATCGATAAATCAATTGATAATCAGATTAAAAAGCCTGGAGGGGGTGAAAAGAGAGCTTTCAGTGGGGTTGGGCGGAAGAACCATCATTAGATAAATTCCGGGTCTGATCTTCCAGTCTCCTCACCATTTTATCCAATGCCTTTACCACTCCCGTTTCTATTATCTGATAATCAAGAATCTCTCTCTGCTGGTATTGAATGACCAGGTTTACCTTACTCTCCATCAATTGGAGCTTGGTATAAACCTGGTGCTTGTTTAATCGATATGCCTCCCTGATGCGACGTTTAAGCAGGTTCCGGTCAACGGCCCTTTTAAAGAGACGCTTTGGAACAGAGATAGCCAGAGATAGGGGCTGAGGACCTTTACCTTCGGTACTGAACAAGATCCTCACAGGATAGGAGGAGATAGAGATCCCATCCTGAAACAGCGATGAGATAGATTTACTGCCTGTAAGCCTTTCGCTCTTTTTAAATGAAAAATCAGGCACCCGTCAGGGTTTTCACTTGTTTTTGTTGTAGTTCTTAATGAAATTCTCAATGGCCATGGTCATGGATGGGGCCTGAGGTTGAGGCGCCGTAATATCAAGCCGCAATCCTGCCTCTTTAGCGGCTTTGGCAGTTTTGGTCCCAAACGAAGCAATTTTTGTATCATTTTGCTTAAAGTCGGGAAAGTTCTGAAACAGGGATTTGATCCCGGATGGACTGTAGAATACGAGAATATCGTAATTTACATCGGCCAGATCGGAAAGATCGCTGCATTCGGTACGGTATAGCACAGCTTTGGAATAATTGAAGCTGTTGGTCTTTAACAGTTCGGGTATCTCCTCCTTGTGAGCTGCTGACAATGGTAGCAAAAACTTCTCTTCGCTGTGTTTATTCATAATCTCTATCAGATCGGTGATCTGACCATTGCCATAAAAAATCTTCCTTTTACGGTAGACAATGTATTTTTGAAGATAGTAGGCGGTTGCTTCCGAAACGCAGAAATACTTCATGGTATCGGGAATATTAACCCGGGTCTCTTCTGCTATTCTGAAGTAGTGATCAATTGCAGTTTTACTTGTAAACAGGACTGCTGTGTGCGAGCCTAAATCAACCTTTTCCTGCCTGAAATCCCTAGCACTTACACCCTCCACATGAATAAAGGGTCTGAAGTCAATTTTCAGATTATGCTTGCTGGCCAAGTCAAAATAGGGGGATTTGTTATTCTCAGGCTGAGGCTGTGAGACAAGGATTTTCCTTATTCTTCCCATATACGATCCGTTTTATTATCTCTACTTAAAGGACACCTTCTAACCACCTGTATAATAATACAAGAGGTACTATTTCAAGGGCACAAAGGTACAAAAACATATAGAATATTAAAACATCTTTCTTAAAAGAAAATATTAAGCCTCTGAAAAGGCGCCGCAGAAACAGCATTCCAACAACCCACAATGTAATCCAGAATAGAAGATCCTGAATTATCCCTCTTGTGTATACCATGAAAATCATCAGGGAGAGAACCACTAAACCCGTTAACTTATTAAATATAAATATGTTATATAAATATTCCCTGAATATGGTTAATCGGTTAAACAGGAAACCAACAGAGTTAAGCAAAACAATCCTTCCCAAAAATACGGTGATCAGGACAACCAGATTGAAGAGGTAGAGCAGACCTCCAGTCAGATTATATGGAGTTAACTCTATTCTCATCTCCACAAAATAGACCAGGAATGCTATGACCAGGAAATAGAGAACATAGAGAACCCGATCCAGCTGATTCTTTAGTATGCTGTTGTCTAAATACATCCTGTTTGCCGCCTGGAAATTGATGGTGGCTTGAACCATTTGGATAAAAATATTACCATAATAGACCCTGATCCAGGCGTAGAATCCAAGAAGCACGAAAATATAGATGAAAAACCAGGTTGGATAATGAATTGGCACCCTTTGCATTAGAGCCATACCGCCCTCAGCAATTCCTGCTCCGGAAACAAAACCTGCGATCTCAAAAACTGTATCGGACAGCACGGCAGGACCCTGGTATGACATTTGTAGTAAAATTTGACACAAAGATACACATCGTCTCTATCTTAAAAAAAGTTAAATTTAATCCCCGATCGAAATCTTTGTAGTTCCTTTGTACTCCTCAGATTGAGGATCAAATACTTTAATTGAATCCAAATGAAAAAAAGTCAGCGCAACCTGTATCTGGGAGGATTTCTGATTATTCTTCTCAGTGTTGGTTTTACAACCACCAGGAACAAGGATCTTGAACTGGTAAAAAACCTGGATATCTATTATACATTATTCAGAGAATTGAATATGTTTTATGTGGATGAAACCGATCCCGAACAACTGGTTACAACCAGTATAAACTCAATGCTTTCATCTCTGGACCCTTACACCACCTACATCCCCGAATCTGATATGGATGACTTTAAATTCCAGACCACCGGAGAGTATGGAGGAATCGGATCTTTGATCCGCAGATCGGATAACCAGGTACTGATTGCCGAACCATACGATGGTTTCCCGGCTGCAAAAGTGGGTATCCGTGCAGGGGATGTAATTCTTGAGGTGGA
Source organism: Bacteroidales bacterium (assembly GCA_029938715.1). GTDB lineage: Bacteria > Bacteroidota > Bacteroidia > Bacteroidales. The sequence goes on along the minus strand of JAOZUK010000007.1, from coordinate 58,202 downwards.
TGGAAAAGCCACCGGCAACTTGCCCATTGAATCGGTAAGTGACAGGTTGAAAGGAAAACCCGGTACAGAGCTTAAGCTCACCGTGGAACGCTATGGGGAGGATGATCCGCTCAATTTTACACTTGTGAGAGAAAAGATATCCATCCGCAATGTCCCCTACTATGGAATGCTCGAACCAGGTACCGGATACATACGCCTTTCGAACTTTACCTCCGGAGCTGCCAATGAAGTAAAAAAAGCCCTTAAATCATTAAAAAATAACAACGACGTTAACTCCATTGTGTTGGACCTTCGCTCCAATCCAGGGGGACTATTGATAGAGGCGGTCAGAATCTGTAACCTTTTCGTTAACAAGGGAGAATTGATCGTTAATACCCGGGGTAAAATGAAAGAGTGGGATTCTGATTATGTAACTATGAATGAGCCGCTAGATACAGAGATTCCGCTTGTGGTACTTATAAACAGGGGCTCTGCCTCTGCCTCTGAGATTGTTGCAGGTGCCTTGCAGGATCTTGACCGGGCTGTAATTGTTGGTCAGAGAACCTTTGGGAAAGGACTGGTTCAAACCTCCAGGCCCCTGAAATACAACGCCCAGCTAAAGGTTACCACAGCCAAATATTACATTCCCAGCGGGCGATGTATTCAGGCACTGGATTACTCCAACCGCAATGAAGATGGAAGCGTGGGTGTTGTTCCCGATTCACTTATTTCTGAATACGAAACCCGAAACGGGCGACTGGTCTATGACGGTGGAGGAATTCAGCCAGATTTCGAAATTGTATCCGAAATGCTGTCTGAAATCACGATGCAACTCTTTACCCAGAGTTTATTCTTCGATTTTGCCACCCGTTACCGCAATACAAATGATAATATAGAATCACCCGCATCTTTTTCTTTATCAGATGAAGAATATGAGTCATTTAAAGCTTTTGTTCAAGAGGATACTTTCGAATTTAAAACCTCCAGTGAACAGACTTTTGAAGCATTGATAAAAACTGCAAAACGAGAGAAATACTATAAGATTGCTGAAGAAGAGTTTACCTCTCTGAAAGAGAAACTTTCCCACAACAACCTGAAAGACCTTGAGACCTTTGAAACTGAAATCCGGCAGATCTTATCGGAGGAAATTGTCAACAGGTATTATTACCAGGCAGGAAGGATCCAGGCCCAAATTCAAGAGGACATACAGCTGAACAGGGCCAAAGAAATACTTCAGGAACCAGCTATGGTAAAGGAGGTGCTTATGGGTAATCTGGGTGACCTGGCCAGGCACCGCCCGGGAATCTAATGTGCCTCAAGCCAGTTGGCCCCACTGCCCATTTCAACGGTAAGCGGCACCAGCAACTTTGAGGCCTGCTCCATTTCACTTTTTACAATCTGGCTTACAGGGTCTAATTCTCCGGGGGTTACATCAAAATTTAGTTCGTCATGTACCTGAAGAATCATGGCCGATTTTAGCTGCTCTTCCTCAAACCTCTTTTGTATCCGTACCATGGCAATTTTAATGATATCTGCTGCGGAACCCTGAATGGGTGAGTTAATGGCATTTCGTTCGGCATTACCCCGTACTACAGAATTCCGGGATAGAATATCGGGAAGGTGTCTTTTGCGGCCGTACATGGTTTCCACAAAGCCGTTCTCCCTGGCCATTTTTATACATTCATCCATATAGGATCTGACTCCCGGGTAGGTCTCAAAATAGCCATCGATGAGCTGCCTGGCTTCGGTCCTGGAAATATGCATCCGCCGTGACAATCCAAAAGCCGAGATTCCATAGATAATTCCAAAATTTGCTGTTTTCGCCTTGCTTCTCATCTCTCTTGAGACCTCCTCTAAGGGCACCTTAAATATTTTTGCAGCGGTACTCGTATGGATATCCTCCTTATTTACAAAAGCCTCTATCATCTGTGGATCAGAGCTCATGTGAGCCATAAGCCTTAGCTCGATCTGTGAATAGTCTGCAGAGAAAAAGAGATTTCCTGCCTCTGAAGGTATAAAAGCTTTTCTGATCTCCCTTCCCCGCTCCTCCCTGATGGGAATGTTTTGCAGGTTGGGATTATTAGAAGAGAGCCTTCCTGTAGTAACCAGGGCCTGGTTATAGGAGGTATGTATCTTCTTTGTACTCTCTTTTACCAGGTTGGGGAGTGCCTCCACATAGGTAGAGAGAAGCTTTCTTAATGACCTGTATTCTAAAACTTTATCAACTATTTCGTGTTTCTCTCTCAACTGAACCAACACCTCCTCACCCGTGGCATACTGTTTTGTTTTGGTTTTCTTGGGATCCGAAATAATCTTCAGTCTGTCGAACAATACTTCTCCTAACTGTTTGGGTGAACTGATGTTAAATTCCATACCCGCCAGTTCAAATATTTTTTCCTCTGCAACCAGGATATCTCCCCTTAGCTCCTCAGCAAAAATCTTTAGAGCCTCTACATCCAGCATAACCCCCTTGTGCTCCATACTCATCAGAACGGGTATAAGGGGCATCTCAATTTTTTCAAACAGTGAATTGATACCACTCTCTTCAAGCTGGGGTCTGAAGAGTTGAGCCAACTGAAATGTAATATCAGCATCCTCTCCTGCGTACTCTTTAGCCTGATCGTGACCTACCGACCTGAATGAGGTTTGCCTGGCCCCTTTTTTTCCAATGAGTTCCTCGATCTTTACCATGGAGTAATCCAGGTATTGTTCGGCCAGCACATTGAGGTTATGTTTTTGATCTGGTTTTAACAGAAAATGTGCAACCATTGTATCAAATAACCTACCCTTAACATCTAAATCATAATTCTTTAAGATATGAAGATCATATTTCAGATTCTGTCCGATTTTCTCTATTCCGGGATTCTGAAGAGGTCCGGATAAGAGTTGTATCCATGAGCGGATTTTTTCCGGATCTTCACCAAATGCTACATAGGATGCCGAATGCTCTTTCCAACTAAAGGCAATCCCTACCAGTTCGGCTTCAATGGGATCTAGTCCTGTGGTTTCTGTATCAAAACAGAAAGACTCCTGGCTGGAAAGTTTTGCAGACAATTCTTTAACCCCATCTAAGTCATTAACCAACGCATAATGATGATCAACCGATTCGATGGTTTTAAAAGAAGGTTGAGCAGCTTGATTCAAGTCCGAATCATCCCCACCAAACAGGTTACCCTGCCCCGAAGGACTGATATATTCCACTTCCGGAGGAGCATCACCCAATATTCTGTTGGTCAGGTTTCTAAACTCAAGCTCATTGAAAAGCTCTTTCAATTTTGAATGGTTCAACTCTCTCCTCTTAAGATCACCTGCTTCTTTTTTAACAGGTACATCAAGGACAATGGTAGCCAGTTTTTTGGAGAGCAATACCTGGTCCTTAAAATTTTCAAGATTCTCTTTCTGCTTTCCTTTGAGCATCTCAATGTGCTCATATACACCTTCAACACTCTTAAACTGACCTATCAGCTTTTTTGCGGTTTTTTCACCAATGCCCGGAGCTCCAGGTATGTTATCGGCCGAGTCCCCCCAAAGTGCAAGAATATCGATTACCTGTTCTGGATGTTCCACGAGGAACTTCTCTCTTACCTGATCAGGTCCGAGTACTTCCGGAGCCGAACCTCCCCTGCCAGGTTTATACATCATAATACGCTCCGACACCAGTTGTGCAAAATCCTTATCCGGAGTCATCATGTAAACGGTATATCCCTCTTTTTCGGCCCTTTTCGCCATGGTTCCGATTACATCATCAGCCTCATAACCCATCTCTTCGATTACCGGAATATTAAATCCCTCAATCAGCCTCTTTATATAGGGTACAGCAGCTTTAATATCTTCAGGTGTCGCATCACGGTTTGCTTTATAGGCCGGAAACATCTCATGCCTGAAATTGGGTCCGGGCGGATCAAACACCACCGCAATATGTGAGGGGTTTTCTTTCCGCAGAATCTCTTCAAGCGCCAATGTAAATCCAAACACCGTGGAGGTAGGTAATCCACTTGAATTCTTCATTGGATTGGATATAAAAGCATAGTATGCTCTGAAAATGAGAGCATAAGCATCCAAAAGAAATAGTTTCTTTTCTTGGTTCATGGCGTGTTATCTACAAATTATCTTCCAAGTACCATTCGGCAAAGGAGTTGGCCGTTTCATACAGTTTAACGGCCTGGAGCTGAATCCCCGGGAGTAGCGATGCCTGGATGGTTTTAACAATATGGAGCACCAGATTTTCGCAAGTAGGCTGAAAATCAAATACATGCACCTTTTCATACATCTGTCGAATGGTAACCAGGATCTCCCCTTCTGCCTCACTGTAAACCACCAGTGAGTGATCAAAGAAATCTACCACCGGCCCCTTGACCATGGTTTTAAGATCCTTAAAATCGATCACCATGCCAAATTTCGGATCCTTAGAGTTGGTATTGGGCTTGCCAATAAGTGTAACAAAGAGCCTGTACGAATGGCCATGGATGTTACGACACGCACCATCATAGTTCCACAATGCATGCGCCATTTCAAAATCAAACTCTTTGGTTACCCTTATTCTATCCATGGCCCCTTCAATTTTTTAATCACATGCACATTCGCTGATACACTTTATCAGGTTGCTCAGGTTTTTACGCTTCAAATAGTAGAGTGTGTTCTTTCCTTTTCGCATAGATGAGAGAATCCCCTTATCTTTTAATATACCAAGGTGGTGAGATGCTGTGGATTGCTCAATTTTAAGTAATCTATGTATCTCTGTTACACTCAGCTCTTTATTCTCTCCAAGATAGCCAAGAATGGCCAGCCTCATGGGGTGCGAGATGGCTTTGATCATATTTGCAGCTTTTTCAACCTGATCTGGTTCTAAGTCTGTGAATTCCATCTTTCTTGAGATTAACAGGATTTTGATATCGATCAAATGCAAATATATCAATATTTAGGATATTAAATATGTTCCCTGACCGGCAGGCAAAATAATCTCCAATTCTGGTTTCTTTTTCTACCTTTGAAAATCTCTACCGCTAACAAATGATCAAACTGGAAGACATCAGGAAGCCTGTTGGGCTGGAAATGAAAGAATTTGATAAAAGATTCAAACTGGCGGCTTCCAGTCACATCCCCTTACTTACTGTGGTTACCCGTTATGTATTGCGCAGAAAAGGAAAACAGATGCGGCCCCTCTTTGTTTTCCTTACCTCCAAGATGATTGGAGAGGTAACCGAATCTACCTATACTGCAGCATCTCTAATCGAACTTATGCACACCGCTACATTGGTGCATGATGACGTGGTAGATGAATCCAATGAACGCAGGGGAGTCTTTTCGGTAAATGCCCTCTGGAGATCAAAGGTGGCTGTGCTCTTTGGAGATTACCTCCTGGCTCGAGGATTGCTCCTCGCCGTAGAGAAGAAGGACTATGACCTGCTCGAAATCGTATCAAATGCCTCAAGGGAGATGAGCGAAGGAGAGCTTCTTCAGATTCAGAAATCCAGAAGCCTTAACATAGACATTGAAACCTATTATGAGGTAATCCGCAAAAAAACAGCTAGCCTGATTGCGTCCTGCACCGCCAGCGGAGCCAAAGCTGCAAATGCTGACAAAGAGGTGGTGGATCGCATACATGAAATGGGAATTCAAATTGGGATGGCCTTTCAAATTAAGGACGATCTATTTGATTATCAGCCACATGGGCTAATTGGTAAGCCTACAGGAAACGATATAAAGGAGAAAAAATTCACCCTTCCGCTTATTTATGCTCTGCACCAGTCTGATCCAGGGAATCGAAAAGCTATGATCCGAAAGATTAAAAGAGGAAACCGCAGTCAGCAGGTGGTGAATGAGGTGGTACAATTTGTTACAGATTTGGGTGGAATCGATTTTGCCATGAAGATGATGCAGGAGTATAAGGCTAACGCCATGGAGATCCTTCATTCTTTTCCGGAATCACCAGCCCGCGATTCACTGAGGGACCTTGTTGAATTCACCGTCTCCCGAAATAAATAGAATTAGACGTTTTACCCCTTAAAGAAAGCCTTTACCGTCATCGCCCGGGAGTGCCCTATTTCATCTGCAAGCTCATTCAAAGAAGCCTTTTTAATTCCTTCCACTGATTTAAAACGACCATATAATTTTTCAATGGACTTTGATCCCACGCCGGGGATGTTTTCCAGTACAGACTGGGTCATGGTTCCAGACCTCTTAAGCCGATGAAATTCAATACCGAATCGGTGAGCTTCATTTCTCAGGTTCTGAATTAATTTCAAGGATTCGGAATTCTTATCAATATAGAGTGGCACCGAATCATCGGGGAAATAGATTTCCTCTAATTTTTTAGCAATTCCAATGATTCCAATTTTCCCACGTAGTCCCAGCTTATCCAAACTTTTTAGAGCCGAATTTAACTGCCCCTTGCCCCCATCAATTACTATCAACTGGGGCAACGCGGCCTTTTCAGACAGCAGTCTTCTGTATCTTCTGTAAACCACCTCTTCCATGGAAGCAAAATCATCTATCCCCGACACTTCCTTAATGTTGTAGTGCCTGTACTCCTTTTTTGCTGGTTTTCCCCGCCTGAATACCACGCAGGCTGCCACCGGCTCACTTCCCTGAATATTGCTGTTATCAAAACACTCTATATGTGTAGGTAGTAAGGCAAGTCTAAGATCAGACTGCAGGGTCTGCAAAATTCGATCCGCACTACTGGCAGCTTTCTTATAGGCAACTCTCTTACTTTTCTCCAGTCTGTAGCTTTTGGCATTACGTAAAGAGAGATCCAGAAGCTTCTTTTTATCCCCCCTTATGGGTACTGTAATCCGGTTTTCTGGAAAATAGATTTTCAGATCTAAAGGAATAATCATCTCCTTCGCACTGCTCTCTATGCGGTTTCGCAGATCGGTTATTGCGAAAACCAACAACTCTTCATCTGGCTCATCCAACCTCTTCTTTATCTCCACAGTGTGCGCATGAATAACGGCTCCCTTCACCACCTTAAGAAAATTCACAAACGCCTCCTTTTCATCGCTCACAATACTGAAAACATCCACATCGTGAATGGCCGAATTTACAATGGTCGATTTGCTCTGATAACGGGAAAGGATCTCTATCTTCTCTTTGAACAAGTTGGCCTCCTCAAAACGAAAAGAGTTTGCCAGAATTTCCATTTCACTCTTAAGGTAGGATACAACTTCATTCAGGTTCCCTTTAATAATATCTCTAATCTGCGCGATGGTCTTATCATATTCGCTCCTCTCCTGCAATCCTTCACAGGGCCCTTTGCAATTCCCGATGTGATACTCAAGACAAACTTTAAAATTGCCGCCGGAAATATTTTCTTCCATCAGCGAGAGCTTACAGGTCCGTAGTTGATACAATTGTCTGATAAGGTTAAGCAATACCTTCACCGCATAAGCCGAAGTATAAGGACCATAATATTGAGATCCGTCGTTTATAACGGTTCTGGTAGAAAACACCCTGGGAAAAGGTTCGTTCTTAATGCAAATCCAGGGAAAGGTCTTGTCGTCCTTTAATAAAATGTTGTAACGGGGCTGGTGCTTTTTGATCAGGTTATTCTCCAACAACAGTGCATCTGATTCATTATTCACGATGATAAAATTCAAATCATGAATTTTATCTACCAGCACCTTCACTTTGAAAGATTCAAATTTCCTCTTTGTAAAATAAGAAGAAACCCGGTTCTTCAAATTCTTTGCTTTTCCGATATAGATGATTTCACCCTGTCTGTCGTAAAATTGATACACTCCCGGATTTTTGGGAATTGACTTTAACTTTGATTGTAAAAGGGATGGCTCATTCATCCTTATCATGCGATTTTGAAGTCAAAATAATTCCAAATATAACCCATCTGATGGAGTGGTCGTCAAATATTCAATTCTCAGGAAGGTAAAAGGTTGGAAATATCAGAAGTTTGAACCTCTAAATCATTCATTATTAAACTTTTCAAAATCCAATTTCTCTATATATAGATATTCAAGCTATTGTATCAACCAGGCCACAAAATCTCAGGTACCATCAAAAACTATAACTGAATCCACATCATAGGGTTCAAGTTTTTGCTTTCCCTTTAATTCTGGCAACTCAACAAGAAAAATGACCTTTGCGATTTTACCACCCAATTTCTTCACTAATTTGCAAGCAGCTTCAGCTGTCCCACCTGTGGCAAGCAGATCATCCACAACTATCACTTTCTCGCCTGGCCGAATCGAATCAACATGTACCTCCAGGGCATCCTCCCCATACTCCAATTTATAAGAAATCGAAATTCGTTCATGAGGTAATTTTCCTGGCTTACGAGCCATAACGACTCCTCCTCCAATCCTTCCGGACAACGCTCCGGCAAGTATAAATCCCCGGGCTTCAATTCCTACCAGTTTATCAAATTCCAACATTTTCCCACCCTTATCCTTGAGACTCGAAATCAACAGATCAAGCGAAATACCCATTGCTCTTTTATCCTGAAATATGGTGGTCAGGTCCCTAAAAATTATACCAGGTTTCGGATAATCCGGAATTGATCGGGTGATTTTCTTTAGATAGCCGATAGCTTCATCTGTTGTTTTCAATGTACTGGGTTCACTTTTCATACTGAATATTTTTCAAAAAACGTTCCACGTGGAACTATCTGCCCATATAAATAAGCAGCACACTTATATCGCTAGGTGAGACGCCCGAAATTCGAGAGGCCTGTCCAATAGTTCTTGGCCTTACTTTAGTAAGCTTTTGTCTCGCCTCAGTAGACAGGCTTTTAAGTCGATGGTAATCAAAATTCTCATCCAGCTTTATTCTCTCCAGCCTCTTAATTTTATCAGCCATCTTACGCTCACGAACAATATAGCCTTCATACTTAATTGAGATTTCAGCCGACTCAAGAATCTCATCAGCCCTGTTCCCACACGATTCATATATTTTACCCAACTCATTTATCTGGTTAACAAGGTCTTTTAAACCCACCTGAGGTCTTTTGGCCACTTCAACAAGTTTTCCTTTTTGCTTCAATGGTGAAGTATTCACAGATATCAGAAATTCATTGATTTCGGCTGGGGCTATGCTATATCCTTCCAGGAAACCAATGATCTGTTCTGTTAACCCCCTTTTCTCCTTTAACAGCTCCACCCTATGGCTATCCGCCAACCCTATGGCTGCGCTTATCTCTGTTAACCTTTCATCTGCATTATCTTGCCTTAAGAGAATTCTGTATTCTGCCCTGGAGGTAAACATCCTGTAGGGTTCGTCGACACCTTTAGTAACCAGATCATCAATCAAAACCCCAATATAGGCCTGGTCTCTCCCAAGCACAAATTCCTGATCACCTCTAACTTTCAAACTAGCATTAATACCAGCCATCAATCCCTGAGCGCCGGCTTCTTCATAACCTGTGGTTCCGTTAATTTGTCCGGCAAAATAGAGGTTCTTCAAATTCTTAGTCTCCAGTGTATGATACAATTGAGTGGGCGGATAATAGTCGTACTCTATGGCATATCCAGGCCTGAAAATTTTTACATTTTCCAATCCCTCAATCTTTAGCATAGCCCCATATTGCACTTCCCAAGGCAACGATGAGGAAAATCCATTTATGTAATACTCCACAGTATCTAAGCCTTCTGGTTCCAGAAATAGCTGGTGCTGTTCTTTATCTGAAAAAGTAACAATCTTATCTTCAATACTGGGACAATACCTTGGTCCAATGCTCTCGATGGTTCCATCAAACATGGGACTCTCTTCAAATCCTTTTTCCAACTCCGAGTGTACTGATAAATTTGTATAAGCGATATAACAACTTTTGTGATCGTTGTAATTCATTGGATAATCCAGGTAGCTGAATTTACGGTGCTCCATGTCTCCAGGTTGTTCCACAAGCTTACTAAAATTTATGCTTCTTCCATCAATTCTGGCCGGTGTTCCTGTCTTCATTCTTCCCACTTCAAAACCGTGATTCTCAAGCTGTTCGCTTAATCCATAAGATGGAGGTTCCCCCATTCTGCCTCCCTTCATTTTCACTTTTCCCACATGCATCAAACCATTTATAAAGGTTCCAGCAGTAAGAATCACTTTCTTGGAATGAAACTTTATCCCCATGAGGGTCTCTACTCCTACCACTTCATCTTCATTGATCAGTAACTTTGTCACCTTATCCTGCCAGAATTCCAGGTTGTCGATGTTTTCCAAAACCTTTCTCCACTCCAGAGTAAACAGGGATCGATCACACTGAGCTCTCGGGCTCCACATGGCCGGACCCTTGCTTCGATTTAACATTCTGAATTGTATCATAGAGCGATCTGATACAATTCCTGAATATCCTCCAATTGCATCTATTTCCCTGATTATCTGTCCCTTAGCAATACCACCCATGGCTGGATTGCATGACATTTGAGCAAATTTGGTCATGTCCATGGTTATCAGTAATGTTCTGCTGCCCATCTGTGCAGCAGCAGCAGCAGCTTCACACCCCGCATGTCCTCCACCCACTACAACTACATCATATTCTAAAATCATTTTGAAAGAGTTTCATCCACAAATGTAATGCTTCATTTTCCTTTTTACGCATGGTTTCCTTTTCATCATCTGTTTCATCGGAAAAACCCATCAAGTGTAAAACACCATGAATCATTACTCTTCTTTGCTCATCCTTCACAGATACACCATAAAAATCTGCATTGCTTTTAACCTGTTCTAAGCTGATAAATACATCCCCGGAAATTTTTTTTCCGCTGGTATAATCAAAGGTTATAACATCTGTAAAGTAGTTGTGGTTTAAAAACTCCTGATTCATGAGCCTGAGTTGCTCATTGGAAGTAAATACATAAGAAATTTTACCCGGGTGGAATTGATTGGATTCAAGCCACTTCCGAATCCATTTCTTATGTTTGATTTTGTCTTTTAATTCAAAACGAATTCCTTCGTTGTGAAAACTTATATCCACTAGAATTTGAACTTTAGCTCTACAATCCTACCCTCTTCCAAGTATAAAATTTCATCGGAAAGCCGTTCCATTAAGAAAATTCCTCTACCATTAATCTTTTCAAGGTTCTCGGGAGCGGTTGGATCGGGTATTCCCCAATGGTCAAAGCCTTCGCCCTGATCCTCAATCAAAACTTTTAGCTCCCTTTCACCGTATTCCATCTTAATTTTGACCTTTTTTTTAGGATCGGCTTTGTTTCCATGCACAATTGCATTGTTTGTAGCCTCCATGGTAGCCACCAGTACATTTCCATAAATTTCATCACTAAGATCGAGCTCAAGCGACAATTCATCAATGGCCTTTTCTACCAACCTAAGGTTTCCTATCTCGGAGGGGATATTCAGATCTATTCTCATAATTATTCCTTGGACGCTTCTTATACGGCGCTGCTTATTGAAAGGTTCCAAAAAAAAACTATTTACTCAACCAAACTTCGGGATTTAAAATTTCCTTCTCCTGGTATACTTCAAAATGTAGTTCGGCCACTCCTTCGGATTCATCCGTAAAAGCCTCCCCTAAGATCTCTTTTGTGAGAACTTTATCACCCGTTTTAACGCGCACATTCACCAAGTTCAAGTAAACGGTAAGATACTCACCATGCCTGACCAAAACCGTAAAATTGGCCCCAAGTATGGCGAAAACCTTGGTTACCTCACCTTCGAACACTGCCCTGACCATGGTTCCCGGGGCGCTGTTTATATCTATGCCGTTATTCATTACGCTGGATCCTCTCAAACCAGGTATTTCATGGTTTCCATATCCTACTGTAATTATACCCTTGGCCACCGGCCAGGGCAATTTACCTTTGTTCTTTCTGAAATCATTTCCCACCAGTTCCTGCTCAGGAGTTAATGCAGCATAAATGTTTCTGGAATTTAACTTCCTGGCTTCCTCTTCAATAATCTCCTTTATTCTAGATTCCAGTTCTTTAGTAATCCGCTCTTTTTCAGCAATATCTCTTCTTAGCTTGGCTTCCTCCTTCTTTAATTGGTCAATGATGGCAGATCTCTGTCCTCTCTCTTTTACCAGTTGCTCCTGCTCAGCTTCTTTCTCTTCCATGACCGACAATTTATCATTCTTTAGCCGGTTAAGCTCCTCATCTCTCAGATCAAGCTCTCTTACCACTGTTTCAATTTCTGTGGCCTTCTTGACCCGGTATTCACTTATATACTTCAGGTATTTATATCGCTGGTACGATTGAGAGATGGAAGCTCCCGCCAGAATATACATTAATTTTTCATAGTCGGTATGATTCCGGTAGGCGTAATAGATCAGTCGGGCATACTCTTCCCTGTTCTTTATATTCTCCGCTTCAAGTCTGGAAATCTCAGTGGATACTTCACTGATCTCTTTGTCAATCAGCTTAACCTCTAGCTCCAGTGTACTTATCAACTGAGCCCTGGAATTAATCCCCTTCTGCAAAATACGGTAATGCTGAACCGAAGCGGACCGCTTCTCTGCCGTTTTGCCCATAAGCTCCCTGGCCAGTTTAAGCTCAGTAAAAGCTCTCTGCTTCTGCTTTTGCAGATCATCTTTTGTTTGTCCTGGTAAAGCACAAAAAACAAAAACCGATAAAACAATTAACGAAACTCTCAGATTCATCTCAATTCGGTAAAAGTATACTTTCTTGGATTCACTTCCATCTTTACCTTTATCTCCTTATTGTACAGAATGGTTCCACCTTTAGCCTTCATCTCAAATTTTGTAACCATAAAATTCGAATACACCTTCAATTCATCATCGCTTCTTTCGCCCATTAAATATTGCTCTGTTTTTTTGTGATAAAACTCGAACATATTCAATTTTAAGCTGTTGCGATCAATATGGATTCTTTTCTTAATGTAACCTTCATCCTGCTCAAACTTAACCATATGAACCATATCGTCTTCAGCAGCCTCCAGATCGTCACATAAATAAAACCTTCCAATAAGATTCTGCAGGTCATTAAAATTTACTGGAAATTGATACCCGAACTGCCTTTTCATTGCAGTTCTATACACGATACGGTTCAACCTGTTAATTACTTTAATGGAATCCATATCCACGCTGGCGCGAATTATTTCATATCCACTGTTGACAGCCGAAAGATAAATAATTGAATCTCTTTTAGAATAGAGCGTCACGGTCACTTCATACCGCTCATTATCAAACATTAAAATTGCTTCAGCTTTTTTAATCAAAATTGACTGAACGGTGTCCAGTGAAACACATTGCTGCCTCAAACCATTTACTCCCTTCAAAACGGGAGTGTTCTGACGCTGAGCTACTTTCACTACTTTACACTGGTGTAACATAAGAGTTAGTACCAATAATAATAACAGCCTTCTATTCATTCTGCCGCCTGTTCATTGTTTCAATTTTTTCCTCTAATCTCTCCTTTTCTCCCCCCAGAATAATTGCTTTCTGATAATAGGATTTAGCTATTTCAAAACTCTCCAGGGCCACCTGGATATCTCCCGCATGCTCATTAACTTCAGGATCATTCTTCCCTCCCTTTTCAAGTGCGTCCAGAATGTATTTCTCTGCATCGGCATAGAGTTCCATCTTATAGAGCACCCAAGCATACGTGTCCAGAAATGTGGCATTATCGGGATTGTTCCACGAGGCTTTCTGACTCCACTCCCTGGCCTGTTTCAGTTTCTCACCCCGTTCTGCCAGATAGTAACTGTAATTATTCAACACCATATAATTTTCGGGATCTTCCTCTATTAACACTTCAAAAATAGAATCGGATTTTGTATAGTCATTGAGCCTGTAAAAGGCTTCTGCATAGAGCATTTGGGCTTGCACCACATACTCTTCCTGTGAGAAACTGTTGAACGAAACACTATCCAGGTTGGTGATCAGCTCCTCATACATCTCTTCTTCATAGAGACCGATGGCTTTGAAAAACCTAATGTCTGCACTGTCGGAATAATACCTCAAAGCTGTATTGCATATGCCGATCAGCTCACTATTTAATGATGCTGCATTGGCCAGTAGTATGGCCTGCATATACATGGGAAAGGTTCCCAGATTTTTGGCCAGGAAATACTCCAGGTGCCTAAATGCCTCACCATAATCCTGGGTTTGAATGTAGAAATCAGCCACTAGCAAACGCCCATCAAACGCATCGGGATGCTGCCCAACGAAAACCTGAATCAAACGATCAAGCTCCTCAGGGTATTTATTAATAATCTCTTTATCAGATAGATAATAGGACATAATCGCCAGCTTCCTCTTTACATCAATCTGCTGGCTCTGAAAGGAGAGTGCCAGGTATTGTAAACTCTTTCCGAAGTTATTTTCTTTTCGATAGTAATCAGTCAGATTGGTGAGTGCAAAAATGTTGGTGCTGTCCATATCCAGTATCTTGTGGTAGAAGCCTGCTGCTGCTGCTGCATCTCCACTCTTCATAGACAATTCGGCAGCAACAATCCTGAATTGAATGGCCTCGGGAAAGAGCTCCATTACCTTCTTAACCTCATCCATTGCCAAATCATACTTCTCATCGCTCTCGTAGATGGAGGCTTTCAACAGGGTGATCTTTTCACTGAAACCCCGATCTTTTTCAATATTTTCAAGCATCCTGATCGCTTTCCTGCTCTTTCCCATGGAGAAATAGACCGTCGCCAGCTGGTACTCCCATTCCACCTCTTCGGGATCGCTCTCCTTCTTCTCCTTAAGGATCTCGGCTATTGTTTCATAATCCTCCAGGGCACCCAGCGAATTAAGATAGGCTAGCGTATACCACTTGTTATTTTCATCCAGAAAATAGGCCGTTTCCAGGTTCTTCCTGGCTAATTCGAACTGGTTTGTCATCAAATAGATGGTACCCACCTCGTAGTAGGCCGCATCACAATCTTCCTTCTCCTTAATCACCAGGTTATAAAGCTTGACGGCCTCGGAGAGGTTTCCCAGGTTTTTCTGCTTTACGGCTTCAATCAATACATACTGGTAATCGTTGTTACCGCGCGTTTCCTGCCCAAAGCAGGAAAGCAAGCCGGTAACCACCAACACACCCAACACCATCCCGGTTCTAACTTTCATACTCATATCTCTTTAACGAATATTATCCTCTTCCCGTATGTCCAAATCCTCCTTTACCTCGCTCCGATTCCTCCAGCAAACTAACTTCTGACCAGCTGATGGTCTCCACCTTATTGATCACCATCTGGCAGATTCTCTCTCCGTCGTTCACCACAAAATCCGTATCCGAAAGATTGATCAGAATGATCCCTATCTCACCCCGGTAATCGGCATCTATGGTGCCCGGAGAATTCACAATTGAGATTCCTTTCTTCAGGGCCAATCCGCTCCTGGGTCTGATCTGAGCTTCAAATCCTTCAGGAAGTTCCATAAACAGCCCTGTCGGAATCAGGCTGCGCTCCATAGGTTTTAATATCACAGGTTTATCAAGTTTCGCCCTCAGGTCCATACCTGCCGAATTAGGTGTACTGTATTCCGGCAAAGCATGTCCGGACTGATTTACAATTTTTACTTTCATCTATAGTTAACCTTGTTTATAAGCATTAAAAACAGAACGTTCGCGGTAGATGGCCAGGGCTGTAAAGCCTCCCAAAAGCACCAGTCCAAAAACCTCCTTCATTCTTTCCATATTTTGCAAAAATAGTTCATTGACAAAGAAAATCACTACTGCCACAGATATATAACCCGCAATGCGGCGTGTTTTGTAAGGCACCGCATAGTGTTTTCTCGACCAGGTATAGGAAACTACGACCATGGTAGTGTAACATATCAGATGGGCCCAGGCCGAAGCCACATAGCCATACCGGGGAATAAACAGCACATTGATCACTACGGTTATTGTGGCCCCCAATATGACCAGGATAGCCCCAAAATGGGTCTTATTGGTCAACTTATACCATATGGACAGGTTAAAGAAGATACCCATGACCAGGTTGGCCATCAAAACCACTGGAACAATCCCAACTCCTTCCCTGAAATCCTTTCCAATAAAAAGGATAAAGTACTCCAGATAAATATTCACAAGAAGGAATATAAAAAGCCCCGAAATTACAAAAAAAGTCATCACATCAGCATACAACTTCTTTGCATTTGAATCTCCCGATTTTGAAAAGAAGAAGGGTTCGGCCGCATACTTAAACATCTGTACAAAAAGTGTCATTAACACGGCCATTTTATAGTTGGCTCCATAGATGCCCAGCTGCTCCATGGGATTCGACTCAAGGGGAAGAAGGTGCTTTAAGAGAATCCGGTCCAGCGCCTCATTGACTGTTCCTGCCAGACCGGCAATAAGCAAAGGGGCAGAGTATCTGAGCAGTACCGGTAATAATTGTCGGTCAAATTTCGCCTTGAATGCGGCCAGGGCATCAGGTAACAGAAAAACCAGTTTACTGATGGAGGCTATTACATTAGATATCAAAACATAACCAACTCCAATCTCCTCGTTATAAACCAGCGATACCAGTCCCGAATCGGTATGATTTGGACAGTAAAGCAGAAAAAAGAGGTTGAGCCCAATGTTGATGGACACTTCAAAAATTCGAATAAGTGCATACTTTCCTGGTCGGTTTAGAAGCCTGATTCGGGCAAAGGGGATGCTGGTAAATGCATCAATGGCCACTATGATGGCCAGCCACCTGATGTACTCGGGATTTGATGCATAACCCAGCACCCTGCTTATAGATCCTGAACTGAGAACCATGGCTATTACAAACAAAGTGGAGGTTACAAAGAGCGATCCAAGTACGGTGGTGTATACCCTCTCTTTCCGCTCCGAATTACTGGCATAACGGAAATACCCCGTCTCCATCCCGTAGGTAAGCAACACAAGAAGAAAAACCACATAAGCATAAAGTTCGGTAATAATTCCATAGGTGGCCCTATCAAAAATTCGGGTATAGAATGGGGTGAGTAACAGGTAATTCAGCAGTCGCGGCAATACAATACCCAAACCATACACTGCGGTTTGTCCTATCAGTTGTTTAATGGGATTCTTCAATGCTCTCTACTAGATTTTGTTGAAAAGTGAAGGAATTCTGACGATGCACTTGTGCCTGTAAGCTCTGCCAATATTTTTGTAAAAGTAGCATTATCTATCAGAAAAGGGGAGGTAAAAATAAAGATTCCAGAGAGGTTTCGGGTCCGCTTTCATTCATCCACAGATCTTTTATTAAACAACAGGTAACCAAAGCTAAGCTGGAAAACCCAGGGATCATCCTCTTCAGTGATATATCCCATATGAAATGAGACTGGTCCTGCCACAGTAACCAGGGTTACAGAGGCATCAAACACTGTTTTTATAGTTTTAAAAAAGGTACCCAGATAGGCATTGTTATTGGCATCGCGCAAAATCTCCTGCACCGGAATAAAGGTATAGGCTTCGGCTTTTGCATGAAGCTGCTTGTTAAACTTATAGACAGGCATCAGCCCAAAAGCCACAAACTGATATGCCCTGTAGTGTTCCATAAAAAGAGACTTGGTGACGATGTTTGGCTGGAATACAGGAACTTCGAGCAGGGTAGAGAAGTATGTGCTCAACAGGGGTTTAAAGGTAGCCTGTAAATTGATGTAGTACCCCAGGCTGAAAGATCTCCCTATGGGCACATAACCGGTATTCTCATATTTGGCTGAAAGCCACAGATAATCCAGTTTTTCGTTCTGTACATTCTCGGAAGTTGACCCCGGAAAGTAGGACTCAAAACCATATCCAAGCCTCAAAGCATGCAACCGGCGTACCCCTTTTGTAGCAAATTGCTTATTATTCAATGTGTTGCGCTCCATAGCTACATAAAGGGAGAGGTTATTGACATTGGAGACTTCGGAGGTGTCGCTGGTTGAAAAATCATTGGTCATATAGTATACCTCCTTGTTCCTTCCAATACCCACTCCGCCTTTAAAAATCCCATTTATGGAGTAGGGAATCCCAACATCAAACCTGAAGTTAATCTCATCTTCAGTGATATAGGAAGGTTTAAGGTCCTCAAAAAAGAAGTTGGAATTGTACGAATTGTAGTCTATACTATTGTAATTAAAACTACCCTGGAAAAAAACAGGAATCCGGGACGGATAATCAAATCTGAATCCAATATTTACACCGTCATAAAGCCTTCCAAACTGGATGCTGCCCTTCAGGTGGGTACTTAGCTCCGATATCTCTCTGTAACTTACACCCAGGAAAGTCTGTGCCAGTCCGGTCGTTGAAAAAAAAAGGCCAAACCTGGCTTCTAGTGAAGTCTGGGGAATCACACGAAGTCCCAGTGTAAAGAGACTGTCTGCCTCACTATAGGTCGCCTTTGGGTAGAGATAGAGTAAACTTTTATCATGAGCCAGTTTCAGGTACTCTGTCTTCATCTCATCCAGGTCTATGATTGAATCGGTTTTCCTGATGCTTCTTTCCACATAGGACTCCTGCGCACTGTTCAATCCCTCAATCTCCAGGTCGTTAAATCTTAAAGGGGGCCAGGTCGCTTTAAATGCATCTCTCCTTTTGTCAATCTCCTCCGATTTCTCTGCTTTTCTCTTAACCAGCATCTTAATGCTATCCATCTTCTCCATGGTGATCTTATAACCCACCTCCACAAACTCATCCAATTTATCAAAGGCCAGGAGAGACTCGTTTTTAAAGGGCATATCAATCAATATACCCTTCTCCGGGTTGATGACGTAAGAGGAGGGTTTCATCACTATATTCTCAATCTGGCGCATGATGTCAAACTCATCGGGAGGTTGATTTCCCTGGGCAGCCTTGCTTCCAATTATAACATCAGGCTTAAACAGTTTCTCCACATGATTAACCGGAAAGTTGTTGTAAATACCCCCATCGTACATGATGTTTCCATCTATCACAATAGGCCGGAAATAGAGGGGTACGGTCATGGAGGCTCTCACAGCCTGAGTAAGGTCCCCGGTTCTGAATACAACTTCTCTGTTGTTGCTTATATCCACACTGTTACATAAAAAAGGAACAAACAGACTGTCAAAATCATAACCGGCTGCCGCACTGGCTCTGGAAAAAATCTCCATAAATGCGAAGTCCATCAGGTGATTGGGTATGTAGCTCATTGGCAACCTGGTTTTAGGAACTGTATCATTCAGATCGATCCCCAGGGAGAAAATATCAGGCTCGGGATATTCGGCCTTGAAGTAGTAGTTATACTCCTCTTCAATTACTCCGCTCATCCAGTAGTTGAAATCGTCCGCTTTCACAATGTTTATGATCTCATCGGTCGTTAATCCCATGGCATAGCAGGCCCCCACAATGGCTCCCATGGAGGTGCCCCCGATGTAATCGATGGGGATTTGCTCTTCCTCAAGCGCCTTAATCACCCCAATATGAGCAAGTCCTTTGGAGCCTCCCCCGCTAAGTACCAGACCAACAGACTGACCCATAGACATTAACGTTATCAAACCAAATAAGAGAAGGATGGAACACTTTTTAAACATTCATTTTATCTTTGCAGAGCTTTATTCTATTAAAAATACATTAAAAAATATGAAGACGTATATCAAAATCCTTATAGTTTCTTGGGTGATCCTGGGAATCTTCCCCATTAACCGGACCAAGGCTCAGGAGAACTCCTCTGAACGTTTGATCAAATTTGAAACGAGCATGGGGGATATGGTTCTAAAACTTTACAACGAAACTCCGTTGCACCGGGACAATATGATCAAACTGATCCAGGATAGTTTCTTTGATAACCAATTATTTCACCGGGTTATCAAGGATTTTATGGTCCAGGGAGGAGACCCCCATTCGGTGGGCGCAGCAAAAGGAGAGCGACTTGGTAACGGAGGACCCGGATACACCATACCCGCTGAGTTTAATCCTGAACTGATTCATAAAAAAGGGGCCCTGGCAGCAGCCAGACAGGGAGACTCTGTAAATCCTGAAAAAGCATCTTCCGGATCCCAATTCTACCTGGTTCAGGGAAAAGTATTAACTCAACAAGAGATTAATAATTTTGCTCAAAGAGGTGCTCCTTTTACTCAGGAATCCATTGATATTTATACCACCATAGGAGGAACGCCACACCTTGATGGTTCATATACGATTTTTGGTGAGATTGTGGTGGGATTGGAAATACTCGATCGCATTGCAGCCACACAGACCGATTCGTATGACCGTCCCATTGAGGATGTGATCTATT
Source organism: Bacteroidales bacterium (assembly GCA_029938715.1). Taxonomy (GTDB): domain Bacteria; phylum Bacteroidota; class Bacteroidia; order Bacteroidales. Next base: position 38,153 of record JAOZUK010000007.1, on the reverse strand, counting down.
CAATCTCTTTGGTAGAGTAGTCACATTTTTTTTACTTTTGTAGCTCTAAGTCAATCAAATATGATTCAGAACATTGATAAAATCCTGGACGAAGCCAGGCAGTTCAGCGCAGGCACCCGTGAAGAAATAGAACAATTCCGAATCAAATACCTGGGAAAGAAAGGAATCCTTTCAGACCTGTTCAGTATTTTTAAAGAGGTGCCGGCAGATCAGAAAAAAGAGATGGGGAAAAAAATCAATGAACTGAAACAGTTTGTTGCTGAGAGGATTGAAACTCTGTTATCCAACCTGTCGGACGAGAACGATAGCAGTGATTCGGCTGATCTTACTCTTCCCGGACCTCCTATGCAACCAGGAGCCAGGCATCCCATTTCGGTGGTTCGTAACCAGATTATTGAGATATTTACCAGCCTGGGTTATAACATTTCGGAAGGACCCGAAATTGAAGATGACTGGCATGTGTTTTCGGCACTTAATTTTCCGCCTGAGCACCCTGCACGGGACATGCAGGACACCTTTTTCATCGAGAAGGATCCCGATATTCTGTTGCGAACTCATACCTCTTCGGTGCAGGTGCGTGTCATGGAAAAAGAGCAACCACCCATTCGTACCATATCGCCTGGCAGGGTTTTCAGAAATGAGGCTATCTCGGCCAGAGCTCACTGTATTTTCCACCAGGTGGAGGGATTGTATATCGATGAGAATGTCTCCTTTGCGGATCTGAAACAGACCCTGCTTTACTTCGCCCGTGAAATGTTTGGAAAAGAGGTGGAGATCCGTCTTCGTCCCTCTTACTTTCCATTTACAGAGCCTTCAGCTGAGATGGATATCAGCTGTCAGATCTGTGGAGGAAGAGGATGCAATGTATGCAAATATACCGGTTGGCTGGAGATCCTGGGGTGTGGAATGGTAGATCCCAACGTACTGGAATATAACAATATCGATTCGAAGAAGTACACCGGATTTGCCTTCGGCATGGGCATTGAAAGAGTCGCCATGCTGAAATACCAGGTTAAAGATCTTCGACTCTACTTCGAAAACGATGTTCGTTTTCTGGAGCAATTCCGGGCAGCGTATTAGCACGCTTTCTATTAATTATTCGGGGTATTTTAACGCAACGTGGTTATTCCCTACGGGAAAAATCCCAGGTTGCTTATAAATCACCCCTCATAAAATAGTCAAGCCAGTTAAAAACCAATCGGATTTACTCCTCTATAATAATTTCGTAGGTGATGTCGAAGGCCTCTTTGTAGTTGGTGGAGACACCACAATATCTGGTGGAGGATAGATTCACTGCTTTCTCTACATTTTTTAGGTTAATACCTTTTCCCTTCACCCTGAAGATTACCTTCATGCCTTCAAATCTTTTGGGATGCTCCTCGGTTATATCACCCTGCACTTCCACTGACAACTCTTCCACATTCTCTCTCATTTTCTTCAAAATAGCAACCACATCCATACCTGTACATCCGGCCAAAGCCACCATCATCATCGGTTTGGGCCTGGGACCAAGATTCTTTCCCCCGTGTTCTTCGGCTGTATCCATGTAAATTTTATGTCCGTCCACTTCTGTTTCAAATGACAGGCCGTTAAGCCACTGAGCTTTGATTGTTTCTTTCATTGATGTGAGTTTTCAAATTTTATTTATTTAATTTTAAGCAATTAACCTTTTTATATGACTGAATATCCCCTGGATAGTGGCTGTAGTTCCTGCACCATTAGAACACATCCCCTGTTTCGCCACCTGAGTGAAGAGGAGCTTCAGGATATCTCTCTCAATAAGATAACAGAAACCCATAAAAGAGGTTCTATTATCTACCGCGAAGGCAGCCGAATGAAGGGATTCTATTGTGTTCATTCCGGAATTGTAAAGATATATAAAACAGGCTTCGACGGAAAGGAACAGATTGTACGATTTGCAAAACCCGCCGATTTGATCGGTTACCGTTCTGTGGTAAGCAATGAACCTGCATGCACCACTGCTGAGATCCTGCAGGAAGCTACCCTTTGTCACATTCCCACCGACATACTGCTTCACCTGGTGAAAACCAATGGAGAGTTTGCGGTGGCACTGATGAAACTCACCTGCAAGGAGCTGGGAGAAGCTAATGCTTACATTACTGATATTGCTCAAAAAACGGTGAAAGAGCGCCTTGCTGAGATTCTGATCCACCTCGACTGGGAGTTTGGTACCGATGATCTGGGAATTCTAAATATTTCACTTACCCGAGAAGAGTTATCTAACATTGTTGGAACCGCTACAGAATCCATTATCAGGCTGCTTTCAGAATTTAAAAACGAGGGAGCCCTCGAACTCAACGGAAGGAAAATAAAAATCCTGGACAAGCCAGGACTAAAGTACATTGCCAATATCTAGCGGATCAATCCACCAATTTATTGATTACAATATGGGCGATAAGTCCACCAATGACCAGCCCCAGGCTAAGTGAAAGGCTTGAATTGGTCTGCCCCTTTGCAAAGACAATTATACTAAGCACAATTACACCGGCAAGGATTACCAGCAGCCCTGAATTTTTCAATAACTCTTTTAACATATCAGCTTGCTTATATTAAACTCCTCACAAATATATACAAAATATCAAAATAAAAAGTTCTGGCTTTCTCTATATTTGCCCAAGTGTTCATAGGCATTCCTGGTAACCTCTCTGCCCCGGGGTGTTCGTTTGATATACCCCTGCTTGATCAGGAAGGGCTCATACACCTCCTCGATGGTCCCGGCCTCTTCACCCACAGCTGTGGCAATGGTATTTAGTCCAACAGGACCTCCCTGGAATTTATCAATAATGGTAAGCAGGATCTTGTTATCCATTTCATCCAGTCCCGACTGATCGATATTCAATGCATCCAGTCCATATTTAGTGATCTTCATATCGATGATCCCATCTCCTTTTACCTGCGCAAAATCTCTAATTCTTCGCAACAAAGCATTGGCTATCCGGGGTGTACCCCTGCTTCTGGAAGCAATTTCCACCGCAGCATCATCCCTGATTTCCATCTTTAGAATACCGGACGATCGCTTTACAATACCTGTTAACACATCTGCATCGTAATACTCCAGCAAGGAGTTGATGCCAAATCTGGCCCTTAATGGTCCGGTAAGCAATCCGGATCTGGTGGTGGCTCCTAAAAGTGTAAAGGGTGAAAGGGTCAATTGCACCGATCGGGCAGAGGGACCTTTGTCGATCATGATGTCGATACAGTAATCTTCCATGGCCGAATAGAGGTACTCTTCAACAATGGGGGAGAGCCTGTGAATTTCATCAATAAAGAGTACATCCCCCTCTTCCAGTCCAGTAAGCAAGCCAGCCAAATCGCCCGGCTTGTCGAGCACCGGTCCGGAGGTAATTTTAATACCCACCTTCATTTCATTGGCAATGATATGTGCAAGTGTGGTTTTCCCCAGACCGGGTGGACCATGAAGCAGCACATGATCCAAAGCTTCATCTCTTAAGCGGGCCGCTTCCACAAATACCTTCAGGTTTTCAACCACCTTTTTCTGACCGTCAAAATCGGAAAAGATCTGTGGCCTTAAACGCGCTTCAATTTCCAGTTCTTTATCTGAAAGCTGGTTCTCTCTAAATTCGAATTCTTCTGCCATGATGCATTATCGGATTAAGGTAACATCTTCATCGGGAAGTTTGATCTTGAATCCGTTGATACGCTGTTCCACATTATTTTTATAGGTGATGGTTAGGCTCAGGTTCCCCTCTTCATCATATTTTTTCCAGTTCTTCTCCCTAATGCCCATTGCGTAATATTGCTCCTCTTTTAAGACGCCAGATGGATAGTAATATTTGTGCCTTTTATCGGGATTTCCCTGTGAATAATTTCCCTCATACTTTAGCTTACCACTGTTGTAGAAATAGGTCCATATGCCCTCTCTTAATCCAATCACGTAGTTTCCTTTTTCCGTGTGATCTCCCACCTGGTAGATCCATTCTCCCTCCTTTTCTCCACTGATATAATCTCCCTTTGTGAGGATATTTCCTGCCAGGTCGTACTCCACAAACATTCCATCTTCCCGACCGTTGAAATAGGACTCCTCTCTCCAAACATTGCCATTGGAATAGTACCAGGTCCACAGTCCACGGTAACGGTCCCTTTCGAACCTTCCTTTCTGCTCCACAGCACCAGAAAAGAAATAGTAGTTCCAGCGTCCAGAGCGCTGATTATTCACATACTGTCCTTTTGCTCTGGTCTCTCCGGTGGGATAGAATTCTATCCAAGCCCCCTTCCTTAACCCCTGTGCATCAATGATCCCTTCAGATATCTTCTGACCCAGCTCATTGTAGAGATAAGAATTTTCTATTGTTCCTGTGGTATCATAAAACCTGTGTATCCCTACCGGTACCCCCTCAATGTATCCCCCGGTGAAGATCAGCCTCCCTTGGGCATCAAATGTGCTTTTCATATCAAGGAGCTCCTTCAGGTCCTCATCTATCTCCTCCATGATCATGCCCCTCTCATACCTCACTGCTGTCACCAACTCCCCCCTTCCATCAAACTCCCTGTAATAACCATGCAACTTATCGTCCAGATAGTGCTCCTCTTTCTTTATCCTTCCATTGCCATAGTAATCCCTGTAGGTTCCCTGTTTTCTTCCCTCTGGATCAGTTCTGTTTAATCGCTCCCTGTTTACCACGTAGTTATCGTTGTACTCCTCCACTGCAATCAGGGTACTGTCAGTGGAAAATTCCCTTGACAACCCCTGCTTTTTCCCGTTCATATAGTATACCATAATCTTCAATTCGCCTGTGGGAAAATAGTAATAGGAATTTCCCTCCTTCCTCCCGTTTACATAGAGCTCCGATGATATCACCGTGGGTTGTCCAGGATTACGGGGATTGTTATAGGAGTAACTGGTGGCGTATCCGCTCTTCTCTCCCAATTTATAATTTATCTGCTGGGTAAGTTCTCCTGCCTGGTTGTAAAAATTCCAGATACTGTCCAACAGATAATTGGTTCTTTTGCCTTCCGACTTGATAACACCGGTCACATAATAGGTTTTCCAGTAACCATCGGGCTTTCCATCCCGCATGGTGCCTTCGCTGGAAACCTGATCATTGGGATATAGGTATTGAACAAATCCATTTTCATCCGACCCTTGTTGAGCCTTCAGATGAAAAGATATCAAACCTAAAACTGCAACAATAAGAAAGTATCGATTTAACCTTACCAACATGTATCACTTTAAAGTTTAAGACGGTCCGAAATCTCAAGCATCCTCACAATGGATCCCCTTGCTCTGTCCATCAAATCCTGTTCCAAAGTTATCTCAGGAAGCTCATACTTCAAAGTATTATAGATCTTTTTCAAAGAAATCAATTTCATATACTTACAATCGTTGCATGCACAGGTGGAGTCTTTGGGCGGGGCAGGGATAAAATTTTTATGGGGACTGGCCTTTCGCATCTGGTGAAGAATTCCTGATTCGGTTGCCACAATGTAGGTGTCTCCTTTATCCTTAATTGTGTAGTTCAGCAGTGAGGTGGTAGAACCTATGTGATCGGCCACAATTAGAATAGGTTTTTCACATTCTGGATGTGCAATAATCTGAGCTTTAGCATTTTCATTCTTTAATTCCAGAATCCTTTCCAGACTGAACTCTTCATGAACATGACAGGCACCATCCCATATGACCATCTCTCTTCCGGTGACACTCTGGATGTAGTTGCCCAGGTTACGGTCAGGGGCAAAAATGATTTTCTCCTCCTCGGGTAAACTCTTAATAATTTCCAGAGCATTGGTAGAGGTACAGATTATATCCGTAAGCGCCTTTATTTCAGCGGTTGTATTCACATACGAGATAACTGTGTAACCAGGATATTTCTCTTTAAATTTCGCAAAGTCAGCTGGCAGACAGGAATCAGCCAGTGAGCATCCTGCATTGATATCGGGAATTAGTACCTTTTTACCGGGAGCCAGTATCTTTGCCGTTTCAGCCATAAAATTAACTCCGGCAAAAAGAATGATATCAGCATCGGTAGCAGCAGCCTGTTGGGACAGACCCAGACTATCTCCCACAAAATCGGCAATATCCTGAATTTCACCCTCCTGGTAAAAGTGTGCCAGAATTACAGCGCTCTTTTCCTTTCTCATTCGGTTAATCTCTTCCACAAGATTAAGCGATTTATCGATCTCCAGATCTACAAATCCAGCTCTATCAATATTCAGCTTTTTAACAGAATTCATCATCTATATATATAATCTTATTAATCAATTAAATCTAAAAATGATAATGTTAGTCGGTTCATATTGTTTTAAAAAAAGTGAAGCTATCTTTGCAAAATCAATTCATTAAATGAACCACACACTCTATTAACAGTTATATGAAATGTTAAGTTCTGTAATAACGGTTGTTACAATTTAATTTAACACTTGTTAATAGAGGACCCGTTTAATAAAAACAAATTTACTTCAAAGATAATGACTGTTGACAATCTGTTGGTGATTTGGGTAAGATTTTGGAAGAATTACTTCCCGACCTGTCAATTGAATGTTTAACAAGGGTTTTAAAAACAAATCAACAACAAATCAACCATTGGATTGTTAAAAAAGAGGAAGAATGAAAGAGACCATTGCCATAGCTTCTGATCATGCGGGTTATCAGATGAAGTTAGTCATAGTTAAATATATTGAAGAGCTTGGATATACACCAAATGATCTTGGTGCATATTCTTCAAAATCAGTTGATTACCCAGATTTTGGTCATCCTTTGGCTCTGGCTGTTGAAAAGGGAGAGTACCGGTTGGGAATATCGCTATGTGGAAGTGGAAACGGCATTAACATGGTAGCAAACAAACATCAGGGCATACGGGCAGCTTTGTGCTGGAACAGGGAGATTGCCAGATTGGCACGAACTCATAATGATGCCAACATCTGTTCTTTGCCGGCAAGGTTTATTGATATTGAAACTGCAAAGGAGATTGTGGATGTCTTTCTACGCACCCGGTTTGAAGGGGGGAGGCACCAATTGAGAGTAGAGAAAATTCCTTTATAAATAAGATAAATGCTTTCAAATACCAGCAAATACGCAATCAGGGCGGTAATCTACCTGGCCCTGTACTCTACTAAAGAGAAAAAGGTAGGAATTAAGGAGGTATCCAGCGAACTGGATATTCCCTCTCCATTCTTGGGGAAGATACTACAGCAATTAGCCAGGCACCACATTCTGAGTTCAACCAAAGGTCCACATGGTGGATTCTACCTGAATAGACCGGCCATGGACATCTCCCTGATGGACATTATTGAGTTGATAGATGGAAGCGACACTTTTGGCATCTGTGTTATACGGACCGCTCCCTGCAGTGACGAGGATCCCTGTAGTTTACACGATAAGATTGCACCCATGAGACATGAAGAGAGGATGCTTTTTGCCACCGAGTCAATTGCCGACCTGGTTTCCGAATTCAGAGAAGGAAAAGATAGAATCAGTATCTAAGGAATCGAAAGATTCGGAGGCCACCTATAATCCTGTAAGCCACATAGCCGGCCACAAGTCCGGAAAAATTGGCAAAAAGATCATACCATTCTGCAGCCCGGGTAGCTACCACAGTGGCCTGCAACACCTCAATGATTGCACTCATAATAAAGATAACCAGCATCATGAGCCCATGGAAAACCAGACAATTTTTATAACAGCGGCTTTCCATCAGGGCCACAAAGCCAATGGATGCATACATGGAAATATGCACAAGCTTATCCAGGTAGGGTATATTGAAGAGTCGAGATGACGGTATACTGCTACTGGGTACCAGGCTCAGCAAAACGATGAGGATGGCCAGCAGAATGGTAAATTTATATCGGAACACGTAACTTAGCATCTTTAAAAAGCATAAAAACCAACACAAATATGATAATAATTTTGAAATGAAGTTGGATGAACTGCTAGCTTTCCTTCAGGAAAAGAATATCCAGACCTGGTTTGACCTGGGGTTATTTATAGACAGGTTCAGGGAGGAAAAAGAATACCCGTCCGTACGATTTAACGGATCCTACGATGAATTCAAAGAACATGTAAGAAAAGGTGGCATTGGTTTTCTCACCTTCCATTATATGGTGGACGGGGTTACGGTGGAGGTGAATAAATATGCTTCATTGATGCAGCGCAACATTCCGGGAGCGCCCATTCACTATATAGCAGGAACCATACATTCGAAGACAGCATCCATCATAAATGAAGAGTATGAAAAGCATGTGATATCTGAAATGGCGGGTTTTGATGAGTGGGAGCTATACCGTGACTTCTATTTTACCAGGCTTGAAAGGGGCAGCCCTCCCTACAATGAGTTGATCAGGAAGCTATGGTCCCAAACACTTATTATCGTTGAGAAACTGGGTGGCTATATTGAAGAGAAGGGGATTAATTTGCTCTATATACTCAATGTATGTTCGAATCCGGGAAATGTGGCCCTGGCCCTGGCCACCGTGTTGATTTCAGAATTTATGAAGATCCCGGTGATTAACAACAACCATGATTTCTTATGGGAAGAGGGAATGTGCAGATATGAGCGGGAAAAGTCTGGCACCAAAGCCGGACCACGGGATTTCTTCTTTACCAACTGTCACCTGGGCGAAGTCTTCTCGCTGATTGAAGTTCTGTTCCCCTGGCAATCGCGCTCCTGGATGAATGTGAATATCAATAGCGGACAGACCAAGCACCTGGTGAAAGTCAATGGTCACAATCCGGCCAACGTCATGGAGATAGGTACGGCGGTGGATACTACACTCTATACCAAGAGCGATAAGCGAAAAAATATCAATACGTTTATCCAGGTCGAAAAGATACTATCCAGGTATGCCGACCAGCTGGTTAGCTATTCGGCGGGGGATGTACTGGAGGGGGGATTGGTGGCTGAACACAATCCTAAACCCATTTTGATTGGGGCTAAAACCAGTGGGGTAGAGCACTTTATAGGAGAGAATATCATCCTGCTGCAACCCACCCGGATCATATCCAGGAAGAGAATAGAGACCTCCTTCAATCTGCTGTTAAAAATGTTTGAGGAAGAAGAGATGTTGCTCAGGTTCAGGAAAACTTCGCGCCTGAAGATGACACTTCTGATTACCGGACCCATTGCCAGTGGCCATTACGGATACTATAAAAAGCTGGTTGAAAGGTTTGGTGAATTACTGAATGAGGCAGCCCCCGGACTTCAGAACAGGGTTTATCTGGCTTTGTTGTTTGGAGAACTGGATCGCGACACCTTCAAGTCCCGTTATGAACAACCTGTTGGGATTGCTGAACTCTATAACATCGCATCCCTGGTGTTGCTACCCAGCAAAACCGAAGGCAGGGGTCTGCCCATTATTGAAGCAACCGCCTGTGGCACACCCATCTTTTGTCGCAGGTATGAACCCGAAACCGTATATTCGGAAGTGATAGGGGAAAATCTGGGAGAGCGGGACCGGTTAAAAGTACTGGAGTTTAGAGGGAAGCGAATCACCAGCACCATTGTAAAAGATATTATTGACAGGGTCTTTTTCCCTCACCATTATGCCAGCGAATTCAGGCACAACAAGAGGGTGGTAAACAAGCGCTACAGTCTTGATTCATTGAATGAAAACATTCACGAGATTCTCCTCGGACTATACTATCAGCTTAGGGGAAATGAAAAAAACCTTCGGATTATTGAAGAGTGCGTAGATGATTACAGTGAGATGATCAATTTTACCAACGACGACCTGAGAGCACTACTGGATACCAAAAACAGACACTATTTGCCAGGTTCTGGTAGGCTTGAGTATATGGGCATGCTGAAGTCACTGATCGATCCAAGCTACTTCAGGGTGGAGCAACAAATGATCAGGGGGATGGCCTTTCATTTTGCGGGAGTTATTATAAAGAATGATCCCGACGCAGAATTTTTACCCAAAAAAATAATCAATAGCTTCTATAATGCAGTTGAAACCCTCTTTGAAACCGACCAGGGAGAACACCGGGTGCAGCACGACCACTCCATGTCGTACAGGCACCGGAACAGAAGGCGGTACCCCTACCAGGATTATACCTTTCAGGAGCTTACCGGATTAATTAATCTGATCTATATCAGAACGGTACAACCCACCCCCATGAATAAGGTAGATCTGAGCCCCCAGTTTTTTACTGATTGGAATCTGGCCCTTTTGCAACTTACAGGAAGTTCTTATCTGGCCATCGACAATCGCAAAAGACTTATAGAGCAACTCCGGACCAACCTGCCCATCGCCTATTTTCCCGGAGCCTATATCATGTATGAGTTGGAATTTTTTGCTCTGCAGTCCATACGAACAAGGTTAAATTTGCCGCTGGAAGAGAGCATTACCAGGGAGCTTTTGGAAAAGGATGCGGGTAATCTTCAACCGGTCTATATTTTTGCGCAAGAGAAGAACCTGGGTAAACAGCTGAACAAGGATGAGGTCACCGATTATATTATCAATGGAGTATCGGAGGAATTGAAACTGCTTTATGAATTTAAGGTCATTCAGATCATTCGCACCAAACAGGTGTGTGTGGGTATCCATTTTCCGCAGCTGGGGCCCAATGCTCTGAGGGTATTACGAAAGATTAAAGATCAGAAAGGATATATACTTACCAACCGGAGCAATGCGGCCATGATGACCGATATGGTAAATATGGACCGGTTTCATATCGGGAAAGTAATTAGCTTGCTTACCTCCAATATCATGGGTATTCCTGTGAACAGCGGGTACATTCAGTATGTCCCGGCAGGGGTACGGACCACCCTTTCCTATCCCACTCCGGTACAGACCTCCAAGGATTTCGAGCGGGCCCTGAAAAGCAGGCTCTACCGCTCGTTGGTGAAACAATATGGTGAAGAGAAAGTGATGGAAACCATAAGAGAGGATGCAGCCACCAAGGGAAGCCCGGTCATGCATGTTCTTCAATCCATGGATAGACCCGATCAAGAGAGAAATCCGGTGGCTTATGAATATATCAGCGGAACCTATAAAGACGGCATGCCCTACAATGGGGTGCATGCCAGGATTAATTTCAGAGACAGGAGATGGGATTTTGCTGTGGTTTCCAGCGCAGATGCACCTAAAACCGTGATCCGTTTTGCAAGTAGTTTTCAAAGAAGAACAGGAAAAGAGGCAAGAATTGCCTGGAACGGCGGGTATATTCTGAATCCAGAGCTCGTCGGTAAACTGGGACTTCCCGAAACCTACATTGGATCTCCCCTGGGTCTGATTATTTCGGGAGGAGAGATGATTTCTGCTCCGCTTTTCAACAAACCTGCGCTGCTTGTGAAACGGGATGGATCCATCGATATCAGAAGGGTGCATTGCAAGGATGGATTGATCATCAAACGAAGAGGAAAAAAGATCCTTTTCGGTCCACAGATGTACAATGCCACAAGCCCTTATGGGGGTACCGCCTATTATGATTTGCTCCATACCGATCCCCGGATCGAAGGAGATGGAAGAACCGTGGTGAGACTGGCCGGGAATTACGTAAAGGAGGTCCTGGCGACAAAAGAGGGAGAAAAAATTACTATTATTCCGGTGGGACTTACACTGGCATTTGCACCCGAAGAGGTTCCCGAAAACTTAAAAGTGGGAGAACAGCTGGAACTTATCCTTCCGGGATTTGAAGAGGTGGTTCACGGAGTTGAAGCTGGACCTCTACTGATTGACCATGGAAAAGTAACTATAGATATGGAAATAGAGGGATGGAAAACTTCTAATTCCATTCGCACCCAGGCGGCCAGGCTTGACTATACAGAAATGCGCGGTCCCAAAATCGCAGCAGGCATCAACAAGGAGGGACAACTGGTGGTACTTACCATCAATGGGAGGATCAGGGAATCGGTGGGATCAACACATGAAGATATGGCCGAGATCCTGTTGAATCTGGGTATTGAAAAGGCCATGGGATTTGACCCGGGAGGCAGCAGTACCCTAGTGGTGGACCACAAAACCTTGAACATCTCTCCCTATAACTGCGACTATGAATCCAATGTCTTCTCCCTGCCTCCTGAGCCCAGGGCTGTCTCCAATGCCATTATTGGGTACATAGATGAATGATCCATGCAGGGGATCTATCTACATATTCCATTTTGCAGACAAGCCTGCCGGTACTGCGATTTTTTCTTTTCGGTGAGCCTGCGTTATGTGGATGATTATGTGGAAAATCTGATAAGGGAAATTGAATTAATAGCAGGGCAGAGGCGCAGAACAGAAGTTGAGACCCTCTACCTGGGAGGAGGAACTCCTTCTGTGTTATCGGATCAACATCTGGAAAAAATTGTAGAAGCGGTTCACAAACATTATACATTTCGGGAAGGAGCCGAATGGACCATAGAGTGCAACCCCGATGACCTTTCCCCGGTTTACCTGAAACAGTTAAGAAACAAGGGTTTTAATCGGATCAGTATAGGGATTCAGTCTTTTCATGAAAAGGACCTGGAGCTTATGAGGCGGTCACATACATCCATTCAGGCTGAGCAAAGCGTCAGGGATGCTGCTGCTGGTGGATTTGAAAATATTACCATGGACCTGATCTATGGGATCCCGGGTCAGTCCCTTAGGGAATGGGAGGATAATATAGAGAAAGCTCTGGCTCTTCCGGTTTCGCACATTTCGGCCTATCACCTTACTTTTGAACCAGGGACTGTATTTGATCATTGGAGGAAAAAGGGAAGATTGTTACCCGTGCACGAGGAAGAGAGCGTCAGTCAGTTTAGGTTGTTAAGGGAGCGCTTGCCGGATAGGGGATTTGATCACTACGAGATCTCAAACTTTGCCCTTCAGGGCAATATGTCAGCGCACAACTTACTCTACTGGTCTGGCAAATCCTATACAGGATTTGGTCCGTCGGCCCACTCCTATGATGGAACAGACCGAAGTTGGAATGTATCCTCATTAAAAAAATATATGGAGGGGATTTCAGCAGGAGCCGGCTTCAACGAAACAGAGATCCTGTCCCACCAGGAGAGGTACCACGATTACCTGATAACCTCACTGAGAACCAGGTGGGGAGCCGACCCCGAATTTATTAGCCAGCAATTTGGTGACGAAATATTTAGACATTTTGATATGGAATCTAAACCCTTTCTGGAGGAGGGTACACTCTGGACCATCGATGGTAAAGTAGCCATCCATCCCGATCGGTGGCTACTTACCGATCATATTTTAAGGGAGTTGTTCTAATGCCAGCCCGATTAGCTCCTCCAGTTTTTCCCGAAGGGTATCCAGGCTGAAGTATTTTTTACCCAGTTCAAAGTTGTAGTCTGCGATCTCTTTGGCCAGAGCAGGATTGTAGATAACCTCTGCCATATCTTTCACTGCTCCGGGAGTGAGCTGGCAATTTTCGAGCATCACTGTTTTGAAGCCTTTGCTGCCAATATCGGGCATATAAACTGGCTCATAGTTGTTCACAAAGATGGGCCGCCTGGCCAGGACCGCTTCCACAAATGCATTTCCAAATCCTTCATAGGTGCTAAAGTAAGTACATGCTGTGGCACGGGCATAAGCGTCTGAAAGGGAGAAGCGTACTTCCCCATTCCCATTGGAAAGACCTTTGTTATGAAACAGATGATGGGCAAAAGTGACCTGATGGCCCAGATGTAATTCATGGATCTGATTCACCAGTTCGTTGTAGTATACACTGCCTGCATCATCTGCATAGTTACCGGTGATGACCAGTTTGACTTTTTTGTCGTTAAGTTCGTGAATAAGCTGAATGGCTGCTTCGATCCCTTTTCTGCGGACAATGCGGGTTATCTGAAAAAGCAGCAGATCATTTTTCTTAAATCCCAGGTGCTTGGCCAGGTTTTCGTTTTTCTGGTTATGAACTCCAAAAGCCTGATTAAAATCCATCACATTGGGTACATTCACTGAGGTTCGATTAAAGCGATCCATCAGCATATGGCTGGCATGTGTATTGATTACAGCATGCACCGAATTAGAGGCACGCAGAGGAAATACTTCAGCCACAAAATCATTAATCTCTTTATGGGGAGAGATATACCTGTCGCCCCGTTCCCAGGCAAAATCGTGATCGTGGGTAATGGTCGGGATACCCGTTTTTTGAACTGCCTTATTAATGGCCATACCCATTTCCAGGTGGGAGGGCAGGGCAGACGCATTCTCCGAAATAAGCAGATCGATCTTTCTCACAGAGATCCAGTTCAGGATCTTTTTATAGATGACTTTTGAGTAGAGGTTCAGGTGTTCGACCAGTTCGCGGGGATCGGTCTCGGGGTAGAAAAAGGCCTTTTTCTGGCTCCAGAAACTTTCAGGGGAGAAGAAGGACATCTCAGAAACCAAGGTCTCTGTTTCGGGGTCCATGGGGCGTTCCTGGAACTGTCCGGAAAGCGTATACACTTTATGACCCATGGATTGAAGTACCTCAATCCACTTTTCGGTTTCCAATGCGACTCCATCAACCCCACCGATTCGCCCGATAATAATACCGATGTTCATAAAAGGGTAAAGGTTTATTTCAGCACAAAGGAGGAGGAGCCTATGATTTTTCCTTCTGCATAGAGCTCAACGGAGTGTTCTCCGGGAACAATTTCCCCATCGTTGGTCCAGAATATGGATATAGGCAAATCTTCATTCTCATAGTTCACTATCCGGGAAGCCGAAGCGGGAAGTTGTTCATCCTCAAACTCGAACATCTGTAGATCGGGTGAACCCAGCAACACCCGGTCGGGTCTGAGAATTCTAAGGTATATGGGCTTTTCGCCCGGTGTGGTCACCTTGTTGGCCCTCAGTACAAAATCGACCCTGACCTTCACGGCAGTTCTGATCTTTGAAGATTCCTTATCCCGCTTGTTGAGCAATACCAGGTTGATCTGCGAAGCCTGAAGCGTGGTGGCCAGGTCTTTGATCTCTTCCAGCTGGGTCTTTTCCTCTTCCAGCTGAGCTTTCTCCGTGGCTAAACGGCGCTCGGTGTTTCGAAGCTGCTTGTTCTCAGCCATCAGCTCCTGGTTCTGCATATTAAGGGAATCGATCTGAACGATATAGCTCCTTAACACCGTACGCAGGGTCTCCATTTCACGCTTATACATTTTGATCTTATAAGCATCATCGGCCTGGATGGCAATGAGTCTGTCGATTTTCTGTTGTTGCTCCGACATCTGAACCTGAAGATCCAGGTTATCGGTTTCAAGTGAATCGTATTGAACATAGATGGTTCTTAATTCACCTTCCAGGGAATCACGTTCCACTCGAAAATACTCTGTCTTTTCTGCCAGATCCTCTGAAACCAGGTTCAGGTTCTTTCGGGTATCAAGCAATAGATAGATGGCTACCGCCAGTACCACTACCAGCAATCCGACCACTCCATACAAAACTCCAACATTGGGTTTTTTATCAACCATGACAAATCATATTAAATTTTCACAAATATACACATTACTCCGAAGGTTTCGAGGTTACTTCTTCAATGGTAATGATGTTATTAACAATAGCATATACAGTTATTCCTGAAACAGATTTAATTCCCAGTTTACTGCTGATATTTTTTCGGTGGGTAGTAACTGTATGAGTGGATAAAAAGAGCTCTTCGGCAATTTGCCTGTTGGTAAGCCCCATGGAAACAAGCCTCACTATGGTTTTCTCACGTTGGGTAAGTTCTGATGAACCGGAGGTGGAGAGTGATGAAGAATGAAGCTCAATCAATCGTTTAATTTTAGCTGTGATCACCTCCTTTTCCTCCCACAGGTGGATGGAGTTGTGAATCTCCAGGTGAGAGACGGAATCTTCTTTAAGCAGAATTGTTCTTTCTAGCAAACCGGGGTGTGAGACAAAAACTGCGGATGATTGATCAAAGATGGATTGACTGATTACCAGAAAATCGATGTCCTGACGTGTGGCATATTGTCGAAATGAATCAGCAGCAGAAAACTCCCTGATGATTCTTATGTCCGGAATGCGACTCAGAAGTGAGACTGTGCCTTTTCGCACCAGGTAGGAATCAATGGCCAGTATGAATCCTGAGAATCTCATGGAGTATCAATTCTGCTGATTAGTTGCTTCTCCAATTCGGCTACCCGGGGAATTAAAATTTTGTCCTCCATGTTGGCATGGTCAGTCAGGTCCTTCACCAGGTCAGACAGGTCGCCCAGTACCTGTTGACACAGCTGAAAATCCTCAAAGGGGGGCAGGTTTTTGATAATTAACCGGGAGAGGTGCTCAAGGCTGGTCTCCAGGCGATCGTGTCCTTGCTCAAACTCCCTGATAGAATAGCTTTGAAGTTTTTGTGCAAATTCAGAATCAGGTTTTTTCAGAGCCGATTGCTTTTCCAATTCCAGGATGTAGGGTAAAATATGCTGTTCCTCCTCCAGGATATGAGTTAAAAACTCCAGTTTGTAATCATTGAAAAAAACAGTTACCAGGTTAACCTCTTTATCGGAAAGGGAGGATTGGTCAAGCAGGAGATAAATTTTCTCTTCCACCATGGGAAGCGCAGTTTCCACATAGTAGGTATGGGTCTCCTTCAGATAGCTAATCACCGTTCCCAGAGAAAATAGAGAAAGACCCTCACCGGGGATATAGGCTTCGTCAAGGTACGAGTTAGCTATCTCAAGGAAGAAATCGGTATTCACCCCGTGTGTTTTACACACCTCTTCTACGCTCTTCTCTCCAAATCCCAATTCCATTTTAAAACGGGGAAAAAGGGGCAACAACTGCATATTTTCAAATACAGCCACACACATCAACATATCTCTGCTAATCATAGATTATCTCTTTTGGTGTGTGATTTCTGATTCGGTGATGCCATATTTTTCGTCCTCTTCCAGGTTGCCCAAAGGCTCCACATGGATCATCACATCGTAAATATTTCTGAGATTTGATTTAATGCTGTCTTCCACATTTTTTGCAATCTCATGGGCATCTTTCACCGAAAGGTAAGGATCTACTTCTATATCCAGGTTTACCATGTAGTGGTGACCAATCTTCCGGGCCCGTACCCTGTGTGGATGATGGGCCCCTTCCACCGAATTAACAGCATCAAACAGGCGATTGTACACTTCTGTATTATCAATTCCATCCATCAGATCCACATTGGATTTCATAAATATCTTAAACGCTTCATACATGATAAAACCACTGATGGCCAGCGCAATAATCCTATCGATAAGGGGTTCTTTCAAAAGTATTGTAAAGAGCAGGCTGCAAAGTACACTGATGGAAATCAGTATGTCATTGCGCATATTGCGGGCATTGGCGATAAGCATGGGACTCTCCACTTTTC
This sequence comes from Bacteroidales bacterium, assembly GCA_029938715.1. Taxonomy (GTDB): domain Bacteria; phylum Bacteroidota; class Bacteroidia; order Bacteroidales. Next base: position 20,926 of record JAOZUK010000007.1, on the reverse strand, counting down.
GTCCTGTGCGGAGGAGTATCAGTGTAAGTATAAGTTTTCCCAGGATGGAGACAATGGTGATCCAGATGGCCAGAGGAGTGGGAGTTTCCATGGCCACTCCTTTCACAAGGATTCTGATGGTGGAATAGGCCAGCTGGGCTCCTGCAAAAAAGATGATAAAGGAGAGTACCTTGGTAGCTACCGTATCGGCCTTGCTGTATCCGTACGGGAATTTAATATTGGGTGGCTTAGCTATGATCCGGGCAGCTAAAAGCACCACCAACGAAGAGACAATATCGGTTGTGGAATCGATGCCATCAGCAATCAGCGCAAAACTTCCGGAGATGAAACCAACGGTCAGCTTCAAAACCGCAAGTATGCCATTACCCGCAATGGCCCACCAGGACGCTCGAATAATCTTTTGTTCTCTTCCCATTTACTCGTTCTCTTTATGAATGAGATTTGGAGGGTGCACAGCATCGATTTCAAACTGAAGGGTTACATGGTTTACATTGAAATCGGTCAGTAACATGTATTCAATCTCCTGGTGGGTACCTTTCACCTGGCTCAGTTTCAGGTCTTTATTAAGCTCAATATGAGCCTCCAGGTGTATTTCACTGTCGGTGAGCATCCACGCATGCAGGTGATGAATGTTGGAAACATCGGGCACCTGCTCCACCATCCGTTTGATTTTCGACAGATCCAGGTGATCCGGCGTCGATTGCATGAGGATATCCACAGATTGTTTAAGAATGACAAAGCCCGATCGAATGATGTAGATTGAGATCAGAACCGTGATCACCGGATCTATCCAGTATACTTTGTAGATCTGGATCAGTACTCCACCTATGATGACTACCACGGATGAGAGGCTGTCTCCGATCAGGTGAATGTAGGCGGCTCGTACATTGATGCTTTTATGTGCATCTTTTTTCAGAATGATGGCTGCATAGACATTGGCCAGTAAACCGATCATGGCCACCACCAACATAATCATGGAGTTAATGGGTTGCGGATCGTTCCATCGCTCCCAGGCCTCCTTCAGGAGAAAGGTACTGGTAACAATCAGGATCACCGCATTCAGAAGTGCGGCAAGGATTTCGACTCGTTTGTATCCAAAAGTCTTTTTCTGATTGGCTTCACGTTTGCCTATGATGGTAGCCATATAGGCGATAAATGTGGCAAATGTATCACTCAGGTTATGAAGTGCATCTGAGAGCAGAGCCAGGCTGCCGGAAAGGATTCCCCCGGCAATTTCCACCACAGTGATAACCAGGTTAAGCAGGGTGGCGCCCAGCAGGTTCTTTTCATTCACCGGATGGTGGTGATGTTTTCTTTTGCGGGTATGTTTGGTTCCAGACATATTAAATAAATAGCAGCAGACTCAGTGCCATAACGGCCATACCGGCCAAAAATCCGTATACCGCATGGTGAGGAAGTCCATATTCTCTGGCTGTGGGTAACAGCTCATCAATGGAGATAAATACCATGATGCCCCCTACCGCTGCAAAAATAAAACCAAAAAGATTGTCACTGAAGTAGGGCATCAGTATAAAGTAGGCCAGCAAGGCGCCTACAGGCTCGGCCAGTCCGGACAGAAATGAAAGATAGAATCCCTTCTTTTTACTTCCGGTTCCATAGGAGATGGGTACAGAGACGGCAATCCCTTCCGGGATGTTGTGGATGGCAATGGCCACTGCGATGGGAATGGCCACGGTGGTATCTGTCAAACCCGCCATAAATGTGGCAATTCCCTCCGGAAAGTTATGAATGGCAATGGCCAGGGCGGTGAACATGCCCATTCGTACCAGCTTGGGATCTTTCATTCCATTCTTTGCCACATCTTCCACCCTTCTGATTTCATGGGGATTTTCATAGGAGGGAATCAACTTGTCGATCAGTGCAATAATTAAAATTCCTGCAAAAAAGGCTCCCACTGAATACCATGCCGCCAGTGTTTCGCCATATTCTGGCACAAGGGCCACCCTGGCTTTGGGCAGGATCTCAACAAAGGAGACATATACCATGACTCCTGCGGAAAATCCAAGGCTTACAGATAGAAAGCGGGTATTGGTAGTCTTTGTAAAAAAAGCCAGGGCACTTCCAATACCGGTAGAGAGTCCGGCAAAAACAGTAAGTCCAAAGGCAAACCAGAAATTCCCCGTTTCCATGAAAATTCTACTTTATATTTGCTTTTCTCCCCTTTTTCGGGGCTTTGGGAACAGGTTCCTGGGAGAAGTATTTGGGATGCATTTTGGTCCATACAATCATCAGTATACCTGCCAGAATAAAGGGAAGGCTCAGCACCTGGCCCATATTAATTTGCATACCCGCTTCAAAGGCCACCTGGTCGTTTTTCACAAATTCAATAAAGAACCGGGCCGAGAACAACAGGATCATAAATACCCCGAAAATATATCCGTCTCTTACTACCAGATGCCTTTTTCTGTAGAATGTTAGCAGTATCGAAAAGATGATGAGATAACAAATGGCCTCATAGAGCTGTGTGGGGTGCCGGGCTACGGTGGGAAGCAACTCTCCAGTGTTTGAATCGTATAACCTGTCTCTCACAAATTCAAACCCAAAAGGCAGGTCGGTGGGCAAACCATAAATCTCAGAGTTAAAGAGATTTCCCAAACGGATAAAGGCACCTCCCAGCGCCACTATAATCACGATGCGATCGATAAGCCAGAGAAATGAGAGATTATATTTTCGAATATAGAGCCACAGGGAGAGTAAAATTCCAATGGCCGCACCGTGGCTGGCCAATCCTCCTTTCCAGATTTTTAAGATCTCCAGCGGATTTTTAAGAAAATAATCAGGTTCATAAAAAAAACAGTGCCCCAGGCGAGCCCCGATTACGGTTCCAACCGCGACATAAATGAGCAACTGATCCAGCATTTCGGAGTTTAGCCTTTCGGTGGTCAGGTAGCGGGAAAAAACAATATATCCTGAAAGAAAAGCGGAAGCAAACAGCAACCCGTACCAGCGGATGCTCAGTTGACCAATGCTGAAAATTTCAGGATCCACATTCCAGGTAATGGCGTTAATTAACATGACAGGGCATGGATTTATAGATTAAGTTACAAATATAATAACATTCCGGGGGTTTCACCTGAAGCATATATCTTTGTATGTTTGCACTAAATTTATCAAACGTGTCCAGCAGATATTTCTTTCCGGTACTCATATTAACGGTGTGCTGGGGCTGTGCCCAACAGGGATCTCCCGCCGGCGGCCCCAGGGATGAAGATCCTCCTGTGGTTATTGAGAGCGAGCCACCCAACTATTCCATCCATTTTGATGCGAAAAAAATAGAGATCAAATTTGATGAATACATTGTACTGGAAAACGTGAATCAGGAACTTATAGTTTCACCACCCATGGAGGAGAAGCCAGAGGTAAAACTAAAGAAAAAGACACTGATCATAGAGTTCGAGGAAGAGCTGAAACCATATACCACCTACACCTTTAACTTTGGAAGTGCCATCAAGGACCTGCATGAAGGGAACAAACTGCTGAATTTCGAATACGTTTTCTCCACAGGGGACGTACTCGACTCTTTATCAGTAAGAGGAACCCTTAAGTATGCACATGATCTCTCTGAGCCCGAAGACCCCATCTCCATCATGCTATACAACGATCTGCGCGATTCGGTTCCGCTTACAGAAATTCCCATGTATGTGGGCAGATCTGATGACAGCGGTGTATTTAGTGTCAATAACCTTCGTGCCGATGTCTACAAGGTATTCGCCCTGAAAGACGGGAATAACAATTTGCTGTTCGACTTGCCCACAGAAGAGATTGCTTTTCTGGATACCAGTCTGATCGTCAGGGCTGAGTTTGCCAGGTTCCTGCTACTTGCCTCAGGTGCCATTGATTCTATACCAGAGGAGGGAGCATTGCCCCAGGTAGATACTTTATCTTCTGTGGATAGTATCCAGGCAGTGGGGCCCGATCTGAATTCAATTTATATTGATCTGAATCTCTTTACAGAAGAGTCAGATATACAGTATATAACAGATTATAAGAGAGAGGACCGCAGGCGTATTGAGATGGAATTTGCCAGGCCTCTGACCGATTCCTTTACCTATCAGACCTTACCGGTGAATGCACCCGGAAGGATTGAATACCTGGAGTACTTCTCCACTGAGAGGGATTCCCTGACCCTGTGGATCAGAGATTCGGTTCAATATAAACTGGATACCCTGCACCTGCAGGTGAATTACACGGTGAAAGACACTGCCAACCAGTATGTGGTTTTAACCGACACCCTTCGTTTTACATACAGGGAAAAGAGTACCAATTCCAGAAGAAAAGAGGTGGCAAAGAAGCAAACAGAGAAGCTTCAGGTGGCCACCATGAAGAGCAGGGGGCAGAAGGAGCTGAATCAAGACTTGGCGGTAACCCTGAATCTGCCACTTCAGGAGACCACCGATTCGTTGATTAAGCTCTATTACATCCCCGATTCGGTGGAGATAGAGGTGCCGTTCACCACAAGGGCCGATACAACACTTCTGAACCGGGCCTGGATCTCGACCCGTTGGGAATCGGCTGCCAATTACCGGCTGTTAATTCTGCCCGGAGCCTTTACCAGCATCTATCCACCCCAACACGACACCATTGATGTATCTTTTAGCAGCAGAGATATAGAGTATTATGGACAGATTTTGTTATCACTTAACAATTTGTCGGGTAGCACAATCATTCAGCTGATCAGTCGCAACAAAGTATTGCTGGAGCGCACGGTGGATTCAGACGGAACCTATACATTTAGCTACCTGGCTCCCCAGGAGTACCAGTTAAAGTTCATACATGATATGAATGGAAACGGGAAGTGGGATACCGGGAGCTACATGAAAAAACTGCAACCAGAAAAAGTTGAAATGCTCCCGGCAACCATTACGGTGAGGTCCAACTGGGACCACGATGTATCTATGACGCTGGAGAAATAGAGTTAGCCAGCAATATCCTCCCGGTCCAGTTTCTTCCAGATCAGGGCGGCAGCGCCCAGCACAGCAATGTTTTTCTTCAGCAGCGCTGACGGTACAATGTCGATCTTATTCCGGTAGATGGGAAGCAGGTGCGCTTCCATGCTTTTCTTGGCCGGATCGATGATCCATTTTCCTGCTTTGGCCAGTCCCCCGAACAAAAATATTTTTGACGGGCTGATGTGTGCCACTGTGTCGGCCAGGCTCCTTCCCAGTAAGAAACCGGTTCTTTCAAAGGCTTTAATGGCAATGGGATCGCCCGATTCGGCCATGGCAGTGATCAATTTGGGTTTAAGTTTTGAAAATGGAATCTTGCGAAAGTCGCTCTCCACATTCTCTTCGGCTAAAAGTTCGAAAACCGTTCTTTTGATTCCGGTGGCTGAAACATAGGTCTCCAGGCAGCCCCTTTTCCCGCAACCGCACTGTCGACCATTGTCAGAGGCCCTGATATGACCTAGTTCTCCGGCGTGACCATCATTGCCATAAATCACATCTCCGTTCACCACCAGCCCGCTTCCCAATCCCGTTCCCAAGGTGATCATTAAAAAGTTATTAAGATCCTTTGCTCCACCAAATAGCATTTCACCCAGGGCCGCGGCATTGGCATCATTGGTGACCACAGTGGGGATTTGAAACTGGTTCTCCATCAGCTTCACAAATTCAACAGTTCCTTTCCAGGCCAGGTTGGTGGCATTTTCGATACAGCCTGTATAGTAGTTTCCATTAGGCGCACCCACACCAATGCCGGCCATATGGAAACTGGCTTCCAGCTGGTTCAGGCAGTCTGTCACATGCTGGTGTATGGCCTCAATATATTGCTCGATGGTGTCGTATCCAGTGGTGGGGACCTCATCCTCAAAATGAATCTCTCCTGATCGGTCTACCAGTCCTATTTTTGTAAAGGTCCCCCCTATATCTATTCCAAGTACTACTTCCAGTGCCATCGGTTTTCGGTTGATTGTTTATACAGCACAAAACTAATAATTCTCAGCTGATTTGGTTAAATTAGCTGAGATAACAAAAACTTGCACCATGACCAATTTCATTGTACCTATCGATTTTTCAGTGGACTCCCTGAAAGGACTAGAATGGGCCCTTCTTTTTTCCCGAAAATTGCCTGTAAATATCCAGATGGTTTATGTGCTTTCCCACGGTTCTAACCTTCAGCCCAATGAGGTTGAGGAGGAACACAAAATTGCTCAGAATCAGTTTGATAAACTGATGGAAGAGTATACTTCACATTTGGGTAAGGATTCAAAGCTGAAGTATATTATTAAAAAGGGGAAGGTATACCGGGAAGTGGTTAACCAGGTGAACTCTTTTGAGAACGCAGTGCTTTCCTCCTCCACTTCTGGAGCTTCAGGTTTTGAAGAGCTATTTATTGGGAGCAATGCATTAAAAATGATGGCCGCCACCGAACAACCTGTGTTTACCATTCGCCAGGGACCGGTACCTACAGACATTAAAAAAATTGTTATTCCCATTAAACTGGACCAGGAGACCAGGCAAAAAACCCCCATTGCCGGTGATGTAGCCAAACTTTTCGGAGCCGAACTCCATGTAATTACCATTACCTCCAATAAGAATAAGCGGGACCGGGAGAGATTAGAGACCTATGGCAACCAGGTTGTGAACTATTTTAAAGCCAGGGATTTAAAAACGGTAGCTAAAACTTTGGTGGGGGACAGCATGCCCAACGTTACCTGCAATTATGCCGAAGCGGTGAATGCCGATTTGATCACCATTATGTGTGGCGACATTGATAAATTGAATGTATTTTTAGGTAGCTATGCACAGCAGATGGTAAACAAAGCCAATGTACCACTGTTAAGTATCACACCCACTGAGAAGCAGGTAACCTCTGTATTCAGGGCCATTGGAGGTTGATTATCACTAAAGAGAGAGACCATATGAAGGATTCCCTTGAATCCCAGTTAAAGGCGTTGATGGAAGCATTGCCTTTCGCCTCCTGGTTCAAGGATGCTGATGGAAAATTCGAACATGCAAATTCACAGTTACTGAATTCACTAAACAAGGATCTTTCTGAGGTAGTGGGTAGAGGCAGTGGGATGGTTTTTGATAAAGAGGATGCCAGGCTCAGCGATGAGGGGGTTCAGGATGTTTACGAGACCAAAAAAATAAGTGAGGCCACCTATTCCAGGGATAAACATGTATACAAAACGGTAAATTTTCCGGTTTTTGGCAGCGAGGGTCAAATTACAGGAACCGGCGGGTACCAGGAAGATATCACCAACCTTACAGGATCACTACAGGCATTGCATCAGGAGAGGGAGACCCTCGAGGTGCTTCTGGAGAACATGCCGTTCTATATCTTTTTCACCGATCGAAAGCACCAGTACCTCCGAATCAACTACCAAATGGCGGGATTACTAAGGGTATCCCATCCCAATAAAGCCATTGGGAGAACCAACGATGAATTTTTCTCAAAAAGAGTGGCCCGTAAAATGCTGGAAGAGGACCGTACCATTATGGAGACCGGATATCCCATATTCAACAGGGTTATCTTCTTTGAGGATAAGGGAGTGGACGGATTCTGGATGGAGCAGAATAAAATACCCATCAGGGATGAGCGTGGTGTAATTACCATGATTGTTGGGATCTTCAAGGATGTCTCCGATAAGGTGAAAATCGAAAATGAATTGAAAAGAGCCAGGGATAGGGCTGAAGAGTCGGATCATCTGAAGACCTCATTCCTGGCCAATATGTCGCACGAAATCAGGACTCCAATGAATGGGATCCTTGGTTTTGCAAACTTGCTACGGGATCCCGATATCAGTGACGAGCAGAAAGACCTCTTTTTACAGCACATCGATCGTTCTTCCAAGCAGCTTTTGAATATCATCGATGACATTATTGATATATCAAAAATCGAATCGGGACAATTGAAAATATCAAACAGACCAGTGCACATCAATGAAACCATGGATGAGATTTACTCCTCCTTTTTTCATCGGATCAGGGGAGATGGGCCCGGAGAGCAAAAGGTGGCATTTAACCTGAATAAAGATGTGGTTTCAACCGTTTTTACCATTGTGGTGGATGATTTCAGGCTGACTCAGATTTTCAATAACCTCATTGGCAATGCCATCAAATTTACCCATGAGGGTCACATCACCTTTGGTTACAGCCTAAAGACCAACCGGTACATTGAGTTTTTTGTAAGTGACAGCGGGATTGGGATTGAAGAGAAAAAAATGTCTCTTATTTTTGACCGGTTCGGACAGGTAAATCCAATCAAGGATTACCAGCCATCCGGTACCGGCCTTGGCCTGCCTATTTCGAAAAGCCTGGTCAACCTGATGGGTGGTGAGATGTGGCTGGAGTCTGAGGTGGGAAAGGGATCCACCTTTCATTTCACACTTCCTTTGGTGATCGAAGAGGTGAGAGAAGAGCAGCAGGTGTTGATTTCCAACAAGACCTACAACTGGACCAACAAGTGCATATTAATAGCCGAAGACGAAGATCTTAACTGGCTCTTTATAAGGGAAATGTTAAGAAAGTCTGGCGCGGAGATCATCAGGGCTAAAACGGGTGTAGAAGCCCTGGATCTGGTGCGTAAGAAGAAACCTGATGTGATCCTGATGGATATTAAAATGCCGGAAATGAATGGCATTGAAGCCACCCGGAAAATCAGGAAGTTTAATTCCGAAGTGCCTATCATTTCACAGACCGCATTTGTAATGGCAGAGGAGAAGGAGGAGAGCATGCTGGCGGGTTCCAATCACTTTGTGACCAAACCTTTGGACCGGACCATCATCATGGAATTAATTGACTGTTACTTCAAGCAGTGAAACGTGCCGTAGTCATAGTGGCAGGCGGAACAGGCCGCAGGATGGGTGGAGAAATCCCCAAACAGTACCAGGAGCTGGAGGGCAAGCCCATCATCATCCGCACCCTGGAACAGTTTAACCGATTTGATCCAAATATGGTGGTGGTGGTGGTGCTGGCCCATGAGCACAGGCAAATATGGGATGCAATGGCGAACGCTCATGCAGATACCTCCCGAATAGAACTGGCCGCGGGGGGGGTTACCAGATTTCATTCTGTTAAAAATGGAATTCAATTGATCGAGGATGATGTGGTTGTGGGGATTCATGATGCGGTGAGGCCCTTTGTAAGTCTGGAAACCCTGGAACGGTGTTATTCCACAGCCTATAGAACAGGTAGCGCAATCCCCGTAATCGATGTGGATGAATCGGTACGGATGGTTACCGGTGACGGCAGTTCGGTTCATATGGATCGATCCACACTTAAACGGGTTCAGACCCCACAGGTGTTTCGATCCGAATTGATCAGAGAGGCTTTCAAGCACACTGAGGATCATTCATTTACCGACGATGCCTCGGTATTCGAATCACATTTTGGAAAAGTGACCCTCGTAGAAGGGAACAGGCAGAACATAAAGATAACCACCCCCACCGATATTCAGCTGGCCTCTCTCTTTAATCGGTCAGCTGAATAACTTCTCCCCCCAGTATCCCACGGTAGCTTTGCTGGTGGCATTGCTGTCCAATAATCGGTTGGCATTTACCTTTACCTCAGCTTTACCCCCTGTTTCTGCTTTCAGGAAGAGAACCTTCGTCCTGATTGTATCACTAGACTGAACGTGCCCTCCTTTGGTCACTTCAATATGGGTAATGGACCTGTAAAGCAACCTGCCCTTTAGAGCAGGATCTTTGTTCAATTCAGATTTAGTTTTTAATAAGAGCTTTCCCTCTTTGGATTCCACGGTCAGTGCCTCCAAGTCCTGACCCGCTTCAAATTTCAATGCCTGTACATCGGAGGGAACCAGGATCAGGCGTATGTTGCCAACTACCTTTAGTTGCTCAAAGGGGGCTTCCACAGGTTGATCTATATTCTGGCCATGGAGCCGGAAAATCAGCATAAACAGGAGTGTAACGGTAAATATTTTTCTCATTTTTCGAAACCTTTTGGACCCAAAATTACGTTTAATTATTTTATTACCTTGCACGACTCAGCTTGTTGCGGATGACAAAGGCGATACACATTTTAATGGTTTGTCTTCTACTGGGTCATACGCTGGAATCCCTTGCCCGGGAGCCCATGCCCTTTAGTGATGATAAGTTGATCGTTAATGAAGTACTCATTGAGGGCAACAAGATTACCAAAGACTTTGTGATTCTGAGAGAACTGGTGTTTAGCATCGGCGACACCATTTTAAAGATGGAGCTTCTGCCCTTTATCCAGCGAAGCAAAGAGAATCTGTTGAACCTGGCTCTGTTTAATTTTGTGAGTTTTGATGTATCCCATCTGCCGGGAAACAGGATCATTTTTCATATCGAGGTAACTGAAAGGTGGTATATCTGGCCCATTCCCATCCTGGAGTATGCCGACCGAAACTTCAGCGAATTCATTAAGAACAAGGATTGGGAGAAGATAAATTATGGAGCCTGGCTGAGATGGAATAATTTCAGGGGACGAAATGAACTATTGACTGCAAAGATCAAGTTGGGTTATATTAAGGAGTATGCCCTGGCCTATACCGTTCCCAATTTAGGAAAGAGACAGAGGCATGGCCTTACCACCGGGTTTAATATGAAGCAGCAAAACGAAATCATCATTGCCACAGTTCATAACAAACCAGAAGAGTACAGACCTCAGGAGGTGCCCGCCATGACCAGGCTCAATGCATTTATGGGTTACCAGTTTCGAAGAAAATTATATGGTACCCATTCGTTAAAATTTGAGTATTATGATTACGAGGTTTCAGATTCTGTGGCCGTTGTAAATCCAAATTACCTGGGAGATGGGAATACACACCTGAACTATTTTTACCTCTCATATGCCTTTAACTACGATATCAGGGATTCGAAGGTCTACCCGCTGGAGGGTTTTCGGGTGAGTATGAAGGCTGAACAGGTGGGTCTGGGAATTATTCATGATTTTGGAAATCCCGCCTTTCGCTTTGTGGGAATCCTGATGTATCATCAGAAACTGGCCAATCGGGTCTACTTTTACAACACCACAAAGGGGCGCTACTCATCCGGAAAATATATGCCCTATATCCTGAACAGGGCCCTGGGTTACAATGAGAACCTGAGTGGCTATGAACCTTATGTGATGGATGGCTCAGACTATTTTATTTCAAAGTACAATATTAAATTTCAGATTATTAAACCCACCGACTATACCATTCCCTTCATTGGAATGAAGCAGTTTAATAAGATTCACTATGCCCTCTATTTTAATATGTTTGCCGATGTGGGGTATGTGAACAATCTGTTTCCCAATCCCACCAATACCATGATCAATAACTGGCAGTATTCGGCCGGGGCAGGTTTCGACTTCGTTACCTACTACGACCAGGTATTCAGGATCGATTTTGCCATCAACAGGTATGGGGAATATGGATTCTTTTTCCATATTGAAACTCCGTTCAGTCGGTGGTAAAGAACTAAAAATGAGTGAGAAACTAGTGGCTTAAGAAGGTTTAGGGATCGGACCAGTCGCCCTCTTGTTTCATCAGGTCGATTAAAGCCTGGAGCGCCTCTTTTTCGGGGATGTTTTTGGTGACAACGTCCCGGCCCTTGTACAGAGTAACTTTTCCCGGGCCTGCTCCCACATAACCATATTGAGCATCTGCCATCTCCCCGGGGCCGTTAACGATACAGCCCATTACTCCAATTTTTAGTGCAGGAAGGTGGGAGGTGGCTTCCCTGATCTCTTTGAGTCGGGAAACAATATCAAATTGAGTACGTCCACAAGATGGACAGGCGATGTATTCGGTTTTGCTGATCCTTGCCCCGGCTGCCTGTAGAATTGTAAGGAGTATCTCATTGATCTTTTCAGTCTTTATCATGGGATTCTCTGCCCAGACCGCATCAATGGTCCCATCCACCAGAAGGGTACCCATATGGCCGGCCAGCTGCATCATATAATGGTCCTGATCTTTCGTATGTTGAGTGTTTTTATATATGACCGGGACCGTTGTGTTGCTTAAACAGAACTGATTCAGTTGTTGCTTCACCTCTTGAATGGTGCGAGACCCCTGTTCCAGAAGAAGGAACTTTCTTTCTTCTTTAAGCAAACCTGGATCTTTTGACCACTGGTCATAGGTAACTGTAAACGAATCGATCTCCCGGGGCAGGCGATCCGATCCGGGCTCCGGTGGGGCTGAATTGATGATCTTTACTTTTGCTCCTTGACCAATTCCCATGATGGGTAAAGTGCTTCTTCTTTTGAAACTGAATGGATCCCAGGCCAGATTTTTATAGGGGGAATAGGGCAGTTGTGAGGGCTTTGGGAAGAGCTCAACAATCTGACGGGCCACCGGCATCTCCTCTTCGGGCGGTTCGGTGAGGGATACACGAATGGTGTCGCCCATTCCCTCCAGCAGTAAGGGAGCCATCCCAACCACAGATTTAATTCTTCCATCGACTCCATCTCCAGCCTCGGTCACCCCGAGGTGTAAAGGATAAGACATACTTTCAAGAGTCATCCGGTAAACCAGGAGTCGCACCGATTGCACCATCACCCTGGGATTGCTCGATTTCATGGAAACCACCACCCGATGGTAAGAATGCCTCTGGCATACCCTCAGAAACTGCATGGCCGATTCGACCATGCCCTCGGGCGTATCGCCAAATCTGTTCAGAATGGAGTCATTTAACGATCCATGATTTACACCAATGCGCATGGCCGTCCCATTCTCTTTGCAAACCTTAATCAGTTGGGGTAGTAATAGATCCACCGAATTGCCTTTCAGGTAGTTTCCGGGATTGATACGGATCTTTTCCACCACCCGGGCGGCTTCCAGGGCCAGGTCGGGTTTAAAATGGATATCGGCCACCACAGGTGTTTTCAAACCCTTAGCCTGTAAGAGATTACGAATGGCTTCCAGACTTTTCACCTCCCTGTTTCCCTGGGTGGTCAGCCTTACCAGCTGTGCTCCTCTTTGAATCATATGGATGCACTGATCTACAGAAGCCTCAATATGGTTGGTATTAGTATTGGTCATGGATTGGATGCAAACGGGAGCATCTCCCCCCATGGTAAGGTGGCCTATGTGGATTGAGTGTGACTGGTAGGTTTTAGTCATATCAGATAATTTCCCAGTCGGCACCATCTTTTCGGTCCTTGATGGTGATCCCCAGGTTGGCCAATTCATCCCTGAGGCGATCGGCGGTGTCAAAATCGCGTTGCGCTTTGGCATTGGTTCGAATCTGCAGGATCATCTCCACCAGGTTTCCGGTAATCTGATCGCCAGCCCTGGACGATTCAGTTTTGTTTAAACCGAGTATCTTATACACGTAGTTGTGAAACAGGGATTTAAGCTTTTCCAGATCGGAGGGTTTGAGGGTGTGCCTTCCTTCGGTCAACCCATGAATCCATTTTACACCCTCAAACAGATGTCCGATAAGTATGGGTGTATTCATATCATCCATCATGGCCTTGTCGCACTTTTTAACCAGCTTTTCCACATCCATTGTTGAGGTCTCTTCTGGATTTACAAGATCGAGCATCTCAATAGATTTAAGCAGTCGCATCAATCCTTTTTCGGAGCCCTGTAAAGCTTCATTGGAAAAATCGAGGGTACTTCGGTAATGAGCCTGCAGGATAAAGAACCTGATGGTCATAGGTGAGTAAGCCTGTTCCAGCATCTTATGATCTCCTGAAAAAAGTTCATCCAGGGTGATGAAGTTACCCAGGGAGCGTCCCATCTTCTTTCCATTGATGGTGATCATGTTGTTGTGCATCCAGTAGCGAACGGACGGTTTGCCATAGCCGGCCACGTTTTGGGCAATTTCACACTCGTGATGGGGAAATAGCAGGTCCATGCCTCCACCGTGAATGTCAAACTCCATGCCCAGGTATTTGGTGCTCATGGCCGAGCACTCAAGGTGCCAGCCCGGATATCCGTCGCTCCAATCTGAGGGCCACCTCATGATGTGGGTGGGGTCGGCCTTCTTCCAGAGTGCAAAATCAAGTGGATTGTTCTTCTCCGATTGCCCGTCCAGTGTACGGGTGTTGGAGAGCAGATCCTCGATCTTTCTGCCCGACAGCTGACCATAGGGATGGGATTTGTTGTATTTGATTACATCGAAATAGACCGACCCGTTTTTCTCATAGGCATAACCAGCCTTCATGATTTTCCGGATCAGTTCTTGCTGTTCAATGATGTGGCCACTGGCCCGGGGTTCAATGCTGGGATCAAGTACATTCAACTCCTGCATGTTGGCATGGTACCTGTTCATGTAGTGTTGAACCACCTCCATGGGCTCCAGTGATTCGAGCCTTGCTTTCTTCAGGATCTTATCTTCTCCGTCATCGGCATCGTTTTCAAGGTGTCCCACATCGGTAATATTCCGCACATACCTCACTTTATACTCCAGGTGGAGCAGGAAGCGGTAGAGCACATCAAAGGTAATGGCCTGGCGTGCATGTCCCAGATGGGCATCCCCATATACAGTGGGGCCACAGGCATAAAGACCAACGAAAGGAGGATTAAGAGGTTCGAAGCGCTCTTTTTTTCTGGTCAGGGTATTGTAAACTGAGAAGTTGTTGGTCATAACTATTGTCGGATAAACTGAATGGTGGCTCAAAATTAGTAAATTTAGCTGTTACAGAAATGAAGAACTTATGGGAAAGAGTAAACGACCGGGTAAAGATAAATTCACACGAGATCAGGCCTCAGCACTGATCATGGGTATTTTCGGAAGAAATCCCAGGCAGATTTACAATTATAAACAGATCTCCAAGCTTCTTTTTATCAATGATAAAAATCGGCGGGCCATCGTAAACAAGACCCTGGATGAACTAGTGGCTCAGAAACACCTGGAGCAGCTGGAACCCGGAAAATACCGCATGCTGACACGGGCAGGTTATAAGACCGGAACCATCGATATGACCCAACATGGCTATGGTTTTCTGGTTTCGGAAGATTCGAATGATGATGTGTTTATTGCAAGGAACAATCTGAAAACTGCTCTTGATGGCGACCTGGTAAAGGTGATAGTCTTTCCCAAACGTAAACAGAGTATACGGGTGGAAGGCGAAGTGGTAGAGATCCTGGAGCGGGCCAGGGATACATTTGTGGGAACCGTGGAAATTTCCCGAAACTATGCTTTTCTGCTGCCCGACAATCGCAAGATGCCCTTTGATATTTTTATTCCGTTGGAGAAGCTCAATGGAGTGGAGCATGGACAGAAGGCCATTGCAAAGATTGTGGATTGGCCAAAAAAGGTGAAAAATCCTTTTGGAGAGATTGTCGATATACTGGGCTATCCTGGCGAAAACGATACTGAGATGCACTCCATATTGGCCGAGTTTGAGTTGCCCATCAAGTTTTCTGAGGAGGTGGAGGCTGCGGCCGAAAAGATCCCTGACCAGATCTCTGTCCAAGAGATCAAGAACCGGAGGGATTTTAGGAAGACACCCACCTTTACCATTGACCCGGCCGATGCCAAGGACTTTGATGATGCACTCTCTCTACTTCCCCTGGAAAGCGGGTTGTGGGAGGTGGGCATTCACATTTCCGATGTGTCGCACTATGTAAAAACAAAAACCATTCTGGACAGTGAAGCATATGACAGGGCTACTTCGGTATATCTGGTAGACCGGGTGGTCCCCATGCTTCCCGAAAAATTATCAAACGGGGTCTGTTCACTTCGTCCCAACGAAGATAAGCTTACCTTCTCGGCGGTATTCAAAATGAATGAGCAGGGAGAGGTTTTGGATGAGTGGTTCGGTCGGACCGTCATCCATTCCCAACGGCGATTCAGCTATGAAGAGGCCCAGCAGGTCATTGAAACCGGTGAGGGCGATTTAAAAGCCGAAGTGCTGAAACTCTATGAGATATCCAAGGTGCTTAAGGAAAAACGATTTAAAAATGGTTCCATTAATTTTGAACGCGACGAGGTAAAGTTTCACCTGGCCGAAGATGGAACACCCACCGGGGTCTATTTCAAGGTCCAGAAGGAGGCCAACTGGTTGATCGAAGAGTTTATGCTGCTTGCAAATAAACGGGTGGCTGCCTATGCCAGTCGCGGGGGTAAATATGAGAATGATGTTAAACCCCGGGAGGCCAAAGGTCAAATAAAGAAAAAGGAAGTGGGAAAAACCTTTGTGTATCGCATTCATGATAGGCCGGATCCGGAAAAGATGGACTCTTTTACCCGCTTCATCACTAAATTCGGGCATACTTTAAATCCCCAGCAGTCGGCTCATCGCCTCTCTTCAGCCCTAAATCAACTGCTGGACAAGGTGAATGGCAGCAAAGAACAGCATGTGGTGGAGATGATGGCCCTGCGGTCCATGGCCAAGGCACGCTATTCCACTATTAACATCGGGCATTACGGACTGGCGTTTAAAGATTATGCACACTTTACCTCACCCATCAGGCGCTATCCCGACCTGATGGTACACCGCTTGCTGGCCCATTACCTGCAACAGGGTGAATCGAAAGATGCAGAGACCTATGAAAAGAGGTGCATGCATGCTTCTGAAATGGAGCGGCGGGCGGTTGAAGCCGAGAGGGCGTCCATCAAATACAAGCAGGTGGAGTTTATGCAGGACAAGATAGGGAAGGTGTTTGATGGAGTGGTGTCGGGACTGACAGATTGGGGAATCTATGTGGAGATCGTAGAAAACAAGTGCGAAGGAATGGTCTCCATCAAGAGCCTTGCAGACGATTTTTATGAGTTTGACGAGGAGGAGTATATGATTAAAGGACGTCATGAAGGAAGAAAATTTGAAATTGGAGATGAGCTTAGAATCGAAGTAGTCAATGCAAATCTTTCGCGCAGGCAACTGGATTATAAATTTGTAGAATCGGACCAGGAAGTTTAATTTTATGATAGAGTAGCTATTTTATTTTTCATGGTAGTAGTCAAAGAAGAAGTAAGAGATTATATTGTAAGTGTAGCCAGCAAGCTATTTACCAGGCATGGTTTTAAAAAAACCACCATGGATGAAATTGCAATGGCCTGCCATAAGGGCAAGAGTTCCATCTACTACTATTTCAAGAGCAAAGAGGAGATATTCCGTGCGGTTGTTGAGAGGGATGCAGAAGAGTTGAAGGAGCGGCTTGACAGAACCATCAGGAAGGACGATCGGGCCGTGGACAGGCTAAAGGCCTATATACTGTTTAGACTACACCGGGTGAGAACCCTTGAGAATTTTTATGCTGCGCTCAATGAAGACTCCCTCTCACACATGGACTTTATCCTGGAGATCCGCCGGAACTTTGATATGGAGGAACGCCTTCTGGTGAGTGAGATCCTGGAGGACGGAATGCGTAACGGATCCTTCCAGATCACCAGTTCTGATATCGGAGCCATTGCCTTTTCCGCCATGATGAAAGGGCTGGAATTGCCCCTGTTGCTTAGCGAAGAGCATAAAACCGATCGCGAAGAGATACTGGAGGACCTGATCAGGATCCTCTTCTATGGCATCGTCAAAAGATAGAAAAGCTGTCTCATTTTACCAATGCCGACATTTTGGTGAAGATCTCGGTGTTTTCATACATCCCTTTGAAGTTTTCTGCTCCGGGTCCGTAGGCAAATACAGGGATCAGGGTAGCCGAGTGGGTGTTGGTGGCAAAGGAGGAACCTATGTATTTGTAGTCGCCATACCCGCTCTCTTCATCCTGCTTAGCACCCAGTGTAAATCCACCGGTCTCATGATCGGCTGTAACTACCACCAGAGTGTTTCCGTCTTTCTTAGCAAAATCGAGAGCTACAGCCACAGCATTCTCAAAATCGAGTGTTTCAGTCACTACATACTCAACACTGTTGGCATGACCTCCCCAGTCGATCTGCGAGCCTTCCACCATCAGAAAAAACCCTTTTTGTTCCTGTGAAAGCTGTTCAATGGCCAGGCTGGTTACATCGGGCAAAAAATCACCCCGACCCTCTAGCATCGGGGGCATCCCTCCTGCTGCAAGTAAGAATCCATATTTTTTACCGGAGAGAAGAGAACCAGGTTGAGCCAGTGAAGTAGTATCCATGATAAATCCACGTTCCCGGGCAGTCTTGAACAGATCAGCTCCATCGGTACGCTTGTTAAAAAGGTCAATGCCTCCTCCGGCAAAGAAATCGATTTCGGACTCAAGCAGCTGTACAATGATCTCCTCCTCTTTTCCCCTATTATCGATATGGGCATAAAAAGAGGCGGGGGTGGCGTGAGAGATGGTGGAGGAGGCCACCACACCTGTATTCCAACCTAGTTTGGCCACTATCTCAGCAATATTTGGAATGGGTGTTTTTGTGGTATCGACTCCAATGGCTCCGTTGTAGGTCTTTTTTCCAGATGACATGGCGGTCCCGCTGGCAGCAGAATCGGTCACCTTTTCTGTGGCCGACGAGGTACTGATAAGACCAATCTCCTTAAACTGTGCGAACTCAGAGATCTCATCTCCAAAATAGAGGGTAGCGGAAACAGCGGAGAGCCCCATACCATCGCCAATCAGGAAAATGATGTTGGAGGGTTTGTCGGTTTCAGTTTCAGCATTTACAGAAGAGGTGCAGGATACAATGGCCAAAGCCATAATTAGAATTACAATATGTTTCATTTGGTTTATTTTAAGAAAAAATATCAGGGTGCAAAGTAAATCAATTTCAGAAGAATTATTGCTAAAGTAGAGGAGATTAAGCTTTGCAGAGAAGTTCAAATTCAAAGATTTTCCTTTAACCATGCGGGCCGATCGGTGGTTACAGCCGTCACACCCATCTTTTTCATCTCTCGTGCGACTTGAGGATCATTTACCGTCCAGCACCAGACATCCAGTCCAGCCGATTTACACTTTTTTATTAAAGATGGGGTGATTATGGCATGCCACAGATCCATCCCATCCAATTCATGGTCAACAACCCCTTCGAGGTGTTTATTAAAATCCTTTTCAGACGAGGAGAGGTAGTAGCAGGGAACCTCAGGATAGAGTGCTTTCGCTGCTGCGATGGTCTCAAAATCAAAAGCAATGAAACTGATTTTCCCCGAGGTCCAATGTACATCAATTGTCTTATGCAGATAGGGTAAAATCTCGGGGCCTGTTTTTATCTCGATGACCAGCATCCTGTCTTCGGGGATGGTAGTCAGAACCTCCTCCAGGAGCGGAATGGGCTGGTTTTCATATTCAGGAAGGTTGGACTCCTTTAACTTTATGGTGAGCTTGCTCAGTCGAGCCCATGAGGTTTCACTCACATTGAAGTTTTCGCCAGTCAGGTTCTTTGTATTCTTATCGTGACACAGAACGACCTTATGATCGCTGGTAAGCATCACATCACACTCAGCCGCATCGGCACCTACCTCCCAGGCCAGCTCAATGGAAGCCTTTGTGTTTTCGGGGGCCAGGTAGGAAGCTCCCCGGTGTCCCACAAACTTAAAAGTGCTTTGACTTTCCGAATGCTGCGAAAAAGCAGTGAAGTTGATCAGGGTACCAAACAGGATAAGAAAAATGTTTTTCATTGAGTTATAATTTCAGGCTTACGTGAAACAAACCTATTTTTGTGTTGAATTTAAAACAATGCATCATGAAAATCAACATCTTCAAACGTTTTCGCAATTTTCTCAGAACCACCCTTATTGGAGGCGTTGTGGCCCTTGCTCCTCTCACACTTATCATATTGCTGTTCAGGTGGGTCATTAATGTGATTGGCCGTAACCTTACTCCGCTGGTTGATAAAATTATACAGGACCCGGACCCCAATCCATATTATAAATTTGCCCTCTATGTTCTGACCTTTACGGCCATACTGATTTTCTTTTTTATTATCGGGTTGATTTTTCGTACACGCATGTCTGTGTTTCTGAACAAAGCAGAAGACAGGTACTTTTTAAAGATTCCCGGATATAAGCTTGCCAAAGAGACGGTGCAGCAATTTTTTGGAAAAAATCGATCTTTCTTCAAAGAAGTGGTGCTGGTTGATATTTTTAACTCAGGAGTCCTGATGACGGGCTTTATAACCGACGACCAGGGAGAGATCATCACGGTGTTTGTTCCTACGGGCCCCAATCCCACTTCCGGAAACATCTATCACCTTCCCAGGGAGAAGGTGTTGAAAACCGGGGCATCAGTGGACAATGGCATGAAATCGATTATCAGCTGTGGTGCCGGTTCAGCCGAGGTATTTGCTTCGATAGAAAAAGGTGGTGCCTAAAGTGGTTGGAGTGTCAATCTTCTGGTGGTGAAGGTGCTTCGGCCTGGCCGGGTTCAGCCTCGGCAACATGCCTGAAAAACCTTTTCTGGTTAAAAAGGATGATGGCCACTGCTACCGAAATGCTTGAATCGGCAATGTTAAAGACCGGTCTGAAGAAAACAAAACTTGAACCTCCCCTGAACCAGTCGGGATAATTTCCTTTAATCACCGGGAAGTAGAACATATCCACCACCTTGCCATGTAAAAGAGAGGAATAACCTCCAGCCTCCGGAAAGAGTTTGGAGGCCTCCATGGGTGAGCTGCTGCTGAAGATCAATCCGTAAAATATCGAATCGATGATGTTACCCAATGCGCCTGCCATGACCATGGCCAGCGTGATAATAAGTCCGGTATGTGCTTTTAGCCTGATCAGATGACGGAGGTAATAACCAATACCCACCACTGCTACAATGCGGAAAGAGGTAAGCAGAATTTTCCCCAGGCTACCAGGAAGACTAAGACCAAAAGCCATTCCGTTGTTCTCCACAAAATGAAGAATTCCCCAGTTCCCCAGGATGGGAATCTGTTGATAGAGCGTCATATTGGTCTTGACCAGTATTTTAAGTGTCTGGTCAGCAAGTAGTATCAACCCTATAATCAGTATGGATTTTCTGGTAATAGACATTAATGGGAACGCCTATTGCCTGGATTTGGCCTCAAAGCTGAGGGTGGCATGGGGTACGGCACGCAACCGTTCTTTTGAAATCAATTTGCCAGTCTCCCTGCAAATTCCATAGGTTTTATTCTCAATCCTGATCTGTGCAGCCTGGAGGTGTTGAA
>JAOZUK010000461.1 GCA_029938715.1 Bacteroidales bacterium | reverse complement strand
GCATTCACATAGTGTATAACTATATCCAGGTAGATATTTTCCGGATCAGACATGAAATCATGTTGTTCTGACAGAAGGTCTCTCCCCAGGATCAAACTTTTCTCAAAATAGGCTGCATAGTTCAGGGGATCAAACTCGATCAACCGGTCAATCTGCGCTAATGCTTCCTCTTTCTGTCCGGTTTTTCTCAGCAACGCACCGTATAGCAATCCAATTCTGCCATCGTTGTTGTTGGTGGAGTATGCTTCTTTCACAAAATCGAGTGCTTTTTGGTAGTTTCCTGCCCTTCCCTCCATTTGTGCCAGCTGATAATATGCGGCTGAAAACCATTCATAATACCACGTGGACTGGTACAGGTTGGCATAAGCTTTATCTTTTATTCCCAGGGCTTTCTGTGCAAGGCCCATGTAATAGAAGAGTTCTCCTTCCTTGGGCTGGAAATATTTCACCTCTAATTTATCGGCAGCCATTTGAAGATAATCCAGGGCTTCTGCATATCTCCATTGGTTCACCCTTCTCATGCCCATGGCCAGGTTCACACGGTAATCGTCGGGCGATTTCTCCAGAGCAGCCAGGTAGTAATCATCAGGATTATGGAATGGCCGTGAGAACTGCTCCACAAACCTGCCTGCCAGGTAGAGATCCTCCACTGACTCAATTTCAGAAGCTGACTTCACTTTTTCCTGGACTTCAGGTAACTCTGGTTTTTGGAGTCTATGCGGTCTATAGGAAATCAGCTCATTTCCCTCAGCATCTGACAGCTGGATATGCAACTGATATTCATCCATCTCCTTCTCACCTGAATAAGTGGCAGTGAATGGATGGGCCGGATCAATGGTAAGGGTTTTGGATACAATCTCCTCTTCTCCATACTTCAGGCTGATCCTGGCATCCCTAAATTCCCGGGTGGTATTGAATCCATAAAATAGAGTATTGGGATCACGCATCTGTAAAGTTACCGCCGCATCAATGTTGGCATTTTTGGCCATCTCGATGTCTCTGATCCCATAATAGAAATTGGTGGCATCCTTTACCGAATGTGGTGCAAACCAGGTATAGTCTGGCTGGTTGTTGGAAAAAGTTCCGGTCATCAGCTCCACATAGGCCTTCCCGTCATCGGTCAGCTTCTTCCGGTAAGCCTGTCCGCTGGTACCAGGCCCGAACTGGAATAGTTTGGAGATTCTATTTTCATAAACATCACCCACGTGCACTGTTCCTGCATTTGCTCCATAATCATAACCTCCTATGAATCCTTCCCTGGCCTGCCAAAAGAAAAAAGATTTGGGATCGGGATGATTTTTCCACCAGGTAAGGTCAACCCCTGCCGAATAATCGGTACCAGTGTAATCGGAAGTAGATACAGGCCATTGTATGAAATCGCTGTTGTTATGGTTTACTCCAATCTCCTGGCTGGGTGGCCAGAAGGTGCGGTAGTTCTTATTGGCTGTCATGGATGCATTGGCCCAGAAGAGAAAATTCCTGGTTAGTTCTGTGGTGTTGTTAATGCGGTACTCTATTTCTAAATAGGAGCATCCCGGCCTTAGGGTAATTCCCACAATGCTTCTCAGCCTGTTGGTACGCTCGGTCTCCCCCACCCAGACGGTAGCACTTCCATCTTCATTTTCCTGCAAGATATAATCTGCCGGCAAAAGACTCGAGGTACGGTGGTGGTGCGGAAAACACCATTCAATTCCTCCCGATACCCAGGCTCCCAGAGTTCCGATCAGGTCGGGCTTGATGGTGGTATTGCTGTGGATGATCTCATACCCGTTTGTTTTATCCACCACCCTGTAGATCTTTCCTCCGAAAGAAGGCAGGATGGTCACCCTGATGTACTTATTCTCCAGGTAGACCATCTCATAGGTAACATCCACCACATCGTCTCCCAGGTTATTTTGAGCAGGATATGGATACATCTTGCCGGCAGCTCCCTGTACCCCCCTGCCTGTATAAAAAACGGGACTTAATACATCTTCCGCCCGCTGATGGGTTGGAATGGTCTCCTTTCCCTTATAAACCTTTACCTGTGAGAAGGTAGTTCCAAAAAGGAACAGAAAGCCAAATATCCAGACGATTGTTCTCATCTTATTATTGATTTAATGGGTTTATTGGAATTATCAGTTTGCAATAATTGTAAATTCACCTTCAGCAATTTCGATTCCCTTTTCCATCTCTTTTGGATCAACCAGCTGAAAAGCTGAGCCATTGATGGAAACATGCCTATACCCTTCTGGAATGTGGATAACCGCCTGACTACCCTCAGGTACCGATATTTTTAAAGTCATGGATTGTGAAGTTTTCTGAATCTCCACTTTGATTAATCCCTGAAGGGAGGGTATGTTTACAGATACCTGGTTAAGCTGGGCCAGGGTTGGTTTTACCGAGAAGCTCTTATAAGCAGCCTCCAGCGGATAGACTCCTGCCACATACTGAGAAAGGATGGTTAAACCACCTCCGCTCCAGGCATGATTGGTGGA
>JAOZUK010000045.1:10048-28710 GCA_029938715.1 Bacteroidales bacterium | reverse complement strand
GTTGACTACATTTACTTCACAGTTGCCCGAACCTGAAATTCTTATGGTGCAATCATCCACCTCCATATCAAAAGCAGAAATCTTTCCCGCTCCGGTGATATAGATATCCAGTAAATCCTGGTCATCACCTTGAAGGTGAAAATTCCCTGCCCCGGTAACAGCCACATAGGATGCCTCCGGAATGACGATGTCGGCCCTAATCTCCTTATTGGTTTTAACCGTAACTCCTTTTTTAAAACCAATCTGGAGGATGTTGTTTTTCACTTCATAAGTCATCACATCGAGTACTTCACGCTGCGCACTTAATACCACAGGTTCCGCTTCACCGATCCGGATATCTACATTGCACTCTCCGGTCACACTTACACCCGTAAATTTACCTGCCTCCACCTCCATCGCAACCACATCACCCGACCCTACCGCATCGCTTGTATTGAAATTGTTGCAAGAGGTGATTCCTAAAGCAAGGAAAAGGGTCAATACAATTAATCTGTTTGTTTTCATGGTCTGTTTATTAAATAAAGAAAACCATCAGCGTTTAAAGTTGCATGGGATATTTATTGAACACCATATTTCTTTTGTACCTTCACGTGCTCACAAATTCCCCCTGTTATGACACTCAGTAAGTTCTATTATATAAACGTCCTATGCCTGATATTGTTTTTGTCCACTGGATGCAATCGCTCCTCAGTTGACAGCGCCAATGTTGAAAGTAAGGAGATAAGGAAGGAGGGTAAGGAGGTACAGGAGGAGAAGGTGACTCCCTTACTAACTGAGAATCCAGTTGCTGATCCGGCATCGGAGGAGTCGTTGCGACAGGCGGCGCTGGATGGGATTATTTCTGAAGTAAACAAATATATAGAAGCAGGTACCATTGTAGATGCACTCGACCCCGATGGACATACTGCACTTATGTTTTCTGCATTTAACGGACATTCAGAAATCGTTCTGAAGCTTTTGAAGGAGGGTGCTGATTTAGAGAAGCGTGATTATATGGGTCGAACTGCCCTTTTATATGCCTGTACAGGCCCATTTCCCGAAACGGTAAAGATCCTGCTGGATAAAGGAGCAAAACCCAATGTGGTGGATTCTGATGAACATTTTTCACCGCTTATGCATGCTGCTGCTGAGGGGAACCTCAATGTGGTTAAAATACTTATTGAATATGGGGCCGACCTATCCCTGAAGGATGTGGATGGTGATGACGCTGAATCTTTCGCCAGACAGGCAGGGCATACCCAGGTTGTGGATTACCTTCACTCCATTCGCTAAGCTGATGATGCAGAAGGTTGTCATAGCAATCGTCTTATGTTTGCATATGTGTTTATCGGCTGTTTTTGGTCAGCAAAAGGTGCTGCAGGCTGAGCACGTTACCTATACCGATCTGGTTAAAATGGGATATGGACTTGATCAGGATCTGGTCAATGGCCTTCAATACTATAACCGGTATATACGTTGCAAGGGGGATCCATACTTTCAGAGCAATCATTTCAGGAAGGGTTCCATCACCATTGAGGGTGAGATTTTTTATGATGTGAGACTGAAATTTGATATTCACTCACAACATGTGGAGCTGGAGTATAAGAATTTCTCTGGGGGCAGCAACCGGGTTGTTACCATATTCGATCGGGTGGATGCATTTTTCTGTGGAGAACATCAGTTTCAGAAACTGAGCCTTGACAAGGGAAATGAAAAGTACTACCAGGTAATTCCCACCGCCTGTTTTACCATCTATGTTTTCTGGGAGAAAGGGCTGGTGCCTGTAAGTGGAAACACCACTTATACGGATCAATTCACCGATGCCAGGCATTCATTCTGGCTTAATCTGAATGGGGAGATCCTTCCCTTTAACAGCCGGAAGGATTTTACAGAATATTTTCCGGAGGAGCAAAAGAAAGAGATCAAGCGTTTACTGAAAAGGAACCAGTTTAAGTTTCGAACTGCTCAGGTTGGTGAGGTAACCCGTAACATGCAGTCCGTATGTAATCTTCTGGAGGGGAGAGAGATAAATTGATTCGGAAACTTGTCATATCGATCTTGATTTCCCTCTGTTGGGGAGTTGTTCTGAGAGGACAGGGTTCCGATATTCATTTTGATGGAGAGTTTTATGATGTTCCTTTCCTGGAGTTTGTGGAGGAGGTGGAGGCCCAAACAGGTGCCTCATTCTATTTTCTTGAGAAGTGGATCAAAGGGATTAGGGTAACAGCTTCCGGGAAGGATATTTCGCTCAGGCAAACCCTGGACAAAACTCTGCTCCCGGCGGGGCTGAACTATGTACTGATCAATTCGAACCAGATATATCTCTCCGATCAGGTTCCCATAATAGCCACTTTGCCTGGCTACACAGAAAAGACAGCTGTGGTAGAAGAGTCCTTAGATTTAGATCAGTCAGGTTCTATAACAACCACTGAACAGAAATATATTGATGGCAGAAAAGCCGGTATACTGGAGACCTTGTATGTGGGGAACACGAGAGAGGGAGAAGGTAAATCCAATGCTGTCATACACGGGAAATTGACCGATCTGGAGACCAATGAACCTTTGATTGGTGCCACCATCTATTTTGAGGAGCTGAAAAAGGGGGCAGCAACCGATGTGGATGGCCGGTACAATATCATAGTCAAGCCCGGCAAGTATACGGTGGAGTTCAAGTGTATGGGTATGGAGGAGAAGAGCTGTTACCTGGAGGTACATTCAGGTGGGAACCTCTCCATGGCTCTTGAAAAGAGTGTGATATCACTTACGGAGGTGGTGGTTCATGCCAACCGGTATCACAATGTGAGGGGAACGCAAATGGGCTTCGATCGCCTAAATTATAAGATATTGAAAGAGGTTCCAGTGGTGATGGGCGAGAGGGATATATTAAAAGTGGTACAAATGCTTCCCGGGGTTCAGAGTGTTGGAGAGGGAGCTGCAGGATTTAATGTAAGGGGGAGCGCAGCTGATCAGAACATGATCTATATCAATAAGGTTCCTGTATACAACAGTTCACACCTTTTTGGATTCTTCACCTCATTCAGTCCCGATATTGTGAAGGATTTCACCCTCTACAAAAGTAACCTTCCGGCCTCCTTCGGGGGCAGACTGGCCTCAGTTTTTGATATTTCAACCCGCCAGGGAAATATGAATAAATATACAGCCCGTGGCGGGATCAGTCCGGTTACAGGTCATCTAACACTGGAAGGACCGGTAGTTAAAGATAAGGCTGCACTGATTCTTACCGCACGCTCCACCTATTCAGACTGGATATTAAAACAGCTGGAAGATCCGGTTCTCAGGGAGAGCAGCGCAAGCTTTCACGACCTTGCCGGAGCTTTTACCTGGGAACCAGATGATAAAACACTGATTAAAGCCTTTGGATATGTAAGTGAGGACCAGTTTACCCTGGGAACCACCAATGATTATGCCTACTCAAACATGGGAGGATCAGTGAATGTCAGGCGACGTATGGGCACAAGGATGAATGGAGAATTTGCACTGGTATACGGTGAATACCAGTTTAGCACCATTGACAGGCAGGTCGAATCTGAAGCCTACACTCAGGACTACCGCATCAAACACTATGAGGCCAAAGCTGATCTGTCGTGGTTGTCGCTGGGCAAACATAAGCTCACCTATGGAGCCAATGTCATCTATTACGACCTTGACAGGGGCACTATTGAACCATGGGGCGATCTATCCCTCAGGGTCCCTGTCGAACTGGGTGTCGAAAATGGAGTAGAGGCAGCTGCCTACCTCGCTGATGAAATCACCCTTTTCCCATGGCTGACACTCTATGGGGGAGTTCGTTATGCGGTTTATAAATCCTTGGGCCCCGATGAAGTATTGCTCTATGGAGAGAATCTGCCCATGGAGCCAGGGAATGTGAATGATACGCTCTATTTTGGACAGAATGAAGTGTCGAGCACATACACCAGTCTGGAGCCCAGGTTTGCTGTAAATCTAATGATGGGTCCCAATAATTCCCTGAAATTCTCCTACAACAGGGTCAGGCAGTTTATGTTTATGTTAAGCAATACCATTGCCATCTCACCCACCGATCAGTGGAAATTGTGTGATTATCACATTAAACCACCTTTTGTGGATCAGTACTCACTAGGATACTATCTGGATATTCCAAGGGGGAGTGTAAGTACCTCACTTGAGGTTTACTATAAATCCATATCGGATGTGGTGGACTATAAGGACGGAGCCAGTTTTATAAGTACACCTCACACAGAAACATTAACTCTTCAGGGAGACCAGGAGGCATACGGTGTGGAGGCCATGATAAAAAAGGGAGCAGGAAAAGTCAGTGGTTGGCTGGCATACAGTTATTCGCGATCATTTATGCAGATACGATCTCCATTTCCAGGTGAAAGCATCAATGAAGGAAATCCATATTCATCCAATTATGACCGGCCTCACAGTTTAAGCGTGGTGGCAAACTTTAAATTGAACAGGCGACTCAGCTTCTCATCCAATGTGGTTTATATGACAGGCAGGCCTGCTACTTTTCCTGTTTCCATATACTATGTGGAGGGAATGCAATATGTGGATTATTCGGACCGGAACAGTTATCGCATTCCCGATTACTTCCGCCTGGATTTCTCTCTGAACCTGGAAGGAAATTTGAAAGAGAGAAAGCTCTTTCACAGTTACTGGATGTTGAATTTCTATAATGTGACCGGCAGGCAAAATGCATATTCAGTCTATTTTCAGAATGAAGACGGGGCGATCAACGGATATAAACTCTCCATATTCGGACAGATGATTGTCACTCTGTCCTGGAACTTTAAATTGGGAAATTATGCCAGTGAATAGATACCATCTTGTCCTTTTGCTGCTGCTGGTATGTGGTTCCTGTATTGAGCCTTACGAACCTGAGATTAATGAGTCCCAGGATGTTCTGGTTATCAGTGGAGTAGTGACGGATCAGCCCGGGTTTCATTATGTAACTGTATCCAGTTCAGCGCCCTATAATTTACCTGAGGTGAGACCTGTCTCAGGTTGTGTGGTAACGGTGGAAGATGAATCGGGTCAGCTAAGGGTATATGAGGAGCAGGCTCCTGGTCTCTATGAAGTAAACCTGGAGAGCTCATTTCTGGGGGTAGGCAAATCATATT
Source organism: Bacteroidales bacterium (assembly GCA_029938715.1). Lineage (GTDB taxonomy): Bacteria > Bacteroidota > Bacteroidia > Bacteroidales. Next base: position 23,605 of record JAOZUK010000045.1, on the reverse strand, counting down.
CACTTTACGTGGTGACACCCAACGGAGGTGAGTACCGTTCGGAATATGACACCATACTTATCTGTGCCCCTGTAGATACAATCTTTTATGAAGTCCAGAGTCAGGGCACATCAGATCCGGCAGTAACAAACTACGGAATTCAGTTCTACAACAACCTTGAGGGGGCAGATGGGGAAGCCCGCAGTTTCAGATGGATACTCACCGAGACCTGGGAATACAATTCGCCCTTTTCAGCTGATGTGATCTTTGACGGACACGGGTATGGCTTTTATCCCGGGTATGAAATGAACTTTTGCTATATGACACAACAGCTCAACAGCCTCTATACCGCCTCCACCCAGGCTCTGGCAGATAATCGCCTGAACAAGAATGCCCTGAACTATGTTTCTAACCAGAGCCCCCGGTTATCCTATCAGTATAGTTTACTGATTGAACAACAGTCGCTTACCTCTGAAGCGTATACCTATTGGGATAAGATGAAAACCAATTCCAACGGGGGAGGATTGTATGAAACCCAACCCTCAAGTACCATTGGAAATATATACAACATCACCAGACCTGATGAGAAGGTGCTGGGTTGCTTCTATGCCACCCAGGTAAAAAGCAAACGGATCATTGTTGAGAATACCTTTGATTTTGATGTGACTCATTTCAAATGCCGCCTGGATACCATCTATTCACTGGACGATTTGGGATCCGCATTTCCCTACTATGGAATTTCAATGGGACAACCACCACCGGGCCCACCCTGGATGACCGGAGCAAATCAGTGTTTTGATTGTCAGCTCTATGGTGGCAGCACCGTAAAACCCGAATACTGGTAGAGATGAGGATGCAAAGTCTCACATATCTGATATTCTGGCTGGGTGCTCTTTGTGGAGGGAGTAGCCAGGTGGTATGGGGGCAATCACCTTTCGACCCGGCCTATTATTCAGAAGCCAGAAAAATAAGAGAGCATTTGAACCTGTTTACCGACCGCTCCATCTATGCGGTTGGTGAATCTTTAAAGTTCAGGGCCGACCACACCATAAGTGCAGTGGAACCGGAAGAATGGAGCAGCGTGTTATATGTCGAACTGGTCACAGCTTCGGGGAATGCAGTCACACAGGGCAAATTCATGCTGAGGGATGGGAAAAGCACCGGCAGCCTTCAAATCCCATCCGGGACACTTACAGGTCTCTATTATCTAAAGTGCTATACACGTTGGATGCGAAACAGGGGACCTGGAACGTTTAGTTACACCCCTCTTAAAATAATCAATCCAAACCGGATGGAAGTAGCCAATGGGACCCGCGGGAATGGATATGAGGCTAATGTAACACGCATGGCATACAAACAGGGCGAGATCAACTGTTCTTCAGACAACTCCATCTATGCCAGAGGCGATGAGGTGAGGTTACAGGTAAGCGGACTCCTCAACACCTATCTGGATCAGTTGAACTGCTGCATAACTGTGGTGCCTCTGGGAGCCATCGACACCCTGTCGGGACAACTTCTCCTTCCTTCGGATGGGGCAGAAGCGGAGGAGTTCAGGATCGATTACCTGCCTGATTTGGGCAAGGGCCCCTCTATGTCGGGATCCGTAATTCTTCCTGACCAGACTGTGGCTCAGTTTACAACCCTCCATTTTACTCAGCTGGGGGATGATCCCGACTTCTTTGCCACAGTTACGGATGCCAATGGAAGGTTCGCTCTCTCCACGCCTGTCCGTTACGGAGAGCAGGAGTTCTATGTGAGTCCCGATCCACGGATAGACGGTTTGATAGAGGTTCGGATTGACCAGGATTTTGATGGTTCACCGCTACCTGTACCAGCTGTAAAGTTTGGATTGTCGGAATGGGAAAGAAACATCGCCACGCGTATGGCACTCTCCATGCAGCTCTCACATGTATATGGGACCTCTGCAGCGCTTTCCGGAGATACCGCAAAGATTGAGCCCGGATCCTTTTACGGCTCCAGGGTACAAAGAATGTATATAGATGATTATGTAAATCTGCCTACCCTGGAAGAGGTTTTTATTAACCTGATTCCCAATGTGGATGTAGTAAAGAAAAAAGGGGAGGTCTCTCTTAAAATACACAGTGACAACAACAGTATAGGGATTTTCGATCCGTTGATAATGATTGACCATATATCTGTATTTGACCAGGAGGCCATTCTTGCCTTACCTCCCAAGAAGATTCACAGAATCGATCTGATTAATGAGATCTATTTAAAAGGGAATGTGGCGTTTGGTGGATTAATATCGATCTCCTCAAAGAGTGGAGATATGGCTGGGATTGATCTTCCTCCAGGCTCCTATTTTTTCGATTATCAATCCTTTTATCCTGAGGATAAGGGATTTGTGGTTTCGCCTACTGCAGGCGATCGGATTCCCGATATGCGAAATACAGTGTTCTGGATGAACGATGTGATCATTGGGAAAGAGACGGTGAATGAGGTTACATTCAGAGCGCCTTCAATCCCTGGCAACTATGTGATCCTGGTGAGGGGAGTGGCTCCCAACGGAGATCTGTTGTCTGCAACGACACCATTTGAAGTGCAGTAGCCCTTTGGAACCTAATTGGGTTTCACTATTTTTTTAGAGAGCAAGTAAATATTAATATTGGAAGAATAGGTGTGAAAAAACAATAACTTTGGGGCCTGAATTCAGCCATATGGGGGACAAACGGGAAGATTTCCCACTGCAGAATTACTACTCAGATATCTATAAATCATACGATCGGGTAAACCACATCTTTACTTTTGGGAGGGACAGGCACTGGAGACAAAAGGCTGCAGCTAAATGTCTTGATGCCGGCCCAAAGCAGATATTGGATCTCTGCACCGGAACCGGTGACTTCGTTCTTGAACTAGCACACAGGGCCCAGGAGAATATTCAACTTACGGGATACGATTTTTCCCCGGATATGCTGGCGGTTGGCCGTGAAAAATATACCCGGATCAGTGAGTTAAAGGAGATTCCAACCATCGCATTTGTTGAAGGGGATGTGGGTGATATGCCCTTTGAGGACAACCGGTTCGATGCCATTGGAATCACATTTGGCATCAGAAATCTGGTGTATGAAAATTCCAATGCATCCAGGCACCTGTCTGAGATTTCAAGGGTTTTGCGTCCGGGCGGAGAGTTGATTATACTTGAAAGCAGCCGTCCCGACAGCAGCCTCTGGCGATTCTTTAATACGCTCTACCTGCAACTGATCTTACCCTACCTGGGTGGGATGATCTCTGGGAACCTGAAGGCATACAGGTACCTGGCCAGCTCCTCCAAGAACTATTACTCTATGGGAGAGATGGGTACCATCCTTGAGGAAGCTGGATTTGAGGTTACCAGTGGACAACCTCTCTTTCTGGGTTCAGTTATGCTCCTGGTTGCCAATAAAAAATAGAGGGAATGTGTATATTTGAGTCCCATTAATAGCGAATGAATACAAAGGAATTAAATAGGATTTGCAAAGGAACCCTGATCGATCTGCTGGATATAGAGTTTACGGACTTTTCCGATTCCACCGTAGAGGCCACCATGAAGATCAATCCAAAGCACCATCAACCGCTGGGAATTGTTCATGGAGGCGCCCTGCTGGCTCTGGCTGAAACAGTGGGGAGTGCCGGTTCATTTCTTCTGGTTGATCCCGACCTATTTCATGTGCTTGGTTCGGCTGTGAATGGTCAGCATCTGGCCCCGGCCCGGGAGGGCACCCTGCATGCCCGGGCAAGCCTGTCAGTTAAAACTGATTTTAAACATATTTGGGATGTGGAAATAAAAGATGACGATGGAAAACTAATTTCCATAAGTCGTGTTACTAATAGTGTCAAACCTAAAAACTCTGAAGCTACGCGCTGAACAAAGACTATGAATCAAGGTCTTATTAAAATACACAAAGTCTGTATCTCCAAGAATTTGCCCTTTGTTACGTTTCGCATGCCTCTACAGGAGCATACAATTACCTATATTCAAACGACTCCCGGTCATGTGGAATGGAAATCCATCCGCGATATCTCCAGTGAAAGAGGGTTTATTATGGCTCCTTTCGATACACGTAACGGGCATAAATACATTCTTATCAAACCCGATCTGTCTGTAAATGACGGTGAGATAACCAATGAACAGTTAGAGACCATCTCAAATCTCAAAGAGAGGCCTCATCCTGTGTGGAATGGAGAATCTCCTGTGGTCACAGGCAGGGAGACCTATATGGAACAGGTGGATGCCATTAAGTCGTCTATTTCCAATGGAGCTTTTCAAAAAGCCGTGCTCTCACGAATCAGGGTCATTGATGGAAATCACATGGCCATTGTACCAAAACTCTTCCAGCGGCTGTGCAAAATGCATCCCAATGCTTTTGTCTATTTGTTTAAGAGTGATGACCATTTCTGGGTAGGTGCATCTCCTGAACCATTGCTCAGGCTTAGCGACGGTAAGGTCTCTACGGTCTCTCTGGCGGGAACCAGACCTTTTGCTGAAAGGCATATGGATGTCAACAAGTGGAACGTAAAGGAGGTGCTGGAACAGGAATATGTGACTCGCTACATACATGATGTTTTGCGAGCATTTCAGGTGAAGGATTATCGGGTGAGCTCTCCCTATGTGAAAAAGGCCGGGAACCTGGTTCATCTTCGTACCGATTTCTTTCTCGATTTCGAGAAAATTGCCAGCAGGTTGTGGGATTTTGTGGATGCCATGCACCCTACTCCGGCCGTGGCCGGTCAACCCAAGGAAGATGCCATACAGTTTATTAAGAACCTGGAGCCGCATGACAGAGACTACTATACCGGGTTTCTCGGGCCCGTGAGTGAAGGGAAAGAGATTGATCTCTTTGTGAACCTTCGGTGCCTGAAAGTGACGCCCAACTTCCTATCACTGTATGTGGGGGGTGGAATTACACTTGATTCTGATCCTGCCGATGAATGGAACGAAACCAGGTGGAAAGCTGAGTCGCTGCTCAAGATACTTCGCTCCTACATCAAAGACCTTGACCACACTGATGCTGCACAATCAACATATAGCTGATCTTGGTGGACTGCTTGAACGGAGAGGAATCAGGCATGTGATTATTTCGCCTGGTAGCAGAAATGCACCTCTGATACAACTCTTCACGAGCCATCCGGCTTTTACCTGTTACAGCATTGTGGATGAACGTTCGGCAGGTTATGTGGCACTGGGAATGGCTCGACAACTGCGGGAGCCAGTGGTGGTGGTAACCACTTCGGGTACTTCGGTGCTGAACCTTTCACCTGCAGTGGCGGAAGCCTTTCACCAGCACATACCCCTTGTGATTTTAACGGCCGACCGGCCACTGGAAAAAATTTCCCGGTTTAACAATCAGGTGATCGACCAGGAGGCTCCCTATTTCAATCATTCGAAGGGGTTCATTCAGTTGCCTTTTGAACTCAGAACCAGGCAGGAACTGAAACGTGCTCTGGCTGCGGTTGGACAGCTTCTGGATGAAGCAGCCAGGCCCTTACCAGGACCGGTACATGTGAACATTGGCTTACAGGAACCCCTCTATGAAAAGTTACCTGAACCACTGCCGGAGCTCTCCAAAACCATGAGCCCGCCTGTTCTGAATGAGGATAAGCCGGGTTTAATACCAGAGATGGTTCATAAGAAAGTACTGTTACTGGCTGGAATGGGATCCCATGAAGAAGAGATCGCTACCCTGTTAACCCGTCTGAGTTCAAGCTTTAATGTTGTAGTTATAGCCGAAAACATTGCCAATCTGCATTCAGAACTGTTTATTACTTGTCCCGAACTGCTGCTTGCAGGTGCCAATGAAAGGGAGCTAAAGGATCTTGCTCCCGATGTGGTGATTTCCTTTGGGGGACAGGTGGTCTCCAAACGCCTGAAACTGTTCCTGGAGTCGGTAAATGGAGCTGTACATATGGAGGTAGAGGGGAATCCGAGATCTGTACTTGATGAACTGGGTATTGCTGGTGAGTCCGGGAACGGGGCCGGGTACAACAGATACCTGGAGAGGTGGAAAGAGATTGAATCCAGGGAGTCGGAGCGAGCAGATACATATCTGGCTGATGCTCCATATTCCATATTCACTGTGATTCGGAAGATATTGACCGAGGTTCCCGGAGGTACCGTGGTTCACCTTGGAAACAGCTCCACCATTCGATACTCCCAGTTAATTCCGGTGCGCCACGATCTGGTCTACTATTCCAACAGGGGTACTTCAGGAATTGATGGTTCGGTTTCAGCCGCAGTGGGAGCCGCCATGGTGTCTGATGATCTTCATCTTTTGCTGGTGGGGGACCTTAGTTTTGTATATGATTCAAATGCCATGTGGAATCAACATTTTCCGGGTAACCTGAAGATTGTGGTGCTCAATGATGGGGGAGGGGGAATTTTCAGGCTGTTGAAAGGACCCGATCAGATGGAGTTTTTTGAGGAGTTTAGTGTGACACACCACCCGGTTTCGCTGGAGCTGCTTTCCCAGGCCTTTGGCAGGGTATTCCTTCGGGCAGATCATATGAAGGAGGTCGAGGAGAAAATGGCTCACCTGTTTCAGTCCGGAACCCAGGCAGACATCCTGGAAGTGGATGCCACAGAGAGTGAAAATAGTCGTATCTTTAAGGAGTTTTTCAACCTAAATCATTAGCATACATGCAGGTAAGAGAATGGACCCCACTCAGTGAGTTTGAGGAGATCAGGTTTGAGTTTTTCGAAGGGATCGGAAAGATTACCATTAACCGTCCCCGATACTACAATGCTTTTACGCCTGATACCACAAGGGAGATCAGTGAGGCGCTTGTGGTATGCAGGGAGAAAGCAGAAATCAGGGTGGTGATCCTTACGGGCGAAGGCGATAAGGCTTTCTGCAGCGGAGGGGATCAGAATGTAAAGAGTTTTGCCGGATATGTGGGGAAAGATGGGGTGCCCAGGTTGAATGTGCTTGATGTACAGCGTCAGATCAGGAGCCTGCCCAAACCTATCATTGCCATGGTAAATGGCTATGCCATAGGGGGTGGCCATGTGCTTCATGTGGTTTGTGATCTTTCCATCGCTTCGGAAAATGCAAGGTTTGGACAGACAGGACCCAAAGTAGGAAGTTTTGATGCAGGATTCGGGTCCTCATACCTGGCCAGGCATGTGGGACAGAAGAAGGCGCGGGAGATCTGGTTCCTGTGTGAACAGTATACCGCGGCAGAAGCCCTTGAAATGGGACTGGTAAATAAGGTGGTTCCTTTGGATCAGCTGGAAGATACAACCGTAGAATGGTGTAAGAAAATAATGAAACACAGTCCCATTGCCCTGAGGATGATCAAGGCAGGGCTCAATGCGGAACTGGACGGGCAGGCCGGAATACAGGAGCTGGCTGGAAATGCCACCATGTTATACTACATGACCGAGGAGGCACAGGAGGGGAAAAATGCTTTCCTTGAGAAGAGAGATCCGGATTGGGATCAGTTTCCCAGGTTGCCTTAAGGTTGTAAATGAAAGAAATTCATTAGTTTTGTCTCTATATGAACTTAACCCGTATATGGATCAAAGCATTTCGTCTGAGGACTTTACCTCTGGCCCTCTCAGCCACTATACTGGGAAGTTTTCTGGGTTACGCAGAAAACAGGTTTAAATGGGGGGTATTTATCTTCGGTTCATTAACCACACTGTTTCTTCAGATCCTTTCAAACCTGGCCAATGATTATGGCGATGCAAAAAAGGGAACCGATAATGAGAAGCGTCTGGGCCCTCTTCGGGTCACCCAGTCGGGATTGGTTTCCCGGCAACAGATCCGGATCATGATTGGATTCTTCGTGTTCTTAAGCCTTGTGTCGGGTTCGCTTTTGATCTGGTTTGGACTCAGAGGTGGAGACTTTATGATCTATTCGCTCTTCTTGCTGCTGGGTTTCTCAGCCATCTTTGCAGCCATCAAATATACCATTGGCAAGCGACCCTATGGATATGTGGGATTCGGCGATATCATGGTATTTATCTATTTCGGGATTCTGGGTGTAGCGGGTACCTATTTCCTACATACCCAATCACTTCACCTTAGCATTCTTCTCCCAGCCTCTTCTGTGGGGCTCTTCAGTGCAGGAGTGCTGAACCTGAATAACCTGAGGGATCATGAAAATGATGCTGCTAACGGCAAGAATACCCTGGTGGTGCGAATGGGTGTTCCCTGGGCCAAAACCTATCATGTGATTCTTCTGCTGACAGCCTTGATACTGGCGGTGTTATATACCATTCTGCACTTTAAATCCTACTACCAGCTTATCTTCCTGTTGCCATTGCCCCTGTTGATCTCGGATATTAACAAGGTGATTACCAATACGGTTCCTATAGAGCTAAATGCTGAACTTAAAAAGCTGGCAGTGGCTACCCTGCTCTTTTCATTGTCCTTCGGACTAGGTCTTATACTTTAATGGTCAGGGCATCTTATATTGCACACAATCTGAGTTTTAAGCGTCCAGCCGGCACCTCCAGGGGAGTGCTTCATCAAAAGGCCTGCTGGTATCTGGTGTTGACCGGCGAGGATGGTGTAAAGGGATTGGGTGAGGTCTCATTTATTCCTGGACTCAGTGTGGAGGATCCCCATGAAATCGAGATCCAGATTGATCATGTTTGTAAATTGATTAGCAGGGGAGAACTGGATCCTACCGGGAAACTACCCAATCTGCCTGGAGTATCATTTGCGCTGGAGACAGCATGGCTGGATTTGAACCGGGGAGGAACCAGACTCTTGTTTCCCTCCGATTTCACCAGCGGATTGGAGGGGATTCCCACCAATGGATTGATCTGGATGGGAGATCCCCGGCAGATGAAAAAACAGATCAGGGATAAACTGGAGGTTGGTTTCAGGGTGCTAAAGATGAAGGTGGGAGCCCTGGAATTGAATTCTGAACTTGAGATCCTCAGGGGGATACGGGCCGAATATGGAGTAGATGAGCTGGAGATCCGGCTGGATGCCAACGGGGCCTGGAGTTTTGAACAGGCTCCTGGATTTTTGCAGAAGTTTGCCGAATTCGGGATCCACTCCATTGAACAGCCCATTGCACCCGGACAAACCGGGGAGATGGCTGAACTCTGTGTCAGTGGACCGATCCCCATTGCCCTGGATGAGGAGCTAATCGGAATTTCATCTACCCAGAAAAGAGCTTCGCTGTTAGATAGAATCAAACCCGCATATGTCATATTGAAGCCTGGACTGATCGGAGGATTTAGCCTTGCTAAGGAGTGGATCGACCTGGCCAAAAAGCTGGATGTAGGGTGGTGGATTACCTCTGCGCTTGAATCTTCTGTTGGATTAAGTGCCATTGCACAGTGGACCCATTGTCTGAATGTGACCATGCCCCAGGGGCTTGGATTGGGCACACTCTACACCAATAACCTCTCCTCGCCCTTAGAGATGGAGAGAGACAGGCTCTGGTACCGTCCCCAAAAGAAGTGGGATCTGCAATTGATACCTGGAATTTAACATGCAAGCATGGAAATGAATCCTAACTTTCGACTGGATGGCAGATCATACGATCGGGATGAGTTGCTTGACCTGCGCCTCGCAGATTCGGACCACAGCACTCCTGAATGGAAAAGGGAAATTCTCTCATTTATCCATCTTTTTCTGGATTCTTCCAAGGGAGAGATTTCACAATACACCAGCGGAACCACCGGCGATCCTGGAAGGCATCTCCTTCTCAGGGAATCTATGTGGCAGAGTGCAAGAAAGACCCTGGAATTTTTTAAGCTTGTTCCAGGTGATCGAGTGCTGATGTGTCTGCCCATCAGGTATATTGCAGGAAAAATGATGGTGGTCAGGGCTCTGGTAGGAGGGCTTGATCTCATTCTGACCGAACCCTCAGGGAGGCCACTCAGGGAGCTCAGTCAACCGGTCTCGTTTGCTGCCATGGTGCCCCTCCAGGTACACGAATCGCTGGTACATGGAGATAACCTGTCCAGGATCTCCAAACTGATTATAGGAGGGGGAGAAATTGGCTATACTTCAAAAAAGGTCCTTGCCTGCCTGAATCAGACGGTTGTTTTTGAATCATTCGGAATGACCGAAACCTATACTCATTTTGCACTAAGGCGCATCAGCGGGGAGACTCCAGATGCAGGATTCAGGCTCCTTGACGGAGTTACCATCAGTCAGGATCATCGAGATTGCCTGGTGGTCAATGTAAAAGGTGTTACTCAGGGACCCATTACAACCAACGACCTGGTGGAAATCGATCCTTCGGGGAGCAGCTTCAAATGGTTGGGCAGGTACGACCATGTGATCAATACAGGAGGAATCAAGGTTATTCCTGAGCTACTGGAAGAGCAAATCCGAAACTCCATCGGCTGTGATTGTCTGCTCCTTTCTGAACCTGATGAACGACTGGGTAGCAAACTCATCCTGGTTGTAGAGACTTCACAGGATGATCCCCCTGTAAAGGAGTGGCTTACCAGGCTGAAATCTTTTCTATCTCCTTATGAAATTCCCAAACGTGTGATCACCATGAAGGAGATTCCCAGGAACCTCTCCATGAAACCGGACAGAAAGGCAACCCAGAAGATTGTTTCAACTCAATTTAACTAAATGGATAGCAAGGAGATTGATCGCATTTTCTACCGGGATGGATATCGCATAGCGGGTCAGCATCTGGAGGAACAAGTCAATGCCACAAATCTGATTGCAGGAATAGAGAGTTTGCATCGGGGAGTGGACGACCTGCTGAATGCATTCCTTAGGCGTTCAGCTATCGAAGATAAGGCTGCGGAGTGTAAAAAGGGATGTAACTGGTGTTGCCATCAGCCCGTTTATGCCGTAACCCATGAATTCCTCCAAATTTCGCAATATGTTCATAAGAACTTCACAACGGAGAGGCGGGATCAATGCCTGAAGAAGGCCCAGGAGAAAGTTCCGCTTACACACAATAAGACCTTAAAGGAGCAGTCGCACCTTAAGGCTCCCTGTCCCTTTCTGGAAGCCGGATCATGCAGCATATATTTTGTCAGACCCATGGGATGCCGGATCTATCTTTCCTCATCGGTCAGGGCCTGCAAAAGGGAGTATGATGATCCCACCAATGATCGGGTGTTTCCCGATCTGTTTGAATTTCCTCTGAGATCGGGTCGCATGCTTAATCAGGGATTTGTGGCTTATCTAAAACAGGTGGGTATCCAGTCTTCTGAACTTCCTATTGAGCAGGGATACTCCTCTCTGGTTACTCTTGGTCAAACCATGGAGGGATGGATAGAGAGCAGGAGCACATAATGTGCTATATTTGTGCATGGAACAGATCATCATAGGAGTAGTTCGTGAAACCAAAATTCCACCCGATAAACGTGTTCCGCTGACTCCCATTCAGTGCCAGAAGTTACAAAAGCTTCACAAGGGTTTGAAGATCATTGTTCAACCTTCTGATGACCGTTGCTACTCCAATGCAGAGTATGCTGCTGCGGGTGTCTTTTTATCTGAAGACCTTTCCAGATGCGGGGTAATAATGGGTGTGAAAGAGGTCAGTATCGATACTCTGATTGCTGGCAAAACCTACCTCTTCTTTTCTCATACTGCTAAAAAACAACCCTATAACAGGGAGCTGTTGAATGCGGTGGTAAAAAGAAAAATCAGGCTGGTGGATTATGAATACCTCACGGATGAAGCTGAGGGCAGGGTGGTGGCCTTTGGGCGCTGGGCCGGGGTGGTCGGTGCATACAATGGACTTCGAGCACTTGGATTAAGATCGGGAATGTTCCGGTTGAAGCCGGCGCATAGCTGTTACGACTTTGCGGAGGTGAGAATGGAGTTGAAAAAGGTAAATCCTGGAAGAGTCAGGATTGCCCTTACGGGAGGTGGCAGGGTAGCTGGCGGGGCAGTAGAAATCCTCGAAATGGCAGGCATCCCGTCTACTGATCCGACAAGTTTTCTGGAAAATGAATTCGATCATGCAATCTACACCCGTCTTGATCCCTGGCATTATGCCATCCGGAAAGATAGGGCTGAGTTTGATTTTGACCATTTCGTGGTCCATCCCGGGATGTATGAAAATAGCTTTCAACCTTTTGCAAAGCAAACCGATCTCTTTATTGCCTGTCACTTCTGGGACCCCAATTCACCGGTACTTTTAACAAGAGAGGAGCTCCAAAGCGATGAAATAGCCATCTCAATTGTGGCGGATATCAGTTGCGATATAGCCGGCCCCATCGCCCCCACAATCAGGGCATCATCCATTGCCGAACCCTTTTATGGGTATAATCCCCTTACTGGAGATGAGACAAAACCATTTCAGAATGAGTCTGTTACGGTTATGGCTGTGGATAATCTGCCTGGTGAGTTGCCCAGGGATGCCTCGGCCGACTTTGGAGCAGCACTTATGGAGCATGTGATACCCGAGTTGCTTGGTCTGGAGGATACAGGCATGCTTGGACGTGCTTCCATTGCCTCCAGGGGAGCGCTTACTGAACGCTATGTCTACCTTCAGGATTACCTGGATGGAAAAGAGTGATCATCATTGTTAAAGTAGGTAATGTTCATGGGGATGAATTATCCGTTATGCGACTTCTTCCAGAGATCGATAGGTTTTTGCGCATCTGTCTTAAATGGAAGAGAGACCTTCTTTCCTGTCCCTGCTGACTCATAGGCAGCAAAAATGATCTCCATCACCGCTCTCCCATCTTCTCCGGTTACCAGTGGCGTTCTGTCATTCTTCACACATTCCACAAAGTGCTCCATCTCCTGCGGGAAACCATAATTCCAGTTTTCCTCATACATGGTAAAGCTCCAGCCCTTTGTGTCACCCGCTTTTTCTACAGCATAGCCCACACCCTTTTGGCTGTATGTTTGTATGGAGTTGCCTTGCAATACGTCGGCATAAGCAACTCCTTCAGTACCGTAAACTTCCGCCCTGTCGTCCATGCCACCGGGCTTGGTCCAGCTCTCTTCGGCCATGGCGGTCACTCCATTTTCGAACTCCAGGATAATGATGCCATTGTCATCTCCCCTGGTCTTCTCATTGTGTACAGAGGTGCTCATCTGGGCATAGACTGACTTTACCGGGTTGTTGCTATTCATCCACCTGAAGAACTGGAAGGCATGACAGCCCATATCCATGGAGACCCCACCACCAGAGCGTTCCACATCCCAGAAGTGAGGGGCATGTGGACCGTCGTGTTTTTCCGATTGCTTTAGCAGGATGGGCTTCCCCAGTGCTCCTTCGTCCAGCAGGCCTTTTAATCTGACGTACTTGGGTGTAAAGCATAGCTCCTCTGCATACATAAGCTTAACACCGGCCTTTTTGCAGGTATCTATCATCAGATCGGCCTCGGCCATGTTCATGCAAAAGGGTTTTTCCACCACAATATGCTTGCCGGCTGCAGCAGCCTTTAGGGTAATTTCGCAATGCAGGTAGTTGGGAGCACCTATCACCACCAAATGGATTTCATCCAGGGCCAGCATCTGGTCCAGCTGGGTGAAATGATTGGGTATCCCGTGTTCCCTGGCAAACTTCTGAGCATTTCCAGGTGTGGGTGACATGACTGCCACTAATTTGGCATCCCTGATTTTTTTCAATGAATCGGCATGGATGGAACAGATAAATTGAGATCCGATCAGACCGACTCCTACA
>JAOZUK010000045.1:0-9948 GCA_029938715.1 Bacteroidales bacterium | reverse complement strand
TGAATCGGCATGGATGGAACAGATAAATTGAGATCCGATCAGACCGACTCCTACAAGGTTTTTCATAGGGAAAAGTTAGTGGGTTGATGGGGTTATGCAGAGGGCGGCGGCGCCCAGGATAGCGATATTTGGAGTTTGTGTGAATTTCACCATGAATCCTTCCAGTGCTGAGGGAAAGGCGAAATCTGTCACAGATTTCCACATGGATTCCTCGAAAAGGTAGCTGGCCTTTGCCACTGAGCCTCCAATTACAATCAGGGCAGGATCCACTGCCATTTTGATGGTTTTGATGGCATTGCCCAGGTGTATCCCAAACTGCTCGTATGCTTCAATGGCCCAGGACTCCCCTCTGTCCGCAGCTATGGCTACCTCTTCTCCATTCAGATTGAACTCTCTGAGGAAGAACATGCCACTGCTGTAGTTTTCGTAGATTCCATCCAGGTAGGGCATGGTCCCAAACTCCCCGGAACAACAGTGGGCATCAGGCATGATAGCACCATTTTTGATGATCCCCGATCCCATTCCGGTTCCAATGGTGATCCCCACAAAATCATTGGTTCCGGCATAGGTCCCATACTGGTATTCTCCCAGTGCAAAACAGTTGGAGTCGTTGTTTATGGTGACAGGAATGTTGAACTTATTCTCCAGAAGGGTTTTCAGGGGAACCTCTTTCCAGGAGGGAATATTCAGCACATCAAATACAACTCCCTTTTCCCGGTCCACCAGTCCCGGCACCCCAATCCCGATTCCCTCGGTGGATTCATCCCTGAGCGATCCAATCAGCTCTGAAATAAGCAGAACTGTATCCATATAATCTTCAGAGGAAGCATTGATCTTCATCTCCATCTGTTTCTGAAGAACTCCATGAATAATTTTTCCGGCAGCCACCTTGGTGCCCCCCAAGTCGATACCTAAAACTGAAATACTATTTGGGGATTTCATTTAGTTGAAGCGCCTTTGATCGTCTTTATCTTTTTTGTCTTTCCACTTATCCATGTTGGTAAGGCTCCAGACAAGTCCAAATCCTCCAACTCCCAGCAGGACAAATCCCACCGGACGAATCATGGCCAGGTTGATGGTGAGCACGATACCAATGGCCAGAATGAACATACTTATGATCCAAAGGCTTTTGTAATCCCGGGGTTTCCTCTGTTGATACATTTATTGGGACGAATTTTTTAGATTTGAAGTAACCTGTGAGGGATTCTCTGCAGAGAAAATGGTGTTTCCCACCACAAATACATCCACTCCTGCCTGGATGAGTGCTCCGATATTCTCTTGGGTCACCCCCCCGTCCACCTGGATCAAGGTGTCAGCTCCAGCCTCTACAATCATCTTTTTCAGCTTCCGTATTTTGTCCCAGGAACCCTCAATGAATTTCTGTCCCCCGAATCCGGGATTCACCGTCATAATAAGTACCATATTCAGATCCTTAAGTATGGGTTCAAGAAGAGAGACATCGGTATGAGGATTCACAGAAACAGCTGGTTTCATGCCCAGTTCCCTGATCTTCTGGATGGTACGGTGAAGGTGCGTGCAGGTCTCATAATGCACGGTTAGCCAGTCGGCACCTGCATCCCGGTATGCTTCCAGGTAGCGATCCGGATCCACGATCATCAAATGAACATCCAGGGGCTTCCTGGCCACCTTCTTGATCTGCCTGATCACTGGGAAACCAAAGCTAAGGTTGGGTACAAATACTCCATCCATGATATCCAGGTGCAGGAGATCCGCTTCAGATTGGTTTACCATTTCAATTTCCGACTCCAGGTGAAGAAAATCGGCTGTGAGGATAGAGGGTGAAATCAGATGTTGACTCATAGGATTGACTTTCCAGTAAAATTAATCTTTTATAGCACAATGAACTAAATTCAATTCAATTTATGTGGGTCATGGCATTGCCATTCATTACCTTTATGTCCCAAAATTTGTGAGATGATTGTTTATGAAGAGATAATATCGCAGCGGACCGGGATTCCATTCAGGCAGGTGAAGAATACAGTTGAACTGCTGGAAGAGGGAGCCACCATTCCGTTTATTAGCCGGTACCGGAAGGAGCATACGGGCAGTTTGGATGAAGTGAAGATCACTGAGATCAGGGATGAGCTTCATAAATTGAAAGAGCTCCAAAAGCGGCAGACCTATATCCTGAAAACCATTGAGGAGCAGGAGAAACTTACCCCTGAGTTAAAGAGGAAAATAGAGGAGTGTCTCGATCCTGTAGAACTGGAGGACCTCTACCTTCCTTATAAGACCAAGCGGAAAACCAGGGCCACAGTTGCTCGCGAAAAGGGTCTGGAGCCACTGGCCAAGGTCCTGATGAAACAGCAGGAGATGCATGTGGAGAAGGCTGCCTCTTCCTTTTTGAATGAGGAGGTGGACAATGTGGACGATGCCCTGCAGGGGGCCAGAGATATTATTGCTGAATGGGTGAATGAGAACCAGCAGGCCCGCAAAACCGTGAGGTATCATTTCGACAGGAGTGCAGTGGTTGCTTCAAAAGTAGTCAAAGGAAAGGAGGAGGAGGGTGAGAAGTTTAAGAACTATTTTGAGTTCAGTGAGTCCTTGAAAAAGTGTCCGGGTCACCGGATACTGGCCATGCGCCGGGGGGAGCATGAGGGATTCCTTAGACTCTCTGTGGAACCAGACGAAAGAAGGGTGATGGATGCTCTTGAGGAGCAATTTGTCAAAAGTCCATATGAAGTGGGTCAGCAGGTGGCTGGTGCGGTGAGGGATGCCTATAAACGACTGATGCAACCCTCCATTGAGAACGAATACAAAGGACGATCAAAGGAGAGAGCTGACCAGGAAGCCATCAAAGTTTTTGCCGATAACCTTCGTCAGCTGTTACTGGCCTCCCCCCTTGGGCAGAAGAGGGTTCTGGCTCTTGATCCGGGATTCAGATCCGGTTGTAAGCTGGTTTGTCTCGATGAACAGGGAAACCTGGTGCATAACGAAACCATCTATCCACATCCTCCACAGTCGGATCGTGCCGGCTCCACCAGAAAGGTCTCTTCGTTGGTACAGCAGTACAAGACCGAGGCCATTGCCATTGGCAATGGAACGGCCAGCCGGGAAACCGAGCGCTTTATCAGGTTGGTCCGGTTCCCTCACGATATAGAAGTCTACGTGGTCAATGAATCGGGAGCCTCCATCTATTCGGCTTCCAAAATTGCCCGGGAGGAATTTCCCGATTACGATGTGACCGTCCGTGGATCGGTCTCTATTGGGCGAAGGTTAATGGATCCCCTGGCCGAGCTGGTGAAAATCGATCCCAAGTCCATCGGGGTGGGACAATACCAGCATGATGTGGACCAGCCGAGCCTGAAAAAGAGTCTGGATGAGGTGGTGGAGAGTTGTGTGAATCTGGTGGGTGTAAATGTAAATACAGCCAGCAAGCATCTGCTAATCTATGTATCGGGACTGGGACCTGTGCTGGCTCAGAATGTGTTGGATTTCAGACAGGAGATCGGAGGATTCACTTCCAGGAAACAGTTGAAAAAAGTGCCCAGAATGGGAGAGAAGGCTTTTGAGCAGTGTGCAGGATTTTTGAGGATTGAAGATGCCGACAATCCACTGGATAATTCGGCGGTCCATCCGGAAAGCTACTTTATTGTTGAAAAAATGGCCAGGGACCTGGATGTGGAGCTGAAACAGCTGGTTAGTGATGAATCCCTTGTGAAGCAGATCGACCTGCAAAAATATGCAGCTGGTGAAATTGGACTGCCCACCTTAAAAGATATTCGTGAAGAGCTGGAGAAACCTGGCAGGGATCCCCGGGAGCAGATAGAAGTGTTTGAGTTCGATCAGGGGGTATACAGCATAGACGATCTAAAACCGGGAATGGAACTGCCGGGAATTGTGACCAATATTACCAAGTTTGGTGCGTTTGTGGATGTGGGAGTAAAGCAGGACGGCCTGGTTCATATCTCACAGCTGGCAGACCGTTTTATAAGGGATCCCAACGACATTGTAAAAATTCATCAACATGTAAAGGTGAGGGTGCTTGAAGTGGACGCAGCCAGGAAAAGAATTCAGCTGTCCATGAAAGGATTAAAAGAGTAGAGTTAATCCGAACATAACCTGCAACGAACTGTTTTCTTGTAGATGCTTAAGAATAGATTCATTTCAAAACTCTATAATCCGCCGGTTTTTCAGGGTCAAAATAGGAGGGATAACTATTTTGAGGGCTGGTACTTCAAGCTGATAGATCTGGAGGGAAATCACATCTGGTCGGTCATCCCGGGCGTATCATACTCAAGCGATACCCATAGTTTTATTCAGGTGATCCATGCCCAAACGGGTAAAACTTATTATAAGCGGTTTCCCATTGAATCCTTTACTTATGAAAAAGAAAAGTTCAGAATAGATATTGGCTCCAACTCATTTTCGGACAGCCATCTGGTTCTGGATATTCAGTGTGATGACCTTGATATAAAAGGAGCACTTTCCTTTGAAGGTATTCAGCCTTTTCCGGTTCGTTTGCTTTCGCCCGGAATCATGGGATGGTATGCCTTTGTCCCCTTTATGGAGTGTTACCATGGAGTGGTCTCCATGCAACATACACTCACAGGAAGCCTGCAGGTAAACGGATCAGCCATAAGCTTTGACGGGGGGCGGGGGTATATAGAGAAAGATTGGGGAATAAGCATGCCCACCGATTGGATTTGGATGCAGTCCAACCATTTTGATCTTGATCAGAAGGTCTCGTTTATGCTATCGGTGGCACGGATCCCATGGCGAAAAGGGTACTTTCCTGGCTTTCTCTCCTTTCTGAGGCTTGACGGGAAGGTGTATAGATTTGCAACCTACAATGGGTCAAAGGTGGCTTCACTCAGTGTTACAGACGATGAGGTGCAGATAGTTCTCAGGAGTAGGAAACTGGTGCTGGAAGTGGTGGTTTTGAGACAGGATGGAGGCATACTAAAAGCTCCCAGGCATGGGGCCATGGACCGGGATATTAAGGAGAGCATCATTTCAACTTTAAAGCTGGTTCTGAAAAACCGCAGGGGAGAGGTCCTGTATAGCGATACAGGAAGGTATGCAGGCCTCGAGATCGTAGGAGACATGGAGCAGTACTATTGATTGCCATTTCAATACTTACCGGCGAAATCATCTGCATAAGCATTAATTTCATGTTCATCCAGGTGAATCCCCGAACTAATAATTACCCTGTATCTGAAAGTTACAGATAGTCCGGCCGGAATGCTAAAATTCAACTCTTCTTTGCCTTTGGTGAAATCTTTCCAACCAAACGGATTGGCTGCAAATAATCCATACCCGCGAGCATGCCAATAGGTCGGGTAACTCTGATTTTTTGGGTGATCACAAATAACAAGGGAAATTTTTTCATCACCTATACTCCCATAAAGATCCATCCATTTGGCACGTGTACCCCAGACATTCAATCCGGTTCCCCCTTCACTGCTCCTGTAATTTCCCGAAATTTCGTCGTTTGACATCTCCGTTACTTTTGTAGGTTGCCCGTCTGCACCGTAAAGAGTAACCTCACCTTCAGAAGGTAATTCAAGTTGTCGGGCCACACGAATACCAAACATACCCTCTTTGGTGTCAGGCATCAATACCGCATTCTCGCCGGCTGTTAATGTGGTTATCCTGTCAATAATACGCGTTGATCCATCTGCAAGAAAGTGATATTCAGTTTCTTCTTTAAGAAGCTCTTTCCCAGATTTATTTGTCCAGCTTTCAACAGTTGCCATAGACCCCTCACCATTACCTCCCGATAAGTTTTCAACCTCCATGTGCTTAATTACACCACCATTGTCATTCTGGTTCCCTAAACCTTTAGAACCGTTTCCCCAGAAATCAGAACTGTTTACATCTCCATAGGTTAACCACATACCAGTATGGTGTGGATGGTCAGCTCGTTCGCCAGTCCTGGGTTTTATGGGAAATCCACGTGTAATTTCAGTGCCGGCTGAAGTGAATATTGGAAATAATATAGGTTTATAAACAAGATCAGGCCAACAATAGGAGGTGAAATGTTTCCCGTCGATCAATACATCTATCCTGTTATCAGAGGATTTGTCAATGAACTCTATCTTTGGGCTCTTATTTTTTTGAACTGGATTACCTGATTTTGTGCTGCAGGATACCGTAAAAATCACAGTCAATAATAGAATTGAAATGAAGTTTTTCATGACTTGAAATCTTTTTTTGTATATGTAGATATTTGGGATTGCATTCTACCTTAACCATTTTATGATCTGCTCGTAAACCGGCTGGCCTTCTTCAGCAACAACATGCTTGAAATTTTCTTCAACACCCTTTTGAGTAAATACAATTTTGGGATAGGTAAGGTCACACTGTTTCTTATTGTTACCAGCAGGAGCTCCGCTACCTGAAAGAGGGTTAATGATCAGGACTTTCCGGGGACATAGAGCCGCCATGAGGTCGGGTAGATCATACGCTTCGATTGCTCCTGCAACTGTTGACGGAATATACGACGGTTTATATTCCGGTTCCAGCGCAATCTCAGTGAAACTAAGAAATGGACGAACCAGGCATATTTTCTGAATGGTCGTGTCGAATACGGCGGCATGAAGCAGTTCACTGCTGATTGCTCCAATGGCAAGGGCAGAGATGGTCTTATAATCTTCAATTCCGGTTTCAATAAAATGTTTGATTCTGAGGATATCTTCAGCCCTCATTCCTACAATTGACTTATTCGTTAAAATTCCTGCAAACCACTGATTGTAAGAAGTATTGTCAATATAGGCATCCCCCCTCAAATAGCCAGGTCCCAGACTGCCAATGCCCGGTAGATCAAAAAGCAATACAGAACTGCCCTGTTTCAATATTGAATGTACCATCAGGCTATCTTTTCCCGCAGCGTGCTCCATGCCCCACTCATCCAATACAAGAACTACTTCATCATTACGCTTTTCAACAGGTATAAACAGGGCTGCAGGCAACATATAATCACCACTTCCCTGAATCAGGTATTTCTCCAGAATATAGCCCTTATTTACGTACCGGCCAGAAAACAGAACCTTTCCAAAATGCTCAGGATATCTGAATCCCGACCACTGTTTCGCCTCATTCTCTACCCTTCTGGTGTGATCTTCAAAATCCTCTTTTCCTCTTAGTACCTTTAATTTTGCATATTGATTCTTTACAATCTTTCTGTTCAAAGTAAAGATGGTCTCACCTTTCAGTGAAGTTGCCAGTTGACCGGTCTCTGTTGTCCACAGCTCTGCCTCCTCAAAAATCTCCACATCCATATCAACCGGACTGCCGGGATTGTCCAGGTACTTTTGAAAAAAGGCATACATGGCTTCACGGTTCTTTCTGGTTGAAGCATGAGCATCATCATCTTCAACCATGTTCATTTGATCTCCAGCTCCCAGTCTGCTATAGAACTGCTTCACTTCGGAAAAGGTTTCCCTGGCGCCCTGAATGCTGAAAAAATCCCGGGTAGTTGTGATCATTAAACCGGGTTTGGGTGCCCTTACTTCCAGTAGATCTGCATGATCCAGTCCTGCACTGATCATATGGATCAGGTTCTGTTCGGCATCCTGAGGCCCTATTGATTTAAGCACATATTCCAAACTGGTAATAAAACATTCAGGGGCTGCGGCCAAAATCCTGTCATCAACGGCAGCAGTAAAAGCTGTTTGTGTACCACCACCCGATCTTCCGGTCATTCCGATCCTTTCCGGATCAACTTCCTTCCGGGTGAGCAGGTAATCAACACTTCTGATCCCATCCCAGATAAAGTATCTGGTGGGTGAATACCCGGATATGTAACATTGTGCACCTGGGTAGGAATGCTCAACTGTAGGACCAAAACGGGATTTACCCTCTTTTTCATCATAATACTGAAGACGTTCTCCCTGTCCTACCGGATCAAATGCCAGTACGACGAAACCTTTTTTTACCAGATTAATAATGATGTGCTGGTAGGTTTCACTCCGGAACCCATTTGCGGTATGCCCGCTCGCATAGATAACAGCAGGTGCTTTTCCCTTTCTCTTTTCAGGCAAAAACAGGGCTGCTGTCACATAATATCCCGGAATCGATTCATAAATAACCTTCTCAACCCTGTAACCCTCTTTTTCAATCACTCCTGTTACACGTGCATTCAATGGCGTTTTTTCGGGGAATGAACCTATAAGCTGAAGTAACTTACCTCTTACTGTTTTCTGCCTTTCTAAATAGTCATCAGGTGTAGATAATTGCTCAATTGCAGCTTTTCTTTTCTGAAGTTGCCCGAAAGCTAAAGTACAGGAGCTCTTATACATTGCATTCTCCGAATCGCTGTAGTACTTCCAGAAATCAAATAGATTAACATCTTCCTGGGACTGAAGTGGCATTAAAAAGGTCAAAAGGAAGACCCCGGAAAGAAGGAGTGTATTTTTCATAATATTGGTTCTTTTTTTATGTTGTGACTCCTGGTTAAGGGAATTGCACTAAAAATCTAAGGTATCTATTTTTTACATATATGCATCCAACTAGTTTGCAAGGCATTATCACTGTAATATTTGGATGAAATCCCTATCTTCGAAAGGATAAAATAAATCAAAAACAGATGAATCGAATAAAACTGGCTTGCCTTGTACTTATAGCCTCTGTTCTAATTGCACAGGCCCAGGAACTTCCATTGCTAAAAATCAGCCAGGACAATCACTACCTGGTCACCGAAAATCAGGAACCTTTTTTCTGGCTGGGGGGAACAGCCTGGGAGTTGTTGCACCGACTCAATGAAGAAGAGACTCTGATCTACCTTAAGGATCGTGCAGGTAAAGGTTTTACTGTAATTCAAACGGTGATACTGGCTGAGCTCGATGGATTGACTACTCCAAACAGGAACGGAGACTTGCCGTTGATCAACCAGGATCCCACACAGATCAACGAGAGCTATTTCAGGCATGTGGATCATGTAATCCGGCAGGCTCAGGACCTGGGACTCTATATTGGACTTCTTCCAACCTGGGGTGATAAATTCAATAAAAAATGGGGAGTGGGACCGGAGATATTTACCCCTGATAATGCTGAAATCTATGGAGAGATCCTTGCCAGACGGTATATAGATCAGAATAATATTATCTGGATACTGGGTGGCGACCGGAATCCGGAAAATAACAGGCACCGCGAGATTATTCGCGCAATGGCCAGAGGTATAAGGAAGGCTGATACGAAACATTTAATCTCCTACCATCCTATGGGAGGAGGAACCACCGCGGCTGAATTTTTTAATGAAGAGTGGCTGGCTATCGATATGTTTCAGTCGGGGCACGACAGGAATGTGAATATTTATGATCTGGTTCAGAAAGGCAGAGGCCTGACCCCAACAAGGCCGGTGGTCAATGGAGAGCCTCTTTATGAAAATATCCCGGACAGGTTTTGGACCACTGATCAAGGCCTCTGGCTGAATGATGCTGATGTTCGAAGAAGCGCTTATTGGACCATGCTTTCCGGTGCAGCAGGATATACCTATGGTTGCAATGATATCTGGCAGATGTACAGTGCAGGACAAGAGCCTGTGATCCAGGCGCGAACTGACTGGTCAGAAGCGATGAGCCTTCCCGGTTCAACCCATATGCAATATATGAAGGAGCTGCTGGTTTCTTTCACATGGCAGCAAATGGTAAATGACCAATCTGTTATTCTGAATGATAATCCCTTTGGACTTGAGTATATGGTTTGCTCAGTGGATCGGGAAGGAGGGTTTTTACTGGCCTACACGCCTGGAGGCAGGTCAATGAAATTAGATCTGTCGAAACTGAATGCCCGGAAAGTAAAAGCATCCTGGTATAACCCCAGGTCCGGGAAATCTGTAATAATTGGTGAATATGAAGTAACCGAAACACCCGAATTCATGCCCTGGTCAACCGGACCAGGAAGTGATTTTGTACTGGTCATCATAGATGTTGATTCTGATTAGTTTTCAATGACGGTTTCATTTTGTGGGTCCCATTTGAGGTA
>JAOZUK010000460.1 GCA_029938715.1 Bacteroidales bacterium | reverse complement strand
GTTTTGTAACTTAATGTATTCACTTTTATTCAGTTTTGTGCCTAATTTTATGGTTCGCAAAAATACAATTAATTTTCTTAAAACAAGAAGATATCAACAATAAATTTATTGAAAACCTGACGCCTTGAAAATCAGGCAGATAGAATAGATCCTTGTTGAAAAAATGTACTTTGATCTTTATGCCTTACAAAGGTGGTTATTTAACATCAGGCAATTGCATAAAAACCTATATTTTGCACAATAGAATCAATTAGCTTCAGTTATCATATATAGGACTGCTGTTCATCCTATGGAACTAACCCGAAAAACATTCCACGAGCAGGTGTATTTTTATACCCTGATTTTACTTGCAGCCAGCCTTCCTTTGTCCATTTTTACCACCTCCATGTTTCAAATTATACTGGCCGTGAACTGGCTGGTAGAAGGCCGTTTCATTGAGAAGTGGCAAAAAGCAAAACAAAACAGGGCCTTACAGGTGCTCCTTCTGCTGTTCCTTCTGCATGTGGTTGGAATGATCTGGTCAGAGGATTTTGCTTACGGGATGAAGGATTTGAAGATCAAGCTACCACTACTTTCCCTACCTGTGATCTTAGCCACCTCAGTTACACTGGTAAAGAGACAGGTCCATTTTATTCTCCTGCTTTTTACACTGGGTGTGTTTGCTGCTTCAATTGCTTCGGTAATGAAACTTGTGGGATGGATACCGGGAGAGGTGGAGGGCTACCGTGACCTCTCCCTTTTCATGAGCCACATTCGTTTTTCGCTGATGATCGTGCTCGCACTGCTCATTGTTGTCTATTTCCTGTTTGTGCTGACAAACTCTATATCGAAGGCTGAACGCATTTTTTACCTGGTTGGACTCATCTGGTTTCCCATATTCCTGGTATTGTTAAAATCTCTTTCTGGTATTATCATTGGATTTTTTGTGGCCTTTTTTATTCTGAGCAGGGTTGTATTTGAGATTCGTGATCAGACCATTCGATTTATGGTATTTGTTCCCGTGGTTATGATTCCCCTGTTTTCCATCATATACCTTGGGCACTCCATTAATAAGTTCTATACCATAGATGAGATTAAGCCCGGTGAACTGGATACCCATACCGTGGAGGGAAACAGATATAAAAACTATCCCCAGATCGCGGAAGTGGAGAATGGCCATTACATCTGGTTGTATATCTGTGATGAGGAGCTTGAACGTGAATGGAACAAGGTAAGTGATATCACCTACCGCGGTGGAAAGACCACCAATGGGAATTCCATTAGGGGGACGCTCATCAGGTTCCTTACCTCTAAAGGATACAGGAAAGATGCTGTGGGCGTGAAGAAATTAACTAAAGCAGAGACCGAGGCCATTGAACTTGGAACGGCAAACTACATCTACATGCAGCGCTTCCGGTTGTACCCCAGGATTTATGAAGTGATCTGGGAGATCGACCGCTACAGGATGGGATTTGGACCCAACGAAAAATCGGTGGTGCAGCGTTTCCTTTACCTTGATGCCGGATGGAAAATTGCCAGAGAAAACTTGCTCATAGGTGTGGGGAACGGCGACGTGAAAGCAGCTTTCAAGGACCATTATGACTCTACCAATTCGCCTCTATCCCAAGAGTGGCGAAAGCGGGCACATAACCAGTATCTGACTTTCCTCATCTCCTTTGGCATCCCTGGCCTGCTAATCTGTATTTTTGCCATGGTTGGTCCACTGTTCCTGGCCGGCAGGGGACGATCCTTCCTGGCCGTGGGATTTGTGATCCTGATTCTTCTATCCATGTTAAATGAAGATACACTGGAAACTGCCTGTGGGGTTGCCTTTGTATCCTTCTTCTACTCGCTGTTTCTGTTTGGCCCTGAATTTCCATGGCTTCGCAGAAACCTATGGAAGAGCAATGAGTAAGCGACTGGATAGGGATTTTTACAATCAGGATGTTCTGGAGGTGGCGCCCTCCCTCCTGGGACAGCACCTGGTAAGGGTGTGGCCAGATGGAACAAAATCCATTTATGTTATAAGTGAAACTGAAGCTTACAGGGGTGGGGAGGATCGCGCCTGTCATGCCAGCAAAGGGAGAACACCCCGTACCGAAGTGATGTTTGGGGAGGGGGGCTATATATATATGTACCTGATTTATGGCATGTACTGGATGATGAATGTGGTGACTGCAGTGGAGGGAGTGCCCCAGGCTGTGCTTTTCAGAGGGCTTCGGGAAGCCAGTGGTCCGGGACGTTTAACTCGGTTACTGCAGGTGAATAAGGGCTATTACGGAGAGGACCTGGCACACTCCAATCGCATCTGGATTGAAGAGGGCAGGGAGCAACCAGATTATACCACCGGTCCGCGTGTGGGTATTGATTATGCGGGCGAACCCTGGAAGGATGTACCCTGGAGGTTCCGCTTAAACCCATAAATGTTATATCTTTGCATACTTTTTAAACGAATTACACACTGAATAAATGGAAAAGTACCGACAATATAACCTCATTCTTGGATGGGG
>JAOZUK010000459.1 GCA_029938715.1 Bacteroidales bacterium | reverse complement strand
TTCTCAGTCCCTCTTTAAAGCTGCTTGCTCCAATGGGGCGAATCATAAACTCCTGGAATGCGATGGGAGCATCGGAGTGGGAACCACCATTGATAATATTCATCATTGGAACAGGCAGATGTTTGGCATTGGCACCACCGATGTAACGATACAAAGGCATATCGTGGTACATGGCTGCTGCTTTGGCTACTGCAAGAGAAATACCCAGCATGGCATTTGCACCCAGTTTGCTTTTGGTTTTTGTACCGTCAAGCTCGATCATCTTCTGGTCGATGGCTACCTGGTCAAGGGCATCCATTCCTACCAGTTTCTCAGCCATTACGTTATTTACATTATCGACTGCTTTTTGTACACCTTTTCCCCCGTAACGGTCCTTATCTCCGTCCCTCAATTCCAGTGCTTCATTCTCTCCAGTGGAGGCTCCTGAAGGAACACCGGCGCGTCCTACAAAACCACTGGCAAGGGTTACTTCCACTTCAACAGTGGGGTTACCTCGTGAGTCAAGAATCTCACGTGCATGAATATCTACGATTTGTCCCATGATACTTAAATTTTATTGGTTTGTAAATTTTTTATTTTTCGGAGGGATATGTTATGAGCAAACTGGGATTGACTATGCCGAGCTCGCAGGCTCGGTTTTTTGATAAATCAAATAACCACTTTGCGAATAATAAATCCCGAAGAAATCATATAAAAAAAGGGACAAAGCTTTAAAATCACTTTATCCCCGATGTTTTTAAGAAGATGTCACGTTTATATATAGTTAATCTTTTTTGTCGCTTTCCTCTTCAGCTTTATCATCGTTCTTCGCTTCGCTCAGATCCTCCGGTTGCTTTTCTTCGGCAGGTGCCTCAACTTCTTCAGCAGATGCCTCAACT
The DNA here is from genome assembly GCA_029938715.1 of Bacteroidales bacterium. Classification (GTDB taxonomy): domain Bacteria; phylum Bacteroidota; class Bacteroidia; order Bacteroidales. The sequence goes on along the minus strand of JAOZUK010000459.1, from coordinate 1,611 downwards.
TGTTCGGCAGGTGCATCAACTGCAGCAACAGGTTGTTCTTTGGCTGCTGGCTCCTCCGATACCTCCTCGTTCTTCGCTTCGCTCACCTCCTTCGGTTTGTCCTCTTCAACTGATGCCTCAAGTTCTTCTGATGCCTCAAGTTCTTCGGTTGCGGCAACGGGTGTCTCTTCTTTAACAACGGCCTGTTGTTCTTCCGCTACTGCCTCGGTCTTCCTCTTGGAGCCGCGACGGCGACGTGAAGTGGATTTCTTGGTGGCTGCCTTTTCGGCCAGCATGGTCTCATTGAAGTCAACCAGCTCGATGATGCACATATCGGCATTGTCACCCAACCTGTGTCCAAGTTTGATGATGCGGGTGTAACCTCCCGGACGATCTCCAACCTTGGCTGCCACATCGCGGAAAAGCACAGATACAGTCTCCTTGTCCTGCAGGTAACTAAATACCACCCTGCGGGCATGGGTTGAATCGTCCTTGGACCGGGTAATCAATGGTTCGATATACCTTTTGAGGGCCTTGGCCTTGGCTGTGGTTGTCTCAATCCGCTTGTGCTTGATCAACGAACATCCCATATTGGAAAGCATGGCCTTTCTATGTGCAGGCTTTCTCCCTAAGTGATTAAAACTCTTCTTATGTCTCATTACAATTATTCCTTGTCCAGTTTGTATTTACTTGTATCCATCCCAAAAGTCAGGTTCATATTGACAAGAAGTTCTTCAAGCTCGGTGAGCGACTTTTTACCAAAGTTCCTGAATTTCAGAAGGTCGTTCTTATTGAACTTCACCAGGTCGCCCAGGGTCTCTACCTCGGCTGCTTTCAGGCAGTTAAGGGCCCTTACGGAGAGATCCAGGTCTACCAGTTTGGCTTTCAGAAGCTGACGCATATGCAGAACTTCCTCATCAAACTCCTCGTTGGCGAATTTTTCGTCGGTATCGAGGGTGATCTTCTCGTCGGAGAAGAGCATAAAGTGATAGATCAGAATCTTGGCTGCTTCTTTTAAAGCCTCCTTGGGATGAATGGATCCGTCTGTTTCAATCTCCACCACCAGTTTCTCGTAGTCGGTCTTCTGCTCCACACGATAGTTCTCGACTTTGAACCTTACGTTCTTAATAGGAGTGTAGATGGCGTCAACAGCGATGACCCCAAATTCAGCCTCAGCTGGTTTATTCTCATCAGCAGGTACATACCCGCGTCCTTTGCTGATAGAAACCTCCATCTGAAGTTTTACATCTGGCTCCATGTGACAGATAACCAATTCGGGATTAAGTACTTTGAATCCACTGAGAAAACGTTGCAGATCTCCTGCTTTGAATTCATCCTGACCGGTAATGGTGACAACAACTTTCTCGTCGTTTACATCATCGATCTGTTTCTTGAAGCGTATCTGCTTCAGATTCAATATTATGTCTGTAAGGTCCTCGATTACTCCGGTAACGGTTGAGAACTCGTGCTCCACACTATCGATCTTAATATTGGAAATGGCATACCCTTCCAGGGAAGAGAGCAGGATCCGCCTGAGGGCGTTTCCAACGGTAATACCATAACCGGGTTCGAGAGGGCGAAACTCAAATTTTCCATACCTGTCATCGGCTTCGAGCATGATGACCTTATCTG
>JAOZUK010000458.1 GCA_029938715.1 Bacteroidales bacterium | reverse complement strand
GGGGGTCGATGGTTCGAGCCCATCTGGGCCCACAGTGAAAATCAACCACTTACAAATATTTTTGTAGGTGGTTTTTTCTTTGGTGCCAGGTTTGTGCCAGGTTTTTACCGAAATAGGGCAGCTTACACATTGTTTTAATAGATTTTTTCGATAAAGTCCTCTGAAGATAAAAAGGTCGGTGTGAACTACCACTTTTCTATATCTACACGAAGGATGGTCAAAGGTTCCGGTTTTTCCACCCTAGTCGTTAAGCCGGGGGAAATAGCTTATGCATTTAATGAGTCGATATTGGTTCGCTGTTTGGAAGGGGCAGGTTCATTTTCTTAACAATGTCAATAAACCTGGGATTGCTAAACAATGGATAAAGATTATAAAATCCTGTGGCTATATATGGCATAGAGGGATCCCGTTGTTCAAATCCTTTTTCTAACCAATCCATAGTTTTTTCCGGCTTATTCGCATAAATATATGTGATAGCCAAAGTAATGTGTCCAATCGGGTTATTTTCTGTAAACACCTCCAATTGGAGCGCTATTTCTTCATATGCTGCGACAAAACCCTGCTCATTGAAAATCCTCTCAATCTCTTTAAAGACATTTTCTTCAATGGGTAAAGTATATTTTGCTGCTTCAAATGACCTGTTGTAATCCCCACAACGAAAAGCTGCCAGTCCAATACCGACGTTGGCCAATACGTTTTCAGGATCAACAGCCACTACTTTTTCACAATGAGCCAGGGCAGTCTCACAATCATCTATACCTAATAATACTCCTGAATATAATAATTGTATCAAGGGATTCAATGGATCCAGTTCAATAGCCAGGCGACCCTGTGCTGATGCTTCCTCGGGCCGCTGTAGAATAACCATCAGATGTGCATAGTAGATCCTTGATAGGGCATCGTTGGGGTTAATAGCCAAGGCTTTCAACAATTCCTTTTCCCCCTTGTCCCAATTCCATTCATACAAATAAGCACTCATGCCGCTTATAAAATGAGCCTCAGAAATATTCGGATCCAGTTCAAGCGCCTTATCAAGGTATTCGTAGACGTTTTGATAGGCAACAGAAGCAGATACATAACCTCCTTGTGCGATTACCATCCAGACTTTCGCAAGACCAGCATAAAGAGGTGCCCATTCAGGATCCTTCTCAATAGCACTTTTCAAATTTTCCAAGGCTTTGTACACCGCTTCCTTGCTCATATCCTCCATGTAACTTAACCCCTTCAAGTATGAATCATACGCCTCCCTGTCAACTGTTCTTGATTTGGCAAGTAATTGCTCTTCCCGGGGAGTTAATTCCACCATTAGATCATTCGCAATCTCTTTGGTGATCTTACTATATAGGTTCAGGATCTGGCTTTTTTCCTCCTTGTACTCCGCTACCCAGAGTTGTTTTTCCTCGGGATACATTGTAATCACTCTGATCTGAATACAAATACTGTCACCATAGCACATCACAGATGGTTCAACCACAGCCCCCATATTAATTTCTTCGGCAATCTGGGGTAATGACATATCCTTTGTCTTATAGACACTGGCTGTAGTTTTAGAGATGACCCGCAGTGCGCTGATCTGTCCCATATCACCGATGAGAGCTACATGCATTCCGGCTGCGACATAATCCAATTGATCATCGCCGGTGAAATTGTCAAAAGGAAGAATAAGCAGGGATTGGATATCACCCGCTTTCAAACTATTGCTGCCTCCAATGATGTTAAAAGTGAGCAATCCAACAATCACTACAAAACTAACAATGGTTGCTATCTTCCATGCATTGGGGACCACCGTTTTCTCCCCTTCAGTAAGCTCATCGATGGGTTTGGTTTTCTCGACCCCCTCAGAGGTCACATCATATAGCCATGAAAGTATTATGGCCAGCGGGAATCCAAGAGCCAGCACTATCACCACGATAGTAAGTAAGTTGGGAGGAAGGTTTAAGGGCTCAGCCAGGTTATTGATCAGTTCGATAATGACAAATGCAGCAGAAGCGTAGACAGTGATAACGTGTACAACCTTACGTCTTTTTAACTCTTGCCAGAATTGGGATAATTTGTTTGGCTTATTGGGCATTGGGGTAGTATTTGGTTACTGCAATTTAAGACCTTTCTGCGCTAGAGTCAAATTATTAAATTATAGCAGACACCCAATGAAAATCCTCTGGGAGCATGTTTCATTCCGGATTAAAGGTCGAGTAGTTTCCGACTCCATTCGCGCTTGGTATTCAGGTCAAATGATGCCAGGTAGCTTTCCGTGGTGCGGATATCGACTCGGAATAGAAATCATGCACCCGGTCGTGGATCTGTTCAGGAGTCAAACCTAGCTACAGGAATTATAATTGGTTTCTGGTTTTTTGGTAGTGTTCCATTGAGTGTGTCTGGCTAGGTTTTCCTTTTGTATTTTGGTGCCAGTATTTATACAAAACCATGTAAATCAGTGTAATATTTTACTTTTAATGTGAAGTAACTTAAACTGGTACAAACACATACAAAT
>JAOZUK010000457.1 GCA_029938715.1 Bacteroidales bacterium | reverse complement strand
TACACACTGAATAAATGGAAAAGTACCGACAATATAACCTCATTCTTGGATGGGGTGTTTTCCTGATCTCCCTAATTGTTTACATGCTTACCATCGAGCCCACAGCCAGTTTCTGGGATTGCGGTGAGTTTATAGCCACAGCCTATAAAATGGAAGTGGGGCATCCTCCAGGAGCACCCTTCTTTATGGTGCTGGGACGCTTCTTTACCCTTTTTGCAGGAGGCGATGTGACCAAGGTGGCCCTTACCATGAATGTGCTTTCGGGCACCGCCAGTGCTTTTACCATTCTATTCCTCTTCTGGACCATTACACACCTGGTTAAGAAATTCTATTCCTCAGATGAAGCCAAAAGTCCGGTGGCCATGATCACAATTTTCGGATCGGCCCTGGTAGGCTCCCTTGCCTATACATTTTCCGACTCATTTTGGTTTTCTGCCGTTGAAGCTGAGGTTTATTCCACCTCATCGCTCATTACTGCCGTAGTATTCTGGGCCATTCTTAAGTGGGAAAATATTGCTGATGAGCCCGGGGCAAACCGTTGGCTCATACTTATCGCCTACCTGATGGGTCTTTCGATCGGGGTACACCTGTTGAACCTGCTGGCGATCCCTGCCATCATCATGGTCTACTATTTCAGAATGTACAAGCCCACTTTAAAGGGGGTTATTGGTGCTTTGACCGTTTCGGTAGCTATTCTGGGTATTATAAACTACATGTTGATCCCGGGCCTGACGGCCATTGCCGGAAAGTTTGAGCTGGCTTTTGTCAACGGAATGGGATTGCCCTTCAATTCGGGAGTGGTGGTTTATGCCATCCTCCTGTTTGGTGCGATTATTTTTGGTATATATTATACCCACAATAAAGGCAAGGTATTGTGGAACACCATTATATTAAGCCTGTTTGTAATTGTTATCGGTTACTCATCCTATTCCATTATAGTGATTCGCTCGGCAGCCAATACCCCGCTGGATGAGAGTAATCCTGATACCGTCTTCTCGCTTCTGAGTTATCTGAACCGCGAGCAGTACGGCTCCAATCCTCTGGTATATGGTGCATTTTTTAACTCCAGGCCCACGGGGGTTGAGCAGGCCAAACCCAGTTATTATAAGGGCGAAGATTCCTATTATCCGGTGGACAAGAACCGGGAATATAATTACGACAGCAATGCCAAGGGAGTTTTTCCAAGGATGTGGAGCACACAGGAGAGACATGCCAATGAGTATCTGTACTGGGCAAAGATTGATGAATCAAAACTCTATGATGTAAGAAGAGATGCTCAGGGGAATCCGGTTCCGAGCCAGATGGGCGGATACAGTTATGACCGTACCAAACCCATAGCCATACCCTCCTTTGGAGAGAACATGCGCTTCTTTTTCCGTTACCAGATTGGATATATGTACCTGCGATATTTCATGTGGAATTTTGCCGGGCGTCAGAACGACATCCAGGGTCACGGGGAACTTACCAAGGGAAACTGGATCAGCGGAATTAAGTTTATTGATCAGACCAGGCTGGGCCCCCAGAGATCCATGCCATCCTCCATCGTTGATAACAAGGCTCATAATAAATATTATATGCTTCCCCTCTTGCTGGGGTTGGTGGGAGCATTCTTCCACTATAAGAAAAACAATCAGGATTTTTGGGTCGTTGGCCTTTTGTTTATCCTGACCGGATTGGCTATTTTGGTCTACCTGAATCAGTATCCACTTCAGCCACGGGAGCGCGACTATGCCTACTCGGGATCGTTCTATGCCTTTGCCATCTGGATTGGTATTGGAATAGCCGGATTGATTGAATGGGTATCCAAGCGTAAAAAGAGGGTGGTAACCGCCGGTGCACTTGTAGGAGTATCACTAATCCTGGTCCCCGGAATTATGGCCAAAGAGAACTGGGACGATCACGATCGTTCGCATCGCTATACAGCACCCGCCTTTGCCCGAAACTTCCTGAACTCCTGTTTACCGGGCGGTATCATGTTTACCAATGGCGATAACGATACCTTCCCCCTCTGGTATGTCCAGGAGGTTGAAGGGGTACGTACAGATGTACGGATCGTGAACCTGAGTTACCTGACGGCTGACTGGTATATCGAGCAGATGAAGACGACCTTCTATGACTCAAAGGCGCTTCCCATTAGCATGACCAGGGAACAGTATGAGCAGGGTAGACGCGATTATGCCTACCTGGTGGATAATGCCGGTGTACTTCTCAAGGAGAAATATCAATTAAACAAAGGGAAGTACGAAACAGAGTTAATGGATATTTATACCAACCTGATGAATATCCTCGATGCTTCATTGCTTCCAAAGAACCATGCCAAAGACTACAACGCCATCGAGGCACTGAAGAATAACATGGATCCGCTTCGTCTGTATGGCTATATGCGTACAGTAAGTTCGGCAGAAATAGCCGGTCGTATCAACCTGGACGAGGAGGCCATGAAGGTCGAAATTGGTCGGATGGATCGCATGGTGAAAACCATCGATGCAGA
>JAOZUK010000456.1 GCA_029938715.1 Bacteroidales bacterium | reverse complement strand
GCCCTTTCTCAAACATTACAATTTGATCTTCTTCGCCCAGTCTTCTTAATCGGGCAGCTGCTGAAGCTCCTCCGGCAACACCACCCACTATTAAATACTTTTTGCTCATAGCGCTATCCTGCTTATTTTAATTTCCAATAGTAAATTGCTCTCATGATAAAAAAGAAACATATTCCAAGAACAACAAAAAGGCTACAATGTTCCTGAGGTTTTTAAAAAACCTTATACTTTTTTCCAACCATAGGTCTAAATTGAAATCGTTACAGATGAATCTTTGAATATATCCAATATTCTATGTAATTTTCGTGCGTCGTATCTGCGCTAGACGTCTAACTAACTCAAATGCAGCCCCTTAAGCTATTATCAGTAATTAACCATCATAAACTATGGGAGATTTATTTATCTGGATTGGAATTGCTATCTGCATAACTCAATCAGCGATGTTCTCGGGATTGAATCTTGCCTTTTTCAGTTTAACCCGTCTGAGTCTTGAAGTTGAAGCAACAACATCTCCAAAAGGCGGAGCAAAAAATGTTCTGAAAATGCGTCAGGATTCCAATTTTCTTTTGACGACCATTTTATGGGGCAATGTAGGTATCAATGTTTTGTTGACTCTATTGTCTGGTTCTGTAATGGCCGGTGTAATCTCATTTGCCTTTTCAACTGGTCTGATTACTCTATTCGGTGAGATAGTACCTCAGGCTTATTTTTCAAGGAATGCATTGAAAATGGCTTCTCTGCTGACCCCTGCTTTGAGATTTTATCAGGTTATCCTCTACCCACTTGCAAAACCTTCTGCACTTCTTTTGGATGCATGGTTAGGGGAAGACTCCATTCACTTTATATCTGAGAAAAACATAAAACTATATCTCAAAAAACATACAGAGGACAAGACCACCGAAATTAATCATCTTGAAGGTACAGGAGCAATCAATTTCCTCTCTATAGATGATTTGAAAGCTTCTCAGGAAGGTGAGGAGATCAATCCCGACAGTATTATCAGATTAAAAACAAAAGAAGGTAAGTTGGTATATCCAGCATATGATAAAAACCCGGATAATCCTTTTATTCAGAGAATAAATGAGTCAGGCGAGAAATGGGTGATCTTTACGAATGAAGAAGATGAACCCGTTCTGGCATTAGATACAGATAGATTTATTCGTTCTGTATTGTTCAGTAAAAAATTTAAAGGAATTGAAGAATACTGCCATGTTCCCCTTATAATCAGAGATAAAGATACTGATCTGGGTGAAATCATAAAAGGATTGAGAGTCGACATCGATGCTTATTCTGATAAACCTATTGATAAAGACATGGTCCTTTTATGGGATACAGATATAAAACGAATCATCACCGGAGCTGATATCTTCGGTAGATTATTAAAAGGAATTTGAAGCATATTAAGGATGATCTTGCAAATAAAAACAAAAGGATGAACGACAAATTGATATTGATTTTTCTCATAAACAAGGTTGGTCTCTTTAAGCTTCTTTCCGATAAACAATTGAAAAAAATTGTGACTGGCTCGCGGGTACAATCGTATGGTTATAACGAAGCAGTGGTCAGATTCGGGGAGGATGCTACCTTTTATGGAGTATTGCTGGAAGGCACTTTGTCGGCATCGGTTGTTGGCGAAGGCGGCTTACGCAAAGAAATTGGGAAAATTGAGGCCGGTGATACTTTTGGGGAGATGGCTTTAATGAGTGGAGATAAGAATATAATTGATTTTATTGCTCAAAAGCAAAGCCTGGTGCTTCGAATTCCCGTTGCTCTTTTTCAATCGGTTATTGCTATCGAACCGGCTGCGGTGAATCACATATCAAAAACTATTATTGAACGATTAAAATACATAATGGCTGATCCCGATAAGGCAAGAGCTGCCTTTCAGGAAAGTGATGATCCGTATGGCCTTCAATTGAAAGGAGAACGACCTGAAAAAATTCTCGTAATCAATTGTGGTTCCTCCTCTCTTAAATACTCATTCTTTGATTCCGAAGACGAATCAAACACAGCAAACGGCCAGGTAGAACGTATTGGAATTCCGGGTACCCGACTTGTCCATAAGGGGAGGTCTGGCGAAGTTGTCCGGGATCTTACGGGAGGCGGCTATGAGGAAGCTTTTAAAGCAATATTGAATGAACTTACCAGCGCTGACAATGGTGTCATAAAAGATCCTTCCGAGATAACAGTTGTGGGACATCGGGTGGTTCACGGTGGTGAGCGGTTTAGCGAAGCGGTTGTGATAAATGATGAAATTCTGGCGGAACTTGAGTCCTTGAGTCCCCTGGCCCCCCTTCACAACCCTGTAAATGTGGCTGGTATAGAAGCTGGACAGAAGATTTTCGATACAGTTCCACATGTTGCTGTGTTCGACACCGCATTCCACTCTACCCTGCCATCGTATGCATTTCTTTACGGCTTGCCCTATGAGTATTACCAGGAAAATAAGATTCGCCGTTATGGATTCCATGGTAGTTCACATGCCTACATTT
>JAOZUK010000166.1:7488-8944 GCA_029938715.1 Bacteroidales bacterium | reverse complement strand
TACTTTCTACTTTATACTTTCTACTTTATACTTTCTACTTCCTCACCCTAACCGGGTAAGGCGGTCTCACCGGTTCCTTTGGAGGATTTTGTCTGAGCTGCTCAAGCACCACTTCAATGGCTTTCTCCAGCTGCGGATCACCTCCACTGATCACATCAGCGGGTGTTTGCTCCACTTCAATATCAGGGGCCACTCCCACATTCTCCACAATAAATCCATCCTCGGTCCAGATGGCCACATTGGGTGCAGATACATATCCACCATCAAGCAATTCTGGGAATCCCAGGGTTCCTACCAATCCCCCCCAGGTGGTCTTCCCCACCATGGTTCCCACATTGAACTTGCGGAACATATAGGGCAACATATCCCCTCCCGAACCGGCGTTCTCTTCGATGATCATAACTTTGGGGCCCTGGATGGAGGCACTGGGGGATTTCAAATCGTTGGTATATCGCATGTTCCAGTGCGACTGGTAGGGCCTTAACAAGATATCGATGTAGTAGTCGGCCAAAGATCCACCTCCGTTAAACCGCTCATCCAGGATAATCGCCTTCTTGTTGGCCTGGGGGAAGAAATAGCGTTTAAAATATTCATGCCCAGCTCCGGCTGTATTGGGAACATAGACATAAGCCACCTGTCCGTCGGTGGCTTCATGCACCTTCTTCAAATTCCCCTCTACCCAGTCTCGGTTTCTCAGGGCATACTCACTACCAATGGGTTCCACCTGAATCTCCCTGGATTCGCTTCCATCGGGATTGGGGCCAACGGTAAGCTCGACAATCTTTCCTGAGGTGTTCTCAAATGGTTCGTAAAGGTTTACATCGGTGGTCAGATCCACCCCGTTGACTGCCAGCAGGTATTCACCAGTTTTTACATTCAGTCCGGGTTCTGTAAGTGGTGAACGCAGGTCCGGATTCCAATTCAGTCCTTCAAATACTTTGGAAATCCTGTAGCGGCCATTATCCACCATAAAATCTGCTCCCAGCAAACCACCAGACACCCTGTCAGGATCACCCAACTGTTCTCCTCCACCCACACGGTGATGACCTACAGAGAGCTCACTGCACATCCACATGATCACCCGGTTCAGGTCGCTTCGACATGCCAGGTGAGGCAAAAATTGAGCATACTTCTCTTTCATGGCAGGCCAGTCGGCTCCATGCATCCCCGGATCATAAAAATAGTCCCGGTTGATGCGCCAGGCTTCATCAAAGATCTGGGGCCATTCGGCCAGGGGATCAATCTTTACCTCCAGGCTGCCCGTATTGATGCTTCCTTTATCGGGTGAAGGTTCGGCACCTGCATCTGCAATACCCCAGCTCCGATCTTTGCTGTAGAGCATTTTCTTCCCATCTGCTGAAAGTATATACATATCCATCTCAGCTATATCCTTGTCCTCCCGCTCCTCCATATCATAGGCATGCATGGTCCGTTTCCCAGCCTCTCTTTTAATATA
>JAOZUK010000166.1:2324-7388 GCA_029938715.1 Bacteroidales bacterium | reverse complement strand
CCATCTCCGTCTTCATCTTTCTTCTTCTTTTTTGATTTTTTATCTGAAGATCCCGTATCTGCATCTGCAGCATCCTCCTCCAATTCCTCCTCCTTCGCTTCCTCTTCATCACTCTCCCTGGCAAATGGATTAAGGGTTTCACTCTGTAGGGTTACCAGATAGATATTGCGGGTCATATCCATATCTGCATTGGACATATCAAACCAGTTGACCACTGGTCCTGCGTCGGTTGAGGCAAAGAAGTATAGATACTTTCCACCCCTGTCAAATACAGGTTCGGTGGCATCACTTAATTCGTCGGTTACTGCATAGGATCTCTTTTCATCCACCGAATAGAGGAACACCCTCTGGAAATTAGTGGCAGTCAGCCTGGTATAAGCTACCCACTTTGAGTCAGACGACCAATCCCCATGAAAACTTCGGAAAGGTCCGGGCTGGTAGAGTTCATCTGAATCAATCTTCGTGATGCTTCCGGAAGCCACATCCAGGATATAAAAGTTTCTCCCATTGTCAACACAGGTGATCAACTTACTATCGGGCGACCATCTGATATCTGCGTAAAAGCCGGTTCCTGTCATTTGAATGGCCCTGGCCTCTCCCTTCCCATCCTGGGATTTAATATGAAGCATGTATTCTCCGGATGCATCTGAGAAATAGGCCACATTTTTGCCGTCGGCTGACCACGAGGGATACTTCTCATGAACTCCTGTGGTCTGTGTCAGGTTGCGGGGATCGCCTTTATCGGCCGGGACAGTTAAGATTTCGCCCCTGTAATCAAATACAGCCCTGGCACCCGAAGGAGATATATGGGCCGATCTGATATACCCTCCGCCCTTCACGTAACGTGAGCGCAACTCCAGTAGATCTGTGGCGATACCCACGGTGAGCTTCTGGCTGGACGTATTGGCGGGATTGAATGTATGCAGGTAACCTGCCTGCTCATAGATGATCTTCTCTCCATGATGAGAAGCACTGATGACTGGGAAATCATCATACCGGGTCAGTTGCTTCACCTCTTTGGTACCAGTATGAAAGGAGAACAGATTAAACTCTCCATTGCGGTCACTTAAAAAATAGATCACATCTCCAATCCACATGGGTTCAATGTCATTACTTCCACCCTCGGGTTTTGGAATTTCGGTCTTGGAATGATCTCCGAAGGAGAAAATCCAGATGGTAGACATGGTTCCTCCACGGTAGTTTTTCCACTCCCGGAAAGCATCACGGAAGGGGGTATAGGCCATAAAAGTTCCATCCGGTGAATAGGTGGCATGAAACGCATTGGGGATAATCAACTTCTCCGGGAAGCCTCCTTCCAGGGGAATGGTAAATAATTCTGAAAACCGTCCGGAAAAAACTGTGCGCTGGGAGAGGAAAAGTACACTGCTTCCGTCGGGTGTAAAACCGGAGGTTAAATCCTGAAATGGATGCCACGTAAGTCTTTTGGGGATCCCCCCTTCCACCGGAAGGATAAATACATCTGTATTCCCGTCATATTCAGCACTGAATGCTATATGCTTCCCGTCGGGTGAGAAATGGGGTCGGGATTCAACCCCTTCGTCGACCGTTAAGCGCCTGGGCTGAGTGCCATCGGCATTTGCCACCCAGAGGTCGTGGGCATATATAAAGGCAATGTGATCCTGACTGATGGCAGGCTGTTCCAGCAGCCTGGTGTCGTTGGGATCAATTCCGGACAGGGTCCCGGTGCAAATAAACAACACCATAACCAGTACTGCATGTAATCCAATTTTTTTCATGGGAAATGATTTAAGAATAGAGTTTCAATTTAGTTATTTGTTTTTGATGACTGTACTGAAGTATGAATGCCCTAGAACACTTCGTTCACTCCGAAGTAAACACCCGTACCTCCATACTGGTTCACACCGAAATCAAATCGTATAAGTGTTGGATTTGATTTGAGCGGCTGGAATCGCAATCCGACGCCCCCGCTGAATTTGGGATACATAAACAGGCCCTCGTTAGAAATCTGGCCCAGTGCGGCAAAACCATTTATATGAAGTCGCGACCATACCCTCAAACGCATCTCTGCCTGGAGGAGCACATAGAGGCGGTCCATATATCGTCCTTTAAAGTATCCCCGGTTCCTTTCAGGTCCTCCAAGCCAGGACATGCTTTGAAAGGGTATATCTCCGGAAACTGACTGAAGGTACGCCTGGGTGGCCAGGGTATGCTTCCCCCCAATCACAAAATATTTTCTCAGGTCGATAAGATATTTGTTATAGGCATGGGTTGCCCCAAATGTCCTTGCCGAAAATCCACCCTTGAAAGATAAAAAAGTTCCACCCAGCGTGGAGTATATGTTATCCCTGGTGTCCACATCCAACACAAAAGAGAGACCGGAAGTCCTGGCCCCATCAGCACCCACAACACCCGCAGTTTCAAGTAATCCACCCTCAGCAACTTCAAGCATCACATGATTCTCATATTGATATTCAAACCCAAAATTTAGAGAGGGGGGAATGCGATTGACCAGTGCAATGCGAACACTGAAGGTCTCCATGTTATACCTCTCTTCGTCCTGCTCAGGAGTATTCCCTCCCACTCCCCAGAATGAATTGGGGTAGATCCTGTAGAGGAAATCTCCTTCCAGATACATGGTTCCGTCAAAAAAGTAGAACTGTGGTTTCAGATTGATCGAGAGCTGCCTGTTGACTGTATAGATGGCACTGGCAAAAAGATTGGAAACCCGGTTGTTGTAAAGGTTGCGCTGGTTATTAAAAAACAGCTGCATTCCTCCACCTCCTCCAAAGCTGGTCTCGGGCGTATAAAACAGAAGTGGTAATCCGATGATCTGCACCTTCTTATTCACCTCCAAAGTATCGGTTCTGAACAGATGTTCCTCATCCTCCTGGCCCCGTGCGACTGTGGCCACGACTAAAAAAAGCAGTATCCAGTCGAATCTTTTAATCATGTTGCTTCAGTCTTTTAAACAGCACATTAAAGCCAAATGAGAAGACAAATCCACCCCTGTCAAGTACAATATCATGCTTCTGAGATAAACTGTTGTCGCTGATTACTCCCCAGTAACGGGCCTGATTGTATTCAAATCCCACATCAAATGAAGCCCGGTCGCCCATCACATAGCTTAATCCCACACCAAGTGATGCCCGTATTCCGGCAACGTCGAGGTTCTCATCAATGGTGATTAACCCTTGTACACCTATAGACTCTCCATAGTAGTTTGAATACAATAAATCGGTCTGCAGGTAAAATGCAATATTTGGTTCCTTCCCCAGGTAGAGCCGGTACCAGGGGCCTATACCCAGTACTTCGGCCTTGTTATTGACATACCCGATCATCTGGGTCCTGGAAGCCAGAAACGCCAGTCCTAACATGTTCTTATTGGCTACAAACTTTCCAAGTCTGATATTAAAATTATAGAGGTTTCCTAACTGGGAATTGTCATTGGAAGCATTGGCGTTGGTGATGTAGGACGATGATATTGAACCACTTAATCCCACAAGGCTCCTCCCCTTTCTAAAAGAGGAGAGTTCAATGGAATCTGATTCGGTCTGAGCGCACAGGCCTGAAACCAATAGAAACAATGTAACGATCAGGGTAGAGATCCTTAGCACGGGCAAGAATTTACACTAAATTAGCGTTTCGGTATTGAATATGCAACATGAAAGTCTATAGCATTAGCAAATGGACATTTATTGGGATTTGTCTGCTGATACTCGCATTGCCGCTCTCCAGACAATGGAAATTGATCACAGGTGGAGAGAGGGCCACAGGAACGGTTACCGATTTTACCATGATCGTTCATGAGAATATTGCAGGGGAAAGAGATATCCGGTATGTAAGTGAAGTACAGTTTAAGGCGGATGGCAAAACCCACAGGGCCTATGGTCCATCAGGGTATGAGTATGATGTGGGAAGGAGCATCCATCTGATTTATAACCCGGCCGATCCTTCCGAAAGCTGCTTGCTCACTTTTTCCTGCATCTATATGAACAGTTACATGATTTTGCCCATTGTACTTATCATCGTTTGGGCCGCTTTTTACCTCTCATTTAATTCCTACTCAAAGAAAAAACGTATGCGTTCCACTAAAGAGGTGGCCTTCTCCCCCCATAAAGCCAGGAAAAAAGCCCATGCTCCAGGGTCCTCACTGGTTAGAAAGCAAGGGAAGCTCATTATGTTGGGAATAGCTGGATTGACAGGACTCTGGATGGGAAATGCCCGGGCCGCCATTCGGGAGGTCAGCCCCTCCATGGAGACTCTGGCAATCAATGAAATCCTCAACGCTGCCAGGGGCGGAGACACGATTCTCTTCACTGCCGGAACCTATAAAGGGCCCTTTGTACTGAAAGAGGTTAAGGGCCAGGAGAACCGTCCAATCGTAATTTCCGGGATTCAAAGAGGTGCTGAGAAGCAGAGCATCATCGATGGACAGACCGAACCTGGGATGTTCCTGGGGCATCACGCCTTCTTATTACAGAATTGCGCATGGATCGCCATTGAGAATTTCGCCATTAAAAACTGCTGGACCGATCTGATCCGTGCTGAAAACACATCATACCTCTCTCTCCGAAACTGCAACCTGACTGGCGGAAAACGGGCCCTCTTTGCCACTGGAAGAGAGTGTCACCATTTTTTAATCGAACATTGCACCTGGGAGCAGGACGAGCGCGTATGGACGCATACAGGCGATTACTCCTGGGATGAGATCCACCATGGAGTGCATCGCCATTACAACGGGAGCCTGTTTCAGGGAAGCGAGATCAGCGGAGGGATTGTTATGAGGGATAACCTGATCAAGAATACATTCAATGCGTTCCGACTTTCACAGATCAATGATGGGAACAGGGACCTGCTGGCATGCATCAATGTGGAAATATACCGGAATACCATCATCAATACCTCCGACAATGTGCTTGAACCTGAAATCCATACCCGCAACCTCCATTTCTACCACAACCAGATGATCAATGGACACGCCTTTGTGTCTATCACGGAAGTAGCCGGAGGAGAGATCTACATCTATGGTAACACGGCTGTGAGCCTGCCGGATTCTGAAGATGGCTGGACCATTTTTAAGAT
>JAOZUK010000166.1:0-2224 GCA_029938715.1 Bacteroidales bacterium | reverse complement strand
TACAACAACGATTTCCGCTTGCAGGACAACTCTCCCTGCAAGGATCGGGGTACACCCGCTGAAGGGCTGATCATGGGCTTTCTTGGAGAAGCACCCGATGTGGGGGCTTACGACAACGGGGAGCTGATTGAAGGCCCTCCCTTCCGCTTCGTAAGTCCGGAGGTAGAGATCCCATTCAGCGAGATGCCCAGGATTACCCGGTATTCGCTGGAGGATCATCATTTGACCCTCTGGTATTCCTCCCCCCTGGACAGAGCCTCGGTCTCTTCCACCCTGTTCAGGCTGCAAGATGTAAACAGAAGTATTGACCTGAAGCTTAAAGAGCACTCTTCTGATGGCTACTCTCTTAAGTTCACTTTTGAGGGAGAGCCAAATCCGGCCACCCTTGCGATCCTGGTTTCAAACTGGCCTGTGGGGGAGAACGGAATGGCAAGTACCTTCTGGGCCTCGGCCATCCCCGTGAACCTGTATGATTAAAAACCCTGTTTCTAATGATCCGAACAACCCTATTCAGAAGTGTCACAATTGCAACCGGACTGGCAATTTCAGCAATTGGCCTGCTGGCCCAGGAGCCTGCAGAGGTACTTGAAACCACACGAAAAATTGCCGACAAAATTATTCGTGAAACCTCTTTTGAGACCCAACTGGTTCCACTTGCTTTTAATGGGGGGATTACCCGGTTTACCATCGACCACACCACCCTGTTGGGTAACGATCAGGCCTATTATGCCTATGGCAGGCTTGAATCTGAAAAGGAGACTTCGGGATTACTGGGCCTCTCGTTTAAAGGTCAGATCAAGCTATACCTGAATGGCAGTGAGATTCTGTCGGAAAGCTCAGAGGAGCTTCATATCCAGGAATACACCTACAACCGGTATCGGTTCCAGAAACGGATTCCCGTTCAGTGGAAAGCAGGTGAAAATGAGGTTTTAGTGAAATGTAGCGGGGGACCTGTCTCTCTACTTATGCTTCCCATAGATAAGTTAGATGCAAAAGAGGCTTTTGTGAATGCACTGCCGGTTTCAGAAACAACCCCAAACACCCACTGGTTGATTAACGGACCATGGGTTACTGCTAAGGGCAATGCCATCGATCACCACTTTCCACCCGAATCGGGATTCAGGACCTTTTATCAGCAGGGGGATCAGCCGGTGGGTTGGGTCACGGAGGAGGTACCCATGCTGCGTGAACTGATTATCCCGGAAACCAACTCTTACCTTAGGGATGCATATAGCGACTGGCACTATGCCAATGGGGGCACCATGCTGGGGATCCTCTCACTCTACGAGGCCAGCGGCGATGAAGATTATTATGAATTTGTAAAGCAGTTTGCACAAACTCTGGTGGGGAATGACTCCTATTTTAATTGGCAGTACTTCACCCATCATGCCATGCGGGGAAGTTATCACAGGCTATATAGAATGACCATGCTCGATGATTCGGGCGGTCCGGCCATTCCTTTTTCCCAGCTGCAGGTGATGGAACCAGAATCAAAGGTACTTCAGCCCATCCTATCGAGGGTATTTGAATATGTAATAAATGGGCAAGAACGCCTGGAAGACCAGACTTTCAGTCGCCCCGAGCCAGAGCCGGCAACTGTCTGGGCAGACGACCTGTTTATGTCGGTCCCCTTCCTGCTCAGGATGGCCATAATCAAAGGCGATGAGACCCTGTACGATGAAGTGGCCCGCCAGGTGATACAATTCAATCACTATCTATCCGATCCGTCTACCGATCTCTATTTTCATGGCTGGTACAACAACCGGGGTGAAACCACTCCGGTCAGGTGGGGACGGGCCAATGGATGGATTGTTTGGGCCACCAGTGAAGCCCTGTTACATATGCCAGAGAAGCATCCTCAGTATAAAACCATTTTGAAAATCTATAAGCAACATATGGAATCCCTGGCTACTTACCAGGACAAATCGGGAATGTGGCACCAGGTTCTGGACCATCCAGAAACCTTTGAAGAGTCCTCCTGTACGGCCATGTTTACATTGGGACTGGCCCGTGGGGTTCGCCAGGGCTGGTTAAAGAAAACCTACAGGGAGCATGCATTAAAAGGATGGGATGCCCTTCAGAACAATATCAGGGAAGACGGCACGGTTATCGACATCTGCAGGGGTACGGGGATTGGTGATGACGTGGATTTCTATGAGAACCGGAAATGTTTCGATCATGATCCGCGCGGACTGGGTGCCATGTTAACAGCCGGCTGTGAGAT
>JAOZUK010000165.1:3258-8944 GCA_029938715.1 Bacteroidales bacterium | reverse complement strand
TTTCTTATTCACATCACATTTTCAACGTGTTTAATCATGTTGTTTTCCATTTTTTCATGCAATACACAAGAAGAAAGGGGCGCTAACAAATCAACCTTAAAAGTTATATACGATGGAGATATCGGTCCTGATCCTTGTGATTATACTACCTTGTCCATGCTTCACAACTATCATAAAAAGGGAATGATTGAGCTATTGGGTTTTATGGGGGAAACTCCTGATCAATACTTGCCTTCCGTCTTTAGTATTTTTAATCAGGTTTATGGAAATGACATTCCTATCGCTACATTCAAGAACCCTACCGACACGATATACAACGGAAGTGTCAAAATTTTGTATGATGATTATGTAAATCAAATGCAAGGCGCTAATATCAATAAACTCCTTACTGAAAAATATGGTAACCAAAATACACTGACATATGCTACAGTTCCCAATGCTGTTGAACTTTATCGTAAACTTTTATCTGAGGCAGAAGACAATAGTGTTACCATTTATGCTGCAGGACAGTTATATAACTTTCCTCCCTTGTTTGAATCACAAGGTGATCAATATTCTCCCCTAAATGGAAAAGAACTTATTAAAAAGAAAGTGAAGAATTTTGTTTTTATGGGGGGGCGCTTCCCCAGATCATACGGCTTACACCCCCCCGAAATGGGAGAGTGGAATTGGTGGGCTTTAGGCTACAAAAATATTACAAAATATACCATAAATGCCATACGAAGTATTAACAAACCGATAGTCTATATCGGCTTTGAAGTAGGTTTTCCACTCCATGTAGGCAATGAAATCATGAAAAAGTTGGGGAAAGATCATCCCGTTTACGATGCGTATGCTAACACAAAAGTATATGATCCTGAAAAGGAAAATCCGGCGTTTGATGAAGTGGCGCTTTATTATTTAGTGGAAGGAGGCCTGGATTCTTACTTTGGTCTGGTAAAAGGTAAAGCTGTCATAGATGAGAATGGTGGAAATGACTGGTCTTCAGATGATTCAAACGAATCCTACCTGACGCTCCTTCCTGGTGTTAACGAAATGCTTCGTAGTATCATTACTGACCGAATTACGGGAGATTTCAAAGGAGGATCTATAAAATCTAATGTGAAAACTAATAATGAATAAATGGTATATTCACGGTCTTAAATATCAGCCTTAAAAGGCCAGTTTCTCTACAAAGATATCCTGGAAATCAGGTTCCGACTCAAGGCTTACATGTTCAGTGATCTCAAGGATCGCACTAGGGTGGCTTGTATCCTCGAAAAGAAACATTTTACCTCCCATAAGTGCCGAATTTCCAAGCTTATGCATTCGCTCCTCAGGAAACTCCAGCATTCCCACCCTGACTACATTGCTCAAATTGATGTAATTACCAAATCCACCTGCAATAAAAACATCCTTCACATCAAGAGATGAAATCCCTAGTTTCCGGATCAGGATTTCGATTCCGGCTGCGATGGCTGCTTTGGCCAACTGGAACTCCTGAATGTCTTTTTGGGTGAGTTTCACACGGGAATTCAGGTTAATCTCCGGTTCACCCGATTGGATCTCTCCAAAATCACCCATAAGTTGGTTATCAAGCAAAACTGCGACGGCATCGATCAAACCACTTCCGCAAATTCCCTTTGCCTCTCCTCGTCCTATGACGGTGCACTGCCAATCTTCCCCTTTACTCAATATGGATGAGATGGCCCCTGTGGTGGCCTGCATTCCCTGGCTTATCCTCGCTCCCTCAAAGGCGGGACCGGCAGCAGTGGATGCACAAAGCAATCTCTTGTTATTCCCAATAACAATCTCCCCATTGGTGCCCAGATCGATCAACACCGAATATCCCTCCTTCTTGTACATGCCAGTGGCCAGAATACCTGCAAGAATATCACTTCCAACAAAACTTCCAATGGATGGATAGAACCAAACCTGGCTGCAATCCACATAGTTCCATTCCAACGCTCGGGTAGAAAATCTTGCCATTTCAGTGTTGGCTGATTCAAAAGGATAGAAAGACAAAGATTTGATGTCGTGTCCACAAAAAAAATGATGCATAACGGTATTTCCCACAATCACCACTCTATCCAGGGGCGAATCCTGGTTCTTCATCATCCTCTCAATCATCTCCCCGATTTTAACCCTGATAATTCCAGTCATCTCTTCAGGACCATCATGAAGGGCTGTTTCAAGCCTGGTTATTAGGTCACTTCCATATACTTTTTGAGGATTCATGGCTGTTTCCACAGCCAGGATCTTTCCTGTCGACAGATCCAGCAGCTGACCCACCAGGGTGGTGGTTCCCAGGTCAAAAGCAATTCCAAGTCCGGTTCCCGGAGTAAATTCAAATGCTGTTTCGTCGGCCTGGATAATGGTCTCATACTGTCCAACTTCCAACACCAGATCAGAAGAGCAGCTACTCAAACAGGCCAATCGCCAATCACTATCCAAACCTAACTCGCTTAGTCTGTCTAAATGATTTGGATCGGTGTCAATCTCCCCCTCAAGCACTTTTACCCTGCACTTTCCACAGGTACCCTTTCCTCCACATGGAAATTCCACACCATATTCATGCAGAATATCAATGAGAGGAGTCCCCTCTCTGGCCTGAAGTTCTTTGCCAAGAGGGACCAGCTTAACAGATACTGTTTTCAAGCCTTAAGCTACACAGGTGTTCAAATACTCAACGGCACCCCTTGGATCGGGTGAATAGAAATCGGCACCGATTTTTGTACAGAAATCATTGTTCAAAGGCGCTCCGCCAACAATCACTTTTGTATCTGGATGAGCTCCCTTAATTTTCTTCACTATCTCTTCCATATTGGCCATGGTGGTTGTGAGCAGAGCGGAGAGACCCACAATAGCCCCAGGATTTTCAGCTACCGTTTGATTAAATGTATCTTCGTTCACATCCACTCCCAGATCAATAATGCTCCAGCCTCCACCTTCAACCATCATGGCCACCAGGTTTTTTCCTATGTCGTGCAAGTCTCCTTTAACGGTTCCTATGATAAAGGTTCCCTTGGTCTTCACATCGCCCGACTGAAAGAAAGGCTTAAGGTGATTCATGGCTGCACCCATGGCTTTGGCCGACATCAGCATCTGGGGAACAAATATCTTATTCTCAGAAAACTTCTGGCCCACCCGGTCCATGGCCGGAACCAGTGCATCAGTAAGAATACTGGAGGGTTCAACACCTGTATCAAGAGCCTCTTTGGCTAATTCATCAGCTCCATCCTGACCCTTCATATTTGGAGGATAAGGCGAATTCTTATCTACTTTACCAAATTCTACTGCTTCACCAAGTTTGTCTAATATGGGCTCCATTGTTTTAGTTTTAGTTTAAAGTTATGCTTTGGAAGTTGTAAAATTAGCCAATACTTAAAAACTGTTTGATATTTCTTTCACTAATTATGATGCTATTTTGACCTATTTATTACTTTAGTATAAAATATTATTAGAATGAAGGAGTTGTTAGAGGAGATTAAACTGAATCCTTATGAATCTTTCTATATTGGTATATTCCAGGATCATATCGATAAAAGTCACTGGCATTACCACCAGGAATATGAGCTGAGTTTTATTACAGAAGGATCGGGTAAGAGAATTGTAGGGGATTCCATTGAGGAGTTTCATCCGGGCGACCTGATCTTTATAGGACCACGTATACCCCATGTCTGGTTGTCGGAAGAGACCCACAGACAACAGCACTCGGGGCGAACCCTGGAGTCGGTCTACATGCTTTTCAATCAGGAAATTCTCCCCCCGGGGCTTACTCAACTACCTGAATTTAAATATGTAAGGAGAGCCGTCAGTCTCTCCGAAAGGGGAATCAGAATTACAGATGAGACCCTGAACGAAGTGAGCAAGATCATGCTGCAGCTACCATATATGAATAACATGAAACGATTGATGTTCTTCTATGAAATCATGGATCTCATCGGAAGAAGTGAATCATTCTCTTACCTGGCCAGTGCCGACTATGTGAAAACCAAATTTGAAACCACCAATACCCGAATCAACCGAATCCATGAATTTCTGATGAAAAACTATCAGAATGAGATTGACCTGGAGGAGGTGGCTGAAATTGTACATATGGCTCCCGCCTCGGTATGCAGGTTCTTTAAATCCTCCACCGGACTCACAGTTTTCGAATACCTGAATAAAATCAAGATCGACTACTCCTGTCAACTGCTGATGAATACGGACCAAAACATAGTAGACATTAGCTATGACTGCGGCTTTAACAACCTGAGTCATTTCAATAAGCAGTTCCGGAAATTCATTGGGAAAACCCCATCTCAATTCAGAAATTTACGGGAAAAGGTTTAATATGGAGACACCTGGCAGATTAAAGGCTGAGGAACTGGATCTTCAATGAGACCTCTTTGGTTGCGCCTGCTTCAAGATTTTCAGCCTCTCCCTTATCTCTTGTACCTTTCCTTCCAATGGGCAACGTATTACCCGGTTCGAGGCCCAGTACATAATCTCCTTTGCCCATCATTTTCCATTCGGTTAGCACCGGAAGTTGCTCTTTATTCCAGGATACCCTGACGCCTCTCTCAATGGAGGCGTTCTCCAGCTGATAAAAAATCCTGCCTTCTTCATCCTCATCCAGTTCAAAGAAGTATACCCTCTCGCTGTAATCCTGAGTGGGCTCCGGGAAAGTATCCCAAAGGTCAACTTCCGACTGATCCTCTCCCCTTACCACCACTTTACCCGGACTCCTCTTCAGCCTGGCCAAGGGGGTAAGCAATGGGAATCCCCAGTTCATATGGTAGAGCAGCATGATTTGCTGCGTAGTTGATCCCTGGTTGGTAATCCGATCTGTCATTTCAATGGTATTCTCAGCCGAACTAATCCGATAGGTTCGCCTCAACACCAGGTCTTCACCAAATACATTGGTTTCACTGACCTCTCCGCTTACCTCAATAAATAACGTACCATTCTTCCAATGCTCGGTTGTATTCACATGCCTAGCTGGAGTTCCTGAAACCCGGCCATGCAAACCAAAATGCTCCCCATGATCCTCTTCAGGGGGACCCACATTGCGCAATCCACAGGTGGTAAGCATTCCCCCGCCAAAGCTGCGTAGCCAGCCCATCCCCGAATCATTAAAAAACGAGTTGGACACCAGTCCATTCCTCGAAATCCAGGCAAGTTGAACTCCACCCATCTGAACATCTAATATGTCCAGACCCTTATCAGGAAGTATTGTAAAGTCAAGTCCAATTCCGTTTCTGACCCGGATGATGGATGTCCCTTTTCCATTTCCTTCATCAACAATAAGTTTTTGTGTCCCCCCTACCTGACTAGTATTTCCAATATAGTCGGACAATTTGCTGGTACCTTTAAACTGGTTTCTCATTGTATCAAATTATTCATTAATACTTATTTTTGCAAAAATAGCATTAGTAAATGGTAAGTATGTTGTGATCCATCCCATCCTTTCACCCATATATTTACATGCTGGATTTTACCTTCGCTAAATCCACTACAAAATAAGGAATGGAGAACAAACATGAAATAAAAGTTATTGATTCCCTGCTTCCTCCTGAAATGGCCAGAGCCGCTGAAGAGATAGGTATGGCTAAAGCCAGCATGGGAATTCGTAAAACCACCATGCTTGCCATTCTTGCGGGAACCTTTATCGCATTTGGAGCTGTTTTTTCCACCCTGGTCAGCACCGGTTCGACCATGTCCT
>JAOZUK010000165.1:0-3158 GCA_029938715.1 Bacteroidales bacterium | reverse complement strand
CCTGGGCAAGCAGAAAGGTAAGCACCAGGCAGATCCTTCAAAACTGGATGATTGTATACCTGGGTAACATGCTCGGGGCATTCTCCATCGTTCTGATGATATGGCTATCTGGCCACTATCTATTCGGGGATGGGATAATCGGAGCCAATATCCTTAAAATTGCCGCAGTCAAATGTGAGCTTGGTTTTATTCAGGCTGTAGTACTGGGGATTTTATGCAATATCCTGGTATGTCTGGCCATCTGGCTCTGTTATAGCACGAAATCAACCCATGGGAAGATTCTGGCCATTGTTTTCCCAATTACTGCTTTTGTAGCTGCCGGTTTTGAACACAGTGTGGCTAATATGTATTTTATTCCCATGGGATTATTTGTGAAGGAGTGGGCCGATCCATCATTATGGACAAATGTACCTGAGATATCCCAGCACATAGAATCACTCACCTGGGGTAACTACCTGACCAGAAACCTAATCCCTGTGACCATTGGAAATATTATAGGCGGAGCAGGATTTGTGGGGATTACCTACTGGTTAATCTATTCAAGCAAATGGAGTAGCAACAATTAAATAAGAATACCTATGAAAGACCTGGATATTGCAAGAAAAGTGGAACTAAAGCACATCACAGAAATTGCGGAGAAATTCGGAGTACCTGCAGACGACATAGAGATGTTTGGAAAGTACAAGGCTAAAATACCTCTCTCCTTTATAGATGAAAAGAGAGGTGCCAATAGCAACCTGATTCTGGTTTCCGCCATCTCCCCGACCCCTGCAGGAGAGGGTAAGACCACCGTAAGCATTGGTCTCTCAGAAGGTTTAAACAAAGTGGGTAAGAAAACCACAGTGGTATTGAGAGAACCTTCGTTGGGACCGGTGTTCGGAATAAAGGGTGGTGCCACCGGGGGTGGATATTCCCAGGTGTTGCCCATGGAGGATATCAACCTGCATTTCACAGGTGACTTTTCCGCCATTGAAAAGGCCCATAACCTGCTGGCAGCGGTTATAGATAACAATATCCAGAGCAAAACCAATGGACTGGGACTGGATCCCCGCACCATCTCCTGGAAGAGGGTGATAGATATGAATGACCGCTCCCTCCGGAAAATTGTGGTTGGACTGGGGGGTACCACCTCAGGAATACCAAGGGAGACCGGGTTTGATATTACAGCAGCCTCAGAGATCATGGCCATCCTGTGCCTGGCTGCAGATCTCCATGACTTAAAAATTCGACTTGGAAATATCTTTATCGGATATACTTTTCAAAGGAAACCGATCTATGCCCGAGATTTGAATACAGGCGGAGCCATGGCTGCACTATTGAAAGATGCCATCAAACCCAACCTGGTACAAACCATCGAAGGAAATCCTGCCATAATTCATGGGGGACCATTTGCCAATATTGCCCAGGGAACCAACTCGGTAATTGCCACACGTATGGGCATGACCTTCTCCGAATATACAGTAACTGAAGCCGGATTCGGATTCGACCTTGGAGCTGAAAAGTTTTTCGATATCAAGTGTCAGAGTGCCGGACTTTCTCCCAAAGCAGTGGTATTAACTTCAACAATCAGGGCATTAAAATACCATGGGGGAGCAGATCTTAAAACACTTACTGAACCCGATATCCTAGCACTTACAAAAGGATTGCCCAATCTGGAGAAACACCTGGAGAACATCAGTCAATTCGGCGTAACACCGGTCATTGCCATCAACCGGTTCAGTACGGATACTGACGAAGAGGTAGAGATCATTATGAAAAAGGCTGAAGAACTGGGCGTAAGATGCGCCGTTGCAGATCTATGGGCCAAAGGAGGCGATGGTGCCATTGAGCTGGCACAGAAAGTCATTGAGGTGGCAGAAAGCAATCCACCGGTATTCGATCCCATGTATGACTGGAGCTGGAGTGTGAAAAAGAAAATTGAAACCCTGGCTACCAAAATTTATGGCGCCGAACATGTGGACTATTCAGCTAAGGCCAAAAAAGACCTGAAAAAGATCTCAGAGTTGGGACTCGACCAGATGCCCATCTGTATTGCAAAAACTCAAAAATCTCTTTCAGACAACCCGGCCCTTTTGGGGCGACCCAAAGATTTTATAATCACCGTCAGGGAAATTGAAATTGCATCGGGAGCAGGATTTCTAATCCCCATCACAGGATCCATCATGCGCATGCCGGGTCTGCCTGCCCATCCGGCCTCTGAAAACATCAGCATAGACAACGATGGAAACATCACCGGACTCATGTAACCATTAACTCATTAACCCACTAACTTATTAACCCATTAACCTATATAATATGCAAACTATTCTTAGAAGTAAGTCCCGGGAAGTGGTCATCGATACCGATGGTCCGGTTCTGATTATTGGAGAAAGCATCAATCCCACCCGCAGAAAGAAGCTGGTGGAAACCCTCTCCAATCACGATTTTGAATTTGCCATTCAACTGGGTAAAAGTCAGATAGACGCTGGGGCAGATATCCTGGATGTGAATGTGGGCTTCCCCGGAGTAGATGATGCCGCCCTGCTTCCGGAAACGGTAAAAGCCATTCAGGAAGCTCTGGATGTGCCTCTTTGTATCGATTCACCCAATCCAAAAGCCATTGAGGCTGCACTTAAAGTGATTGATGGCAGGTGCCTGATCAACTCGGTGAATGGAGAAGAGAAGTCGCTTGAAGCCATATTGCCCCTGGCAAAAGAGTATGATGCTGCAGTAATCGGGCTTGTCATGGACGACGATGGAATTACCCATGATCCGGAGAAGAGATTTAAAATCGCAGAAAAAATATTGGAACGGGCCGTCAAATTGGGTATTAAAGAGGAAGATGTGGTGATTGATCCACTAGCCATGGCAGTAAGTGCCGATCCTAATGCCTGCCTGGTTACCCTGGAAACCATCAAGCTGGTTCACGACCGTCTTGGACTGAACATCACCCAGGGGGCCAGCAATATCTCTTTCGGACTTCCCAACCGTGACTACTTAAATATGGCCCATATGGTACTCTCCATCTGGAATGGATTGACCTGTCCAATTGCCAACCCCAATAAGATTACCACCATGGTAAGGGCTGCCGATTTAATTCGAGCAAAAGATGATTTTGCCATGAGATTTGTGGAACACTATCAAAGCCAGCAAGCGGATGAAAGTGGAAAGTAGAAAGT
>JAOZUK010000455.1 GCA_029938715.1 Bacteroidales bacterium | reverse complement strand
TGGTGGCTCTTTTCCCATTTACATAAAAGGATCTGAATGTACCCTGGTAATTTGCTGGCAGCACAGCCGACCAGCTGCCGTCTTCTTCCTGTTTCCAATTGTCCACCCGGATCCCCCCGCTGATTTCCACTTTCTCGCCGGGCATCGCTTCCCACCGAACCGGTGCATCAGCGGTCCCACCGTTCTCAGGGCCCAGCTTCAGAGGGGTGGTTATTGGATAGTTACCTCCGGACAGAAATATCGTGACCGACATCTTCCCGGCTTTCTCGCGCGCCATCTCTGCAGCACGATGCAAGCTTTTTACAGGAGCCGACAGTGTGCCCGCTGCACCATCGTTCCCATCCGTTGAAACATAGATTTCGATGCTCTGTGCACCACAGCCCAGTAATATGATCAATGCCAGGACCAATGCAAAGGAAGTCACTCTTGGTATCATGTTGTTGAAGTTTGGTATCTAAGATAGTGCATCTTTAAGAATCATGATATTTTCCTTCTCACTTGTCCTGTAAATTTCCCAAAACAGCTCAAATCCAAAGGTATAATCCGACTCAATCGTATGGAAAAGATTTAAGGTTCTTTTCGATGAAGACATTATACACCCGTAATCCGTTCTTCCCGCAATCAATGATCATTCCTTTATCAAGTAAGGCCTTAATGGCGCGGCTCATGGAGCTGGGAGCCGAAAGATGGTATTTTTCACTGAAGGCTCTTGACTGGGGAGCTCGTACAAACCCTTCCCGGGCTATGGCAATTAAAGTTTTCCACTGCAATTTAGGAAGGAGAAATTCCTGTTCGCGAGCCATGGATTTATAGTTTTCAAGAATATTGGACCAGACTTGGTCATATAGGGGAAAGTCAATCTCTCCTTCTGATTCACTGAATACCCGGGAGAGCACCATTTGGGTAAATCCGGTGTGGCAGTAAGTATCACTAAGGATTTGCTTGATAACCAGTGGATTGTATTTTTTTTTAAATTCGTCGAGAATATGGTATATGTCTCTTTCATACGTATCTTGTTTGATCGCATGTAATTCCATCATTTGAGTGGACTGGAAGAAGGGACGGTTTGCTCCGGTGAAAATCTCTCTCATCATGCTTTTTTGACTTCCCGAGAATAGAAAGACGATCTCAGGAAAATCTTGCATTAGGGTTCGGATACTGGCTTCGGCAAACTTCTCGTCATAATGGCTCACTTCCTGAAATTCATCGAGTGCAATTATTATCTTTTTTTTGGATCCGATCAGTAGTTTAAAGATTTGAGGGATGCTTTTCAGAACGGCGGAGCGTTCAGTAATATTGAAGTTGACCTGTGGATTGCCGGTGAGTGGATCAAAGGAGACCGAGGCTCCCAGGCTTCCCAGTATTTTGCTGAATCTGTTCTGGTGCAGGATCTTTTTTTCATACAATACTTCAGACATCTTCTGGGCAAAGTGAACCAGGTTTCTGGTAGCAAAAAGGTCGATAAACAGGGTTGTATACCTTTTTTGATCGAGCTGAGAAAAGGTATGATGCAAAAGCATGGTTTTGCCTAGTCGTCTGTGTGAAAACAAGGTTAGGTTGCGTTCATTTTCAATGGCTTCAATGAGTGTTTCCGTCTCGGTTTTCCTGTCGATGAAATAGGCGGGTCCTTTGTACGTATTTGTGATAAATGGATTCATAGCACATATTTGAGTTTCGCATATATAATCGTAAATATATAACATAAAAGCGAAATATACAAGATTATTCATGCGTTACGCAATCAGAGATGAATCTGGCATAAGATCACAGATTCATCTCCTGTTTTCGTCACTTCTTTTCGGATGACTTTTTAAGTCATAGATAAACAACTTATCATGATCTGTCCGGGCTTTCGTCTGTCTGGGTTTTCGCCTGGAAGATGGCATTTCCGACCTCGACGATGCCTCCATAAAGCTGGGGCTTTGGAGCAATATCAACGATAGTCTTCTCCAAATCACTTACCATCGCTTTCTCAAGCTGGTTTATCCAGATGCTGCTGACAAGTCCATGAGGGCTGCCGCTACATAGGATTGCTGCCCCGACGGACTACTGCTATGGAAAGAAATGAGAATTACCTGCAGAAGACCCATTCTTTATGATTAGAAAGATCATTGTTGAAGTAATACCCATCTTCGTCAAAAGCCTTGAGGTATTCCGGAACGTTTATCCTGTGTTGAATAATAAACCGCAGCATCATTCCCCTGGCCTTCTTGGCATAGATGGTGACATTCCTGAATCCTGCACCGTCTGACTCTTTGAAAACAGGTGTTATTATTTCGTACGGAAAGGATCCCGGTTGTATTGATTTGAAATATTCATTTGAAGCCAGGTTGATCAATACTTTAGTATCTTGAAGACCAGTTTCATCTGCGATTTTGCCTGGGATGATCTCTTTCCAAAATTCATAAAGATTCCTGCCTTTGGTGTTTTTCATTTTCGTGCCCATCTCAAGCCGGTAGGGAAGGATCAGGTCAAGGGGTCTTAATACTCCGTATAATCCTGAGA
>JAOZUK010000164.1 GCA_029938715.1 Bacteroidales bacterium | reverse complement strand
CTTGACCTTTTTAAAGGACACATTGCCACCTTCCCGTTTGAGACCAAAGCAGAGGCTGTAAGTTTTAAGGTAGAATTGCCACCAGTTGGGAGCCTGTTATTGTTTATTTCGGACAAAAAGACAAAGTACAAATCCGGGGAACTAGCCGATTGGCATGGGAAGCAGCAGATCCTTGCACTTGATCCGATGCAAGTAGAACCTGTTTCTGCGAATGTGTTAACACTTGATTACTGTTATCTGACCGTGGGTGATCAAGAGTGCGAGTTCCAATACTTCTATGATGCCTCCCAGTCAATTTTTGAAGCGCATGGATTTGATAAGAATCCGTGGGTATCTGCTGTTCAGTTTAAACAGGAGATCATTGAGAGGGATACCTTTTCAAACGGATCGGGATTTGTTGTTGAGTTTCCTTTTATGCTGGATCAGGACATGACCGAAGCATCATTGCAGTTGGTGGTTGAAAGGCCATCCCTCTATTCAGTCTATATCAACAATGAGCTTGTTAGTCCGATAGAGGGGGAGTGGTGGATCGATAGATCTTTCGGCGTAATTGACATTAAAGGAAAAGTTGTGGCCGGCGAAAACAGGATTAAACTTATAGCAGATCCCATGTCGGTACATTGTGAACTGGAACCGGTCTATTTGCTCGGGGATTTCTCTTTAGAAAGTGCAGATAATGGTTGGCTTGTCTCTTCCCCCCGCGCTTTATCAACCGGATCATGGAAGGAACAAGGCTACCCCTTCTATTCCAATGCAGTGGATTACAGTACTTCTTTTACCTTAGAGGACCCTGATCAGGCTGTAAAGTTAAAGTTTGGTGCCTGGAATGGAACAGTAGCATCGGTTTATTTGAATGGTGAAAAAGCGGGACAGATCTTTGCTCCGCCTTACGAGCTGAGGCTGGATGAATTTTTAAAAGAAGGGACAAACCAGGTTACCATCAGAGTGTTTGGCAGCCTTAAGAATGTTTTTGGTCCTCATCACCGGCCTGGGTTACCAGGATTTGTAACGCCCTGGAGTTTTAAATATGCTGATAAGGAGCAACCCCCGGGGAACACTTACCATACATTGGATTATGGATTAATGGAGGGTGTTAGCATTGTAGTTGGAAAATGAACTTTCAAATTCGAATATCGTTCCTCTTAAGCGGACTGTTTGTCCTCTTGCATCTTCCTGCACAGGACCTGTCAGATCAGGAAATTTCGCGAAAAATTGATAGCATGGTGTCTGATATCC
This sequence comes from Bacteroidales bacterium, assembly GCA_029938715.1. GTDB lineage: Bacteria > Bacteroidota > Bacteroidia > Bacteroidales. The sequence goes on along the minus strand of JAOZUK010000164.1, from coordinate 7,757 downwards.
GGCATCTCTCAGATTCTTTGTATGGAACGGATATGGGCCTGATCAATGGTGAGTACTACAGATATCGCCACACAGGTATTGATGGGCATCCCTATTATCGAGACAACTCCTGGATACGGGGCACTGTCACATCAGGGAAACGGGAACATCGGGATCTGTTGTTGAGATATGACATACTGGATGACAGGGTGATCCTGAGTCATACCGTCGGTTCTGAAACATATATGATTGCTTTGAACAAGACAGTGACTGACGAATTCACGCTGGAAGAAGACCATTTTATTCAACTCTTTGACAGGGATATTGTAAACAACTTCCCGGAGCCCGGTTATTACCAGGAACTCTATACGGGTAAAGTGCAATTACTGGTAAAGCGGAAAAAATACATTTCGGGATCAAGGGGTCAGCAACTGGGAGAATTTAGATCAGACCCGCTTAGACTGATCCGGAAAGACGGAGTATATCATAAGTTCAACGGAAGAAATTCACTGCTAAAGATTCTGGCTGACCGGAAAGAACCTGTTTCCGATTATATCAGGAGTAATGCAATAGATGTCAGGAATGCTCCTGACTCAGACCTGGTAAGAATTTTGCGTTATTATGATTCACTCTTATCAGCTGAAAAATGAGAAGAGTAGGGAGCATAGTCGTTTTTATCATGTTGTTTGCAAATCATTTGCAGTCACAGGAAAACGTTGTGCTGAAGGGGGCTTACGACTCGCTGACATTCGTCCAATTCGCTGACTCATTATACAGCTTTGAGCAAATCCGGATTTACTATACACCCGAATGGGTCAGAGAGGTTGTTGTGCTTCAACCTACTGGTGTGGATAAGCTGGATCAGGTATTGAAAAACAGCCTGGATCCTTTTCAAATATCATGGTATGGTGATTCAGGGGGCCGGATCTATATTACAGGCAGCACCCGGATAAAAACGGAATTACCTGAAAGGTTCTTCATGGAAGGAAGTGGAAATGAGCGCGCACTGGTTGAGATTGAAAAGTCTTTACAGGAAATAGAGAAAGAAGAGCCTCCTGCAATAATTCCCAATGGTAAGCACTTGGTAACTATCGGAAACCCTGCGCGGCGTATTGAAACTGAGCTGGTCGTTTTGTCGGGGATTATCACAGAGGCGGAAACAGGAGAACCTGTCATTGGAGCTGTTGTTTATGTGGAAGATCTTCAGGAAGGAGGCATCACTGATGCAGCAGGTTACTTCGTATTATCCATGAGTACAGGCAGGCATAGGATCACTTTTCAAAGCATGGGCAAGAAGGCTCAGTCAATTGATGTTGTTGTTAACGAAAGTGGCAGCATGGATATTGAACTGGCTGAAGAGATCACAGAGCTGCGTGGTGTGGTGGTAGTGGCAGATAGGGGAAAGAATGTTTCAGGTGTGCAGATGGGTGTGAACAAGGTCAATATTGAAATGATCAAACAGATTCCTGCCATGATGGGAGAGAGTGATATTCTAAAGACGGCACTATTACTGCCCGGGGTACAGACCGTTGGGGAGGGAGCTTCCGGATTCAACGTCAGAGGTGGCTCTACTGACCAGAATCTCATTCTGCTGGACAGAGCCCCTGTTTTTAACTCCGCGCATTTTTTCGGGTTTTTCTCGGCATTTAATCCCGATGTGGTAAAGGACTTTAAACTTTATAAAAGTGGAATACCTGCTGAATATGGGGGGAGGATATCCTCGGTTTTTGATATCAATACCAAATCAGGAAACACCAAAAAAATTGCAGGAAGCGGAGGAATCAGTCCTGTAACTGCAAAGCTTATGTTAGAGGGGCCAATTGTTAAGGATAAAGGATCATTTGTGGTGGCTGCACGTGGCACATATTCCGACTGGTTGATGCACCAGTTCCCAAGTACTGAATTGCAGAACAGTGAGGCCTCCTTCTATGATATTAACATGAAGGTTACACAGCAGATCAATCCGAAAAATGCACTCTCACTGTCGGCATATGCAAGTCAGGACAAATTTAAGCTCAGCTCTGATACTGCTTACCGTTATAACAACTTTAACGGATCTCTCTCCTGGAAACATCATTTTTCTGATAGATTCATCGGGGATGCAAGTATTATCGCAAGTGATTATACTTATGAAATTTCCAGCGCCGGGAATCCGGTTAATGCTTATACCAATCAATACCAGATTCTTTACCTCGAAGGACGTATCGATTTTGTATTCTTCCCGAATAATGATCATATCATAAAATTCGGAACAAGCTCGGTCTCCTATAAACTGCAACCTGGAAGCCTGATGCCCCTGGGAGAAGAATCACTGGTGGAACCTGTTCTTTTGGAAAGGGAAAAAGCACATGAACTTTCGATTTATTTGAGTGAAGAGTATACCCTGAACTCTCGTGTATCTTTTTACGGTGGCCTGCGCTATTCCCTTTACCGGTATCTGGGTCCGAAAACAATGTTTGAGTATGCACCCGGTCCGGTTGAGCTTTATAACCTTGTGGACACTGTCACGTACGGTACGGGATCCATTCAAAACTATCAGGGTCCGGAATTAAGATTCTCTGCGCGTTATAAAATTGACAATGTGACTTCGCTTAAATTGAGTTATAACCGTCTTCGGCAAAACCTGCACATGCTCAGCAATTCAACAGCTATTTCCCCAACCGATACCTGGAAATTGAGTGATCCTCATATCAGACCACAGGTAGGTGACCAGATAGCACTTGGATTTTATCGCGATTTCAGACACAATACCATAGAAACTTCCATGGAGGTGTACTATAAATATATTAACGATATCATCGAGTATCAGAGCGGTGCGAATCTACTGCTTAATCCCCATATTGAAACGGACCTCATTAACGGGATAGGACAGGCATACGGGGCCGAATTTCTCATCAGGAAAGCCGGTGGCAGGTTTAATGGATGGATGAGCTATACCTATTCACGTACTTTTATTAAGGTGGATGGAGAGGTTCAGGAGGAGACCATAAACAATGGGGAGTATTTTCCGGCCAATTATGACAAACCCCATGATTTCACCATGGTTACCAATTACAAATTCTCAAGAAGGTTTAGTTTTTCCGGTACACTGACTTATTCCACGGGCCGTCCCATTACCTATCCGGTGGCAAAATATCAGTTCAGAAATGCTACCCTTGCCCACTATTCGTTTAGAAATGAATACAGGGTGCCGGATTATTTCAGGGTTGATGTTTCGGTCAACTTGGAAGGGAATCTCAGATCGAAAAAACTGGCACACAGTTTCTGGTCCCTGTCAGTGTATAACCTGACAGGCCGGAATAATGTCTATTCCATATATTTTATCACCGAGGGAGGGGAGCTAAAAGGCTATAAGATGTCCATTTTTGACAGGCCCATTCCGACGCTGACTTATACCTTTAAATTTTGATGAGAAAGTCTGGTTTCTATATGATTCGTGCTTTGGTCCTGATGACACTCATCCTGCCTGGTTCATGCATCGAATCCTTTGACCCTGATATAGAAAAATACGAGAATATACTGGTGGTAGACGGACTCATTACCGATAAGAGGGAGGAATATACCATTCGCCTCTCCAGAACATTGAGGTTTGATGAATCCAGGTCCATAATGGAATCCGGGGCTCTTGTTGAGGTGGTGGACGACCTGGGTCATCTATATACTTTTACCGAGTCGTCTGACGGGATTTATACATCTGATTCTAGTTCATTTGTGGGTGTTCCGGGGAGAAGTTATATGTTGATGATCCAGACAACTGACGGAATAAATTATCACTCTACATCTGACCTGTTGAAGGCTGCTCCTCCAATTGATTCGGTATTCTACAGATATAAAGAGGAGACCTTAGCTGATAATGAAAAGTTGCAGGGGATTGAAATTCGGCTTAACAGTAATGATCCACAGAATGAGACCCGGTATTATCGCTGGGAATGGATTGAAACATGGGAATATAGTGTCCCATATACGAAACTGGGTTACGAATCCCGTGAGTTCTGCTGGGCTTCTGCACTTTCAAACCAGATTGTGATTGCCAGTACAATGCAGTTAAGTAAAGATGTTGTAAATGACAAGCTTATCTATTTTGTTGACAACAGATCCAACAGGCTTCTGAAAACATATTCTACATTGATTCGTCAGTATGCCCTCACACAAACAACCCATTCATTCTGGAAGGAGATCGAATTGTTAAATGAGCATACAGGTTCTCTTTTTGACCCACCTCCAGCTTCAGTTACCGGTAATGTATCCAACGACAATGATCCCAATGAGCCCGTACTTGGATTTTTTCAGGTTTCCGGAGTATCTGAGGAAAGGTTTTTTTTCAAGCATGAGGAGTTGCCCTCGCTCTTCAGGGCTCCAACAGAGTATGAATTTTGTTCAACGATTGATGTGGTAGGTCCGGGTGAATCTTACATTCAAAAGGGTTGGATCGTATTGCTAAGGTATATGGATCTGGATATTGAACATACAATACTGGTAAATTATGCAGCATGTTATGATTGCACAGCCAGGGGTTCAAATAAAAGACCAGATTATTGGATAGATTGATGATTAGGAAGATATATATCGTACTCTGTTTATTCCTGATGCAGGGATTCATTTCAGATGGGGTATTGGCCCAGGGTGCAGGGCCGGAACTGCAGGAAAAAGTTATCATCAGCATCAATAAATCATTTTTCCTTGCAGGTGAGAAGATACTCTGCTCTGTGTATACACGTGATGCATGGCTTCATAAGCCTTTATCCATAAGCAGGGTTGTTACCATTGAAGTGCTTGATGGATCGGACAGGCCCGTCACCCGTGGAAAGTATTCATTAAATGATGGGAAAGGTGCCGCAATTATCTCCCTTCCCCGTTCTCTTGTGTCTGGAGTTTACACAATTCGGGCCTATACCAATTGGATGAGAAATCATGCACCATCACTTTACTACCATCGCAATATAACAATTATTGACCCTCAGCGAGTTATATATACCGATCCCCTTGGTCCTGAATTTCCGCTGGAGCTAAACTTTGTTCCGGAAGGAGGAAATTTTGTACTTGGGCTTGAAAATCATATGGTTGTCAAAGCATCCGACTCCTTTGGTCGCCCTGTTCCGGGAACAGGTTGGCTGATAACAGGATCAGGGGACACTTTACGGCAGGTTGAGGTTAACAGCAATGGATATTCAGATTTGCGGTTCTCTCCGCAGAGGGACACAACTTACAGTTTTAGTTTTCATGATCAGATTTGGAACCTGCCGGAAGCTAAAGATGAAGGATGGGTTCTGCAAGTGGATCCATTGAGCAGCTCTTATCTACCTATTGAGATACAAAAAAGCGAATCAACAGAGGATACTGCTACACTGTTGTTGCAAAGGAGAGGAGTGCTTTTATACAGGGTAACGCTTCCTGAATTTGATAGCAGGTACCGCTTGGAAATAGGAGCAACAGAAATGAACGGGGGTGTGGCGAGCCTGCAGATCAGGGATAAGAGCGGAAACGTTCTTGCTCACCGCCTGGTACAGCTACCTGAGAAGAATCGCATTGCAGTTGGTGTGGATGTTAGTGGCCTGGAATTTGACCAAAGGGAGGAGGTTGAACTCACTATAACTGCCTCAGCTCCCTATTCGGATATTTCTGTAGTTGTACAAAAGGAGGATGTGGAGCTTATTCCCGGCATTTCAGCTTCAGATATGCTTAATTACCATAGCGATGTGGGTACCTATCTTCCAATGCTTAATGAATCAAAGGATCTACAGTTAATAGAACTGAGTGGACGGGAGAATGAATGGGATCAATTGAGTGTAGAAAAGAATATTGAGTTTCTGCCGGAAATCAGAGGGCGCATGGTCTCGGGTCATTTTGTGAATGGCGGTGGGCCTTCATTTAAGGATGAGGAGTTGATTCTTGCCCGGATCTCAAGCGAAGCGGAATTGTCAAATGTCAGTGTAACTGATGATGGAAGATTCTTTCTGCATCCAAAAGCAGTGACCACAGATCAGGAGTATGTGCTTTTGCCGAGAGCCGGGAAAGGCCATTCATTCTTGCTTGACAATGGCTTTTCAGATCAATTTGCAAAAATCGACAGGCCACAGTTTGCAATAAGTGAGAAGGTCAGGGAGGCCCTTGAGCAAAGCATGATCCGCCTGCAACTGCAGAAATTGTATGAAAAGGAACAGGCGAACCCCGGTAAGGAAGAAAGTAAATTCTATGGCAGGGCTGATGAAGTTATTGAATTTAGCGAGTATATTAAATTGCCTGTGATGGAAGAGTTTTTCCGGGAGCTGACAAAATCGATTATCCTGACCCGGAAAGACGGAGAATTAAAGATAAATGTACTGGATAAATACAGAAACCGGATCATTGGTGCGGATCCAATGTACCTGGTAGACGGGGTACCTGTTTTTGATACTAAAACGGTACTGCTTCTGGATCCTGCTAATGTTAAAAAGATCAGTATCAAGGCTTCCCGGTTTTTCTATGGTGAATTGATCATGGATGGAATCGTTGATATTGAAACATTAAAAGGTGATTTTTCTGCCCTGGAATTTCCTGAGAATGCATCTGTACACCTATTCCAGGCAGCAGAATCTCTTCCTGAATCCATTCATCAGAGTTATGGTAAAACAGACTCTTCAGAGACTTTCCCCGATCTGCGTTCAAGCCTGTGCTGGGAACCGGTTCTGGAAACAGATCTAAATGGAGAAGCAAGTATTACTTTTTTCACTTCAGATGTTCCGGGAAAATATATAATTACAGTAATTTCTTTTTCAAAAGAGGGCTCTTTTGCAGAGACCATACGGACCATTGTAGTGCGATAGGATTGGCATATCGTATTAAATTCAATAAAATGAAACGAGCATTGAAATTGACTGTTCTGGGAGCAATTTTATCAACACTCCCTTTTAGTTGTACAGACCCTGGTAAGATCGCTGAAAAGCCTAACATTATTTACATTCTGGCTGATGATTTAGGATATGGTGATCTGGGCTGTTATGGCCAGGGGATCATTCAAACGCCAAATATTGATAAACTGGCTAAACACGGTTTGCGATTCACCCAACACTATGCCGGCAGCACCGTGTGTGCCCCTTCACGCTGCTCCCTGATGACCGGGCTTCATACCGGACATACCTATGTTCGTGGAAACAGGGCAACAAAACCAATGGGACAATTGCCTTTACCTGAAAACACATCGACTGTTGCAAAATCATTGAAAAACGCCGGATACACAACTGCATTGATTGGAAAATGGGGACTTGGCGGTCCGGGTTCCGTTGGCACACCAAACAAACAGGGCTTTGATTATTTTTATGGCTATTTATGTCAGCGGCACGCGCACAATTACTATCCTGAGTTTCTATTCAGAAATGATGAGCGTGTACCATTAACTGGTAACAGAGTTGATAACTCAAGAGGGGATGGGGCAGGGGTTGCCATTGAACGCGCGCAGTATACACATGATCTGATAGCAGATGAGGCTTTACAGTTTGTGACTAATAACTCGAAGAATCCATTTTTTTTATACCTCGCCTTAACAATACCGCATGCCAATAACGAAGCCGGAAGTGAGGGCATGGAAGTACCCGATTTTGGAGTGTATCAGGACCAGGATTGGCCGGATGCGCAAAAAGGCCATGCAGCCATGATCAGCCGAATGGATAGGGATGTGGGAAGACTAATGAAAGAACTGGAAGATCTGGGTATAATGAACAACACACTGGTGATTTTTACCAGTGATAATGGTCCCCACAGGGAGGGTGGAGCTGATCCGGAATTTTTTAACAGCAATGGTC
>JAOZUK010000454.1 GCA_029938715.1 Bacteroidales bacterium | reverse complement strand
ATTGGTGGGATGTGAATCCCACATATCCATAAAGTCATCTCCAAAATGGAAATGGCCCCACGGATCATATCCTGAACGGGTCTGAGACCAAACCAGATAGAGATAGGACCCTGGCCGGTATTCCCATCGGAAAACCAGGTTGGACAGGAACTCCTTCACATTAAAATCGGGATTCCCGAATTCGTAGGTGAGTCCTGTGTCCTCTTCTGACACTGTGTAAGTACTGGAAGGATCATCGTAGGAAATTTCCCCGGAGTTATATGTATGGAACCGATCTGAAAACTGTTCTGCCTTTGGGTTTGTGATGTATTTAAAGTCACTGAAGTCTCCCGAGGCGATAAAAGGTTGACCCCAGAATTGGATGGTAAGTTCTGGTGAAAGCACCAGGTCGATCCGGGCTGACATGCTGAAAGTCTTCTGATCAATGCTTCCATAAATGTATCTGTATTCGGTTCCAAGATCTTTCTGACTTACATACTGCAACTGATTCTTCCTTATGGAATAGTCGGGGTAAAGGGAGAGGCTCAGGTTACTGATGGGTTTGTATGTGATATCTAAATCAACACCGTAACGGCTGGATGATTCCTCTCTTCCTTTATAGAGAGATCCATCCAATTCAAAAGACAGTTTTTTCCTTGAGTTGGTGGAGACAGAGAGAGATACACTGCTACCGCCGGGAATCTTCATGGAAGGACCTCCTCTAAGGAATGAGTTAGAAATTAAATCAGTATCAATGTCCCAGTGGAACATAGCATTCCAGAGGTTCATAAATTGTGTACGTCCGCTTATGTTAAATCCGCTCATCTGGCGAACTCCTCCAAAATCCAGCATATTGTACTGATTCATACTGAGGTGGGCACTTCTGATAATACCGAAAGGCTCATTGAAACTGTATCCTGTCCACAGCACCTGTATTACCTCATCCGTCATATTCAGAAAACCCAGATCATTGAGTTCCAGACCGGGAGAATTAAGGTTGAGAATACCTCCAAAGTTGAACCGTCCACTCTGTTTCGAAAAGGAGAGATTGGCTCCATACCCCGATAGAGAAGTAAGAGTAGAGTCCAGTGTGAGATAGTTTGCATCTGGACGTTGAAAGTAGTGCACTGGCGATCTCTGTGTCCTGGTCAATGCCTCTTCCGATCCATTTACCTGGCTGCCATAAGCAGAAAAGGAGATGCTGTAGCTGCGATCTGAAAAATACTGTTGAAAATCAATGCCCCCTGTTAGAGCTGATGTATGGAGGTAATCCAGGTGTTCCTCTTCAGTGAAACGGTTGGTGGAGGTGATCATTCCTCCCAGAATGGTATTTCCTTTATTGAACTCTTTTGAGATCCTGCTGGCAAAGTAATTGGTGAGTGGTTCGACAGTCACGGATCGTTCATTCCCATTTTTAATGGTGGCTGTTTCACTTGCGGTGAGACTTTCCATAATACCCACTGAGAGTCCGTTCTTTGTTTTGCCGGTGATTTTTGCAGCTCCCAGTATTTTGGTAGCCTGGGGAATATCCGTATATTCTCCTTCGTCCATTTCCGGGAAGTGTTGGGGCCTTCTTCCTATTCGTCTGGAGTAGAACAGGTTGTTGGGTCCAAACATCGCCAGGTTGTAATCAAAAATATTTTTACCCTCAATGAAAAATGGACGTTGTTCCTCAAAGAAAGTTTCAAATGCGGTCAGGTTCACCTGGGACGGGTCGGCCTCCACCTGCCCGAAATCAGGATTTACTGTAAGGTCCAGGGTAAAATTGTTGGTGATCCCGATTTTGGCATCCACTCCTCCAGTGAGTCGACGTTTGTATCCATCAGCTCTGTACGGGTTTTCAGGTTCTTTCTCGAACCACTCGCTTCCGGCAACCATGTATGGGGTGATTTCAGCCTGCTTCTTAGGATTAATATTCTCCAGCCCATTAATCTGACCGAATAAATGTACAAATCCGGGAGCCTCTTTTGACATGGGTTGCCAGAAGGATTGCTCACTGATGCGATAGATCTCCCTGGAAACCTGAAATCCCCAGGTGCCGCCGCTGCTTTTGTCAAAACGAAGCTGGGTAAAAGGGATCTTGATCTCTGCCGTCCATCCCTGGTCATCTATCTGGGTCTTTGCCCACCAGATGGCATCCCATGTTATGTCCTGATCACTTCCGTCACCGGTCAAATAGAAATCCATTTTCGAACCTGCCGCACTTACTATGAAGGTAAATCCGGTCTGTAGGTCATGGTAGCTGTCGAAGATAAAGGCCACCATATCCCCATCGATATCATCTCTGCGGGTGAGTCGTTGAACGATGCTGTCAGGTGCCGTATCATAAGCCCGAATTCCCACATAAATGTGATCGGCATCATAAATCACTTTAAATTGGGTCTGCTGGGTAGGAGGCCGATCATCATAGGGTTCATACATCTGGAAATCTCCTTTCCATGGAGCTGCATTCCAGGTTTCATCGTTCAACCAGCCATCTACCTCCGGAGGAACCTTTACCTCAGCAACGGTATAGGTTTTTTTTACGTAGG
>JAOZUK010000453.1 GCA_029938715.1 Bacteroidales bacterium | reverse complement strand
AGGGCCTCGTCCATCTGGTTGGTCTTTCGGTAGGCTTCAGCCAGGTAAAACCAGGAGTGGTATGGAGCCTTCTTCTCAGAGTATTTTTTCTCTTTGTATTTCAGATTGATATTTTCGGTAGCCTCCTTTAAGTATGGGATACCCCGGTACTCCTGCCCCATGATTTTGTTATAGCAGCTACCCAGAAGAAATTTTGCGTTGGCATTATCGGGCTCCTGCCCGAGCACTTGTTTTAAAAGGAACTCTGCTTCGGTATAATCAGCCTCCTCTTCTAAAAAATAGAGTGCATCATAAAAATTCTCTTCAGCGGATCGCTCCTGCGAGAGCAGAGGGGATGTAATCAGGTAACATAATATAGCTACGGGAAGAAACTTCATCATCACATATGGTCAGTTAGGTGGTCAGGCATTCAGCTTCAGATGATCGGGGACCACCACCTCCTCCATCACAAAGGTTACACCCTCCATAGGTGAAATTCCGAATTGTACCCTGCGGTTGAGCTTCCTTCCATCAGGAGAGTCGCTGTTATCTTTGGTCTTGTTGCATGCCACGGGGTCAGACTCACTCTTACCAGTCACAGTAAATCGTGTCTTGTCTATTCCGGAAGATGCAAGGTATTTAGAGACCGCATTTGCACGATTGACCGAGAGCTTCTGGTTATAATCAGAACTTCCCCTGGCATCGGTATATCCAGAAATATCCAGTTTCAACTCAGGGAATTTCCTGAGTAATGAAGCCAGGTTGTTCAGATTGCTTTTACTGTCTGATGAGAGTGCGTAACTGTCAAAATTAAAGTAGACGGGACGAATTACAATTTTGTCCATATTCTCTGCAGCGTTGTCGTCAAGTTTAAGATGATCGGGGACCTCTACCTCCTCCATCTCAATGATCACACCTTCCATAAGCGACACCCTGAACTGTGCCCGGCGGTTTAGCATTCTGCCATCGGGTGCATCCCGGTTGTCTTTGGTTCGGTTGCGGGCTATAGGGTCCGATTCACTCTTTCCGGTTACACTGAGGCGTCCCTGATCTACTCCGGTAGACGCCAGGTATTTGGAAACTGTATTTGCTCGATTGACAGAGAGGCGCTGGTTATAGTCAAAGTTACCCAGGGCATCGGTATATCCTATAACATCAATTTTTAACTCAGGAAACTTCTTAAGTAGCAGAGACACGTTGTCCAGTTTGCTTTTGCTATCTTCGGAAAGAGCATAACTGTCAAAATCGAAATAGATGGGTCGGAGTACATACCTTTCGGGGGGCAGGACCACTTCAGGCTCGGGTTTTGTTTCAGGCACATCTTCACTAACAATAGCAACCTCTTCTGCAACTACCGATTCTTCCAGGGCAACTACCTGGGGGGTGTCATCACGTCCGATCATCTCAAATTTAAAGAGATCGTATCCATTCTTCTTTGACTGAGCAAAAATATAGGACACTCCTTCCTTATCCATGCCGGTGGGTGAGATTGCAAAATCATCATCGGTAGTATTCAACGGGTAACCCAGGTTAACGGGCACCTCATGCCAGCTGCCATCTTCGAGAAGTTCGGTATAGAAAACATCAAATCCGCCTATGGTACTGTGTCCCTGAGAACTAAAGTAGAGTCTTTTCCCATCGGGGCTCACGAATGGTGCCTCCTCGTTCAACTCGCTATTTACCCCTGCCCCCAGATGAACAGGTTCACTCCAGGTACTGTCTTCCAGCAGGTCCGTTCTAAAAATATCCATTCCTCCTATGGACTCTTTCCGGTTACTGGTGAAGTAGATGGATTTGCCATCGGGAGAATAGGTGGCAGATGATTCATAGTACTTAGAGTTAATGGGCCTTCCCACAGATTCGGCCGGATTCCACCGGTTATTTTCATACCTGGATGCATAGATGTTGCTGGTGAACTCATCAGAAACAGCCAGAAGCATAATTTTCCCATCGGGTGAAATAGAAACCACATCCATATTCCCGTCCGATACAATGGAGGGAGTAATATTAGTAGGCTTCCCCCACACTTCATTCTCCTTGGTAGAAACGTATACTCCATTGTAAAATGGGTTCTTTCCCATAAAGGCCATGGTCTGAAGGTCATTTGATACCACCATGTTGTATCTCGATGTATGGGTCTCATTTACCTGACCCAGGTTCCCGGTGGTAAATGAGACAGGATTGTTAAATCCAACCAGTGCATTCCCGCAGGAAACGATCTGCTGATCCACATAATTCTTCAAAATCACATCCCTCTCATCGATATACTGTGCAAATTCGTTGTAATTGGCAATGGCTTTTTCGATATCCATATTGATCCGATAGGCATTTCCCAGGTAGAGCAGTGCATCATAAGGTGCACGGTCCTCTGACAATTTTCCCTCTTTGATGGTTTTAGCCATATTTTTGCTGGCCTTTTCCAGGTAGGGAATGGATTCTGCCTTCCTGCCTTTAATATCTATAAGACAAACACCCATTCGGTAATTGATGTAGGCATTATCCTGATAGCCATTCTTATAAACCTGTTCGAAAG
>JAOZUK010000163.1:6015-9022 GCA_029938715.1 Bacteroidales bacterium | reverse complement strand
ATGGCCCTGGCATGCAAACTATGTTCTATGCCTGGTTGGTGGCTGGAGCTTTTCCAGGAGAACAGATTCTTCCAGGACTCTATGTAATGAAGGCCCTGTATGGTAAGGCGTTCGATCCGGCTTTGACCATAGGGAGCCATCGGCAAAAAATCAGGATCGAATCCTTCTCTGAGTTTGAAGAGGAGTATATAGCCAGCTTAAAGAAGGTTGTGTTACAAATATTCGATACGGGAACTCCATTTATCCAGCGTGAACACGATGCAAAATGCAATTTCTGCGATTTTGCTTCTATCTGTAACAGGAATCCGATTCATTGATAACTGTCTTAAAAAAAATATTAAAAGCGATCTCTCTTTTTGTTATTTTAGTGAGAAGTAAGATTTCTAAGCAAAAAGAACATAAATGGTTCCTGGACACTCATCATTCAGTGTTGAAATAAAAAAACTTAAATTCATCACTGAGGAGGGTAAAAAATTCCCTTGTACGGCCTTGATCAAATTCCATATGGATGGCAAAGATAAGCCACTGGTGGAGTTAATGGGATATATGGGTGAGAAGGAAATTTACAATGCCATTGATAAAGGGGAAGAGCTAAACCTCGATTATTGCTATATCGATAAGTTCAGTTTAAGAGATTACAGGTTATTGCGAAATCTGGACTCACGTGAAGTAGTGAATATCAAGGGATTCACTGCTAGAAACTCATTGTTCGGAGGATACGCAACACTTGATTTTTCACATGCCTTGTTCGAAGGCAAGGAATTTAGCATGGAGAATGCCTGGATAACCAGGGGAGATATCATTTTTGAGTCAAGCAGGTTTAAAACCGAACTGACCAGTTTTCATAATACCCGGTTTCCCGATGGTTATTTTAATTTTAAGAATGTGATTTTCGAGTCGGGTGAAGTAACCTTTAAGAATTGCAAATTTGGAGAGGGTGAAAAGAATTTCCAGTATGCTTCTTTCTATTCGGGAACAGTCTCCTTTGTCAATACAGAGTTCACGGGGGGGGATATAAATTTTATTAATACCAAGTTTGGACAAGGAGATGTCTCCTTTAAGGTAGCCAGATTCGGTTCTGGAAAGGTAGATTTCCATTTTGCAACCTTTAATGATGGCAAAATCAGCTTTGAGAGAACGGAGTTTGGGGATGGACGTGTGGATTTTAGAACTGTGGAATTTGGTACTGGCAGGGTGAATTTCAACCGTTCTGTTTTCGGTGAGGGAGAGGTTGTTTTTGATGAGTGTGAAATGGATGCCGGGAAGTTCAGTTTCAAACGTGCCATTATAAATGCCGGATTGTTCAGTTTTGAAGAGGTCATGTTTGAGCATGTGGACGTAAGCTTCGAACGTACCTATTTTGGCAACGGTAAAGTCAGTTTTTACAAAACATGGTTGCACTCTCTGTCACTAAATTTCTGCCATCTGGATGGTTTTGTGGACTTAAGGATGAATCAATGCCTTGTATTAGATCTGTCGAATACCATAGTAAGGGATATCATTGACCTAAATCCCCATGAATTTACGGCCAACATTCAAACCATGTATATGGCAGGAATGAGATTGATAGGAAGAATTTACCTGGACTGGAGATTGAATCATGTAAAACACCTGATCGATACACAGGGATCGAGTAGCCACAGGGTAAAGGCTGAACAATACAGGATTCTGAAAGAGAATTTTAAGAACCTGGGGTTATACAATGATGAGGACCGGGCCTATGTGGAGTTCAAACGTCATGAATCCAGGGCGGATCTTGAGAGCGCAACAACCCAAGAACCTGTTTCTGCTCTATATCAATATCCCCTATACTGGTTTAAATTGGGGTTATTCGACAAGGCCGGACTCTATGCTACCAGTCCAGTACGTGTCCTGATCACCATGCTCATAAGTTTTATTCTTTTCAGTTTCTTATACGAGTTTCTGCTTATTTTCTCAAATGCAAATATCGTGGCCACTGTGGATGATCAGCTGAGCATAGTGGCCAGGTCATTTTACCACAGTGCTATTACCTTCCTCACCATTGGATACGGGGATCACTACCCATTTGGAGCCGTGCGCTGGGTTTCAGCCATAGAGGGTTTTTTGGGGCTCTTCCTGATGTCCTATTTTACGGTGGCATTTGTACGAAAAATACTTCGGTAGCTAATCCAACAGGTCTGGTCTAAGCATCCGGGTGCGCTTCAGGGACTCTTCATGTTTCCAGTCGGCAATTTTTGCAGCATGACCTGAAAGCAGGATATCTGGCACTTTCCATTCATTGTATGCAGCCGGACGCGTATAGATTGGAGGTGCCAGCAATCCATCCTGAAATGAATCGGTGAGAGCCGAGGTTTCATCAGAGATTGCTCCTGGCAGAAGCCTGGTAACGCTATCGGTAATTACAGCTGCTGCCAACTCTCCACCGGTTAAGACATAGTCTCCAATGGATATTTCACAGGTAACCAGGTGATCTCTTACCCGCTGGTCAACTCCCTTATAGTGACCACACAGGATGATTAGATTTTTAACGGTCGCCAGGCGATTGGCCTCTTTCTGGTTAAACCTCTTTCCATCTGGTGAGGTGTATATGATTTCATCATATTCCCTCTGGGCAGTCAGGTGGGAAATAGCTTTCTGAATGGGCTCAATGCACATGACCATTCCGGCATCTCCTCCAAAAGCATAATCATCCACCCGGCGGTGTTTATCCGACGAGAAATCGCGCAGATCATGTACATGCACTTCAATCAGGCCTTTATCCCTTGCTCTTTGAACAATTGAGTGATCCAGCGGACCCTTAAGTAACTGAGGTAAAACGGTTATAATATCGAAGCGCATTACAAAATGATTTCCCGCTAAGATAGAACAGTTTTTTACTCAAAAAGCCCCTGATTCACTAAAAATGACTAATTTGTATGGTCAAGCGAGCCATTAACCCTCTACCTATCATGAAAAATAATGATATAATTGATCCTCTGAAAGACCAGGAAAGTGAAGAGAAGAAATTAGATATACCTGCAGTTCC
>JAOZUK010000163.1:0-5915 GCA_029938715.1 Bacteroidales bacterium | reverse complement strand
CGAGAGTGAAGAAGTGGATGAGGTACTGAAAGACCAGGAAAGTGAAGAGAAGAAATTAGATATACCTGCAGTTCCCGAGAGTGAAGAAGTGGATGAGGTACTGAAAGACCAGGAAAGTGAAGAGAAGAAAGAAAATAATAATGACAACGATAATGTCGATCATAAAATTCACATTCAGAATCGTGAGGAGCGGATCAATTTTGGCTTACTGAGTAAAGAAGATCTTGTAAAACTTCTTAGAGAAAAACTTGATAATCCTGCCAGGGGGAACATCCGGAAGGACGTTGATGAAATCCGGCATGCGTTTTATGAGAAGGTAAGTTTACAACAGGAAGAGAAGAAGAAACATTTTCTGGAAGAAGGAGGGAACCTGGAAGATTTTAAGCCAGTTGAAGATCCTACGGAACGGGAGATGAAAGAGCTGCTCCAGAAATACCGGGTACTGAAAGCTGAATTTGCACGGCAACTTGAAAAATCCAAGCAGGAAAACCTTCATAAAAAGCAGGAAATCCTGGAGCAATTTCGAATTTTGATTGAAGGTCAGGAGAGCTTTGAAGTAACTTTCAGAAAGTTCAAGGAGTTGCAGAAGAAGTGGTTTGCTGCCGGAATAGTCCCTCCTCAGAACCTGAAGGATCTGTGGGATTCCTACAACTACTTTGTAGAAAAATTCAATGATTACGTACGAATCAACAGAGACCTCAGGGCATTGGACCTGAAGAAAAACCTCGAACTTAAGGAGAAGCTCTGCGAACGAACAAAAGAGCTTGAAAATGAACCCAATATTGTACAGGCTTTCAAAATACTTCAAAAGTACCATACACAGTGGAGAGAGATTGGCCCTGTTCCTCGTGATAACAGGGATGAGATCTGGGAAAGGTTTAAGCAGGCCACTTCGGTTATAAACAGAAAACATCAGGATTACCATTCCAGGCTTAAAGAGTCTTTGCATGAAAACCTGGAAAAGAAAACTGAGCTTTGCAACAAAGTGGAGCAGATAGCAGCCGGGGATTATGATTCTCATGGTACATGGGTGGAGAATACCAATCAGGTTCTGGTCCTCCAGAAGACCTGGAAAACCATCGGGTATGCTCCCAAAAAAGACAACAATGCCATTTATGCCCGATTTCGCAAAGCTTGTGATGTTTTCTTCGGTAACAAAGCAGCCTATTATGCATCAGCATATGAGGAGCAGAAGGAGAATTTGAAATTAAAAGTGGAGATAACAGAAAAGGCAGAATCGCTCAGTTCAAGTGAGAACTGGAAGGATACCACCACTCAGCTTATTCAACTGCAAAAACAGTGGAAGGAGATAGGACCCGTTCCCCGGAGGGATTCGGACAAACTATGGAGAAGGTTCAGGGCTGCCTGTGATGCTTTCTTTCAAACGAAATCCAAATATTTTGAGAACATTGATTCAACCTTTGAAGATAATTTGAAAGCCAAAGAATTGCTTCTTAAAGAGATGGAGGCCTACGTCCCTTCTGATAACCGTAAGGAAAGCATGAAAACTCTGGCGGACTTTCAGTCGCGGTTCGATGCCATTGGATATGTTCCATCAGGGAAAAAGGACTGGATTAAGGAGGAATTCAGACAAGCCCTGGACAGATTGCTTGAAAAGGTGGGTCTGGATGATTCTGCAAGAAGTATCTACCGGTTCAAAAATCGGGTCAGGGGAATGACTGGTGCGCCAAGATCGGAAATGAAACTCAATTTTGAGAGGGATAAACTGGCCAACAAATTGCAGCAGCTGAAAAGTGATATAGGGGTTTGGGAAAACAACATCGGTTTTTTTAAGCAGTCTGACAGCTCCGAAGAGACCATCCAGGGATTCCATGAGAAAATTGAATCTGCGCATGAGCGAATCAGGGTGTTGGAAGAGAAGATCCGTATCCTGGATGATATGGAAAATGTAAATTAAATCTTTACTTTTACCGGGAATTTAAATCTGAATTAACTTGGGTAGTACAAAGTATGTTTTTGTTACAGGCGGAGTGACTTCCTCCTTAGGTAAAGGGATTATATCAGCTTCATTGGGCCGGCTGCTTCAGGCCAGGGGATACAGGGTAACCATTCAAAAGCTGGACCCATATATTAACGTAGATCCTGGGACTCTTAATCCATACGAACACGGCGAGTGCTATGTTACAGATGATGGAGCCGAGACGGACCTTGACCTGGGGCACTATGAGCGATTCCTGGACATTCAGACTTCGCAGGCCAACAATGTAACTACGGGGCGGATATACCAATCTGTAATTAACAAAGAGAGAAGGGGAGATTACCTTGGCAAAACAGTTCAGGTAATTCCTCATATTACAGATGAAATCAAACGCCGCATTACCCTGTTAGGCAGAAAAAATGAATACGATTTTATCATTACCGAGATAGGAGGCACCGTTGGGGATATCGAATCCCTTCCATACATTGAAGCTGTTCGTCAATTGCGCTGGGACCTGGGTGATGAGAATACTGCATTTGTGCACCTTACCCTGGTACCCTATTTGGCCGCATCAGGCGAGCTCAAGACCAAACCCACACAGCATTCAGTTAAAGTGCTTTTAGAGAACGGAATTCAGCCGGATGTACTGGTATTGCGTGCCGAGCATGAACTTGATAAAGCCTTGAGAAAGAAGGTGGCACTTTTCTGCAATGTGGAGTTTGATGCGGTGATCCAATCCATCGATGTATCGACCATCTATGAAGTGCCCCTGTTGATGAGAGAGGAGGGTTTAGATGAAATAGTCCTCAAAAAACTGAAAATTGAATTCAACGCATCACCCAATCTGAAGGAGTGGAGTCAATTTGTGGAGAAATTGAAGAGTTCCAGTCAGGAGGTCAGGATAGCCCTTGTTGGAAAATATGTGGAGCTGGCCGACTCCTACAAGTCGATTATAGAATCCCTTATCCATGCGGGTGCAAAGAATGAGGTTAAAGTGAAGGTAACCAGTGTCCATTCGGAGAGGGTCAATGTGGGAAATATTGATGAAAAACTGACCGGCTATCATGGAATACTGGTTGCGCCTGGTTTTGGAGATCGGGGCATCGATGGGAAAATTTTGTCCGCGAAATTTGCCAGGGAGAATAAGATCCCTTTCCTGGGGATCTGTTTAGGATTGCAAAGTGCGGTGATTGAGTTTGCAAGAAATGTTCTCGGATACTCCGATGCCCATTCCACCGAAATGACCAATATTACAAAACATCCAGTGATCGACCTGATGGAGGAACAGAAGGGAGTTACAGAAAAAGGAGGTACCATGCGTCTTGGAGGATATGCCTGTTCCCTGAAGCCCGATTCAAAGGTACAGGAGGCATATAAGGTAGGTATGGTACGCGAACGTCATCGCCACCGCTATGAATTCAATAACGATTTTTTGGATGAGTTTGAAAAAGGAGGAATGATTTCCACCGGGATAAACCCCGAAAGCGGACTGGTGGAAATTATGGAACAGACCAACCATCCCTGGTTTGTAGGTACCCAGTTTCATCCCGAATACAGAAGCACGGTTCTCAATCCTCATCCACTCTTTGTTGCTTTCATTAAAGCCGCAAAGAGATACAGTGAATAGCCCATTTTTTCGAGGGAGACGTAATTCACCGAAATCTTATCGATTTTACTGGAATTTATATTGATAATCAGGCTAAACCATTACTTTTGTGCCTGAAAATAATCATTTAAGATGGACAAAAATACCATTATAGGTCTGGCAATGATCGGACTCATCCTAGTAGGATACAGCATTTTTACAAAACCAGCCCGTGAGGCCCAGATGGAAGAACGCCAGAGACTTGATTCTCTTGCAAGGGTGGAACAGATAAGGGCTATGGAGACCTCCAGGCAACAGTCAGAAGAACAGGCACTTCAGACTGACAGACTGGTTAAGGGCGACTCTGCCTCTCTGGAGCAACTTTCAGATGAGCTTGGCGATTTTGTAGCTGGAGCTATTGGAGAGAAGGAGATGGTCGTTCTGGAAAATGAACAATTAAAATTAACTTTTTCCACCCTGGGTGGGCGTCCATACACCGTTCAGCTTAAAGATTACCAAACCTATGATTCCCTTCCCGTATATCTTTTCAATGGAGATTCAACCATTTTTGCACTTCAGTTTTTTGCTGAAAACAGGGCGATCAATACAGGTGACCTCTACTTCACCCCCAAGTTTCAATCGCTAACCAACGAAGAAGGACGTTCCTTTAAGCAGCTCACCATGAAGATGGCCATCTCGGAAAGTGCATCCATTTCCTACATATATAAGCTATATGAAGGAGACTATCTGGTCGATTTTGATATGCAGTTGAAGGGATTGGATCAGTACAAGACCGACCGGATGGAGTTCAAACTGGATTTTTATGCCCCCTCTCAGGAAAAAGGGTATCAGAACGAAGCCATGTATACCACTCTTTTTTACAAATACCATGGCGGAGATCTTGAGAGCTTTAAATCACGGTCCAAGAAAGAGATTGAAGAGGCTACCGAGACTACCCGGATTAAATGGATTGGTTTCAGTCACCAGTTCTTCTCTACCATTATAATTGCCGATGAGTATTTTGACGGTGCATATATTATGCAGCAGAGGTTCACGGATCCTGGAAAGTATGTGAGGCGCTACTCCACAGCCATCGATATGCCTTTTGACCGTACCGGAGATCAGAATATCGGTATGCAGCTCTATTTTGGCCCCAATGATTTCATGGCGCTGAAAGGGTACGGAGATATGGGGTTGGAGAATGTGGTGACTACTGGAGGTTCCATGATTCGCTGGATCAATGCCTTTGTGGTGATTCCAATTTTTAACTGGCTAAACAAGTCATTTACCAACTACGGGATTATTATCCTTTTACTAACTCTTATCATTAAAACGGCCCTTTTCCCGCTTACTTACAAATCCTATAAATCCCAGGCCGTTATGAGGGTTTTAAAACCGCAGGTGGATGAAATAGGTGAACGATATCCCAAGAAAGAGGATGCCATGAAGAAGCAGCAGGCTACCATGGATCTTTATAAAAAAGCAGGTGCAAATCCCATGGGAGGATGCCTTCCCATGTTGCTCCAGTTCCCTATCCTCTATGCCATGTTCAGGTTCTTCCCCACATCCATTGAACTGAGGCAGCAGGGATTTTTATGGGCACATGATTTGTCCACTTACGACTCCATACTCGATCTGCCCTTTACCATTCCTATGTATGGCGATCATGTGAGTCTCTTTACTCTTCTGATGACTGTGACCACCATGCTCTCCATGAAATGGAATAACCAGGCTTCTGCTGGAACCAGCCAGATGCCGGGAATGAAGACCATGATGTACATCATGCCTGTCATGTTTATGTTTATCCTCAATAACTTCTCTGCAGGATTAACCTACTATTACTTCCTGGCCAACGTCATTACCCTTGGACAGAACCTGATCTTCAAGAGTTTCATCGACGAGGAGAAAATCCTGAAGAAGATCAATTCCAAGAAGAACAAGCCTAAGAAAAAGTCAGGGTTTGCCCAGCGACTTGAAGCTCTGCAGAAGCAGCAACAGCAAGGTGGTGGTGGAAGAAAACCACTGCCTAAACCAAAGAAAAAGTAAGATAATTACTCTTCCGGGAATTAAAAACGCAACGTGGTTATTCACTTCGTGAAAAATCCCAGGTTACTTATTTTAAGACCCTTCCAGAGTTAAATTCATTCTTTTACGGTTGGGATTGAGGGAGACTAGGCGCTCTGCCCAGTGCGAAGAGCAGTCATTTTCAAAGCAGTAACTGCTGCTTCATCTCCTTTGTTACCGTATTTGCCACCTGCCCGGTCCAGAGCCTGCTGTTGATTCTCCTGTTTTCGTCACTCCTTGCGTAGTGCTTTGTTAAAGTGTAGATATTCAATGGTATAGATCTTTGATTTTGTCATTCGTGGGTGTCCCGTGATCTTGTACGGGGTT
>JAOZUK010000162.1 GCA_029938715.1 Bacteroidales bacterium | reverse complement strand
GCCCGAACCTATGCCCATTCAAGGGGTATGGAATACGAAGATCTGAACCTGATCATTGCACACCTTGGAAGCGGTATTTCAGTGGGAGCTCATAAGAAAGGTCGTGTTGTAGATGTGAACAATGGATTGGATGGTGAAGGTCCATTTGGCCCCGAACGATCTGGAACTCTGCCCACAGGAGCTCTGGCAAACTACTGTTTTAACAGCGGAAGCACCCTCGAAGAGATCCGGAAAATGCTTGCGGGCCAGGGAGGTCTCTTTGCTTATATGGGATATAAAGATGCCCAGCAGATCGAAAAGCAGGCCAGAGAAGGAGATCCAAAGGCCAGGCTTATTCAGGAAGCCATGGCCTATCAGATAAGTAAAGAGATAGGCTCATTGGCAGCGGTGCTGGGCGGCGAGGTACATGCCATTATTATCACTGGAGGAATTGCCCACAATCCCGATCTTACCGGTTATATAAAGGAACGGGTGGGATTCATCGCTCCGGTTTTTATCTATCCGGGAGAAGATGAGATGCGTGCACTCTCTCAAAACGGAGCTATGCTACTGAGCGGTAGAATCACTGCCAGGGAATATACACCGGAAAACCAGGTCAGGGGACTCGATCTGGACAGTTTTTAGAAGTTAAGGTGTGGCCAGTGATACAGGCAAAATCTTTCCATTGAAATAGTTTGCTCCTTCCAGTGTAAACCATTTCATAAATTCGGCCATCTGCGAAGGTTCAAGAGGAGCCTTAAAACCCGGGAAAGCCTCCGCCAGCATTTCGGTCTGAACCGAACCTATTGAAAGTGCATTTAAGGTGATGCCCTCTTCCATATACTCTTCCGACAGTGACTCTGTAAGCGTTCCCAGCGCAGCTTTTGAAGCACTGTAATAAGAAAGTCCGCTGAATTTTTTACTCCCCTGGAAACCGGCCATGCTGGTTACATTCACCACATGCTTTAAATCTGAATGCTCCATAAAAGGCTTACAGATCCTGATCAATTGAGCAGGCACAAAGAAATTTACTTCGAACAGGTTTCTTGCATCCTGTAATGGAACCTCGTGAAATGGTTTCCTGATAAGCTGTCCTGCATTGTTGAACAGTGCATCGATGGTCTGGGTCTGTTCACGAATCAGTGAGACAAACTCCTTTTCCAGGTCAGGAAGATCAATCAGATCAAATGGAATGGGGTGAGCCAGCATCTTCCCGGCTTCCTTGTTACACTTTTCTGATACTTGCTGCAGTGCTGTCCTGTTCCTGGATACTAGCAAAACGGTGTGTCCCGATTTTGTGAATGAAGATGCAAGTGCAGCACCTATTCCCCTGCTGGAACCTGTAAGTAATATGACCATTGTATGGGTTGTTTCAGGCAAAAATATATCCTTTTGTTATCAATTCGGTACATTTTTTGCATATTATTGCAAGTCTAAAAAATTGTTTGAGTGGATGAAAAGATATTTCATCATTATATTTCTCACTATCTGCACCATATCCTCTTTTGCACAGGAGGAGAGGCCCAGTCGCAAAGGAAAGTTTTTCCTGATCCCCGAATTGTGGCTCTCCTTTGGTTCCAGAACCTATATTGAACTGGGCCCACTGGTGGGATACCATGTGAATGACCGTCTGGTTGTGGGACTGGGACCTCACTATATTTATTCATCCCAGAAAGCATCACCTTCATATCCCTATTCCTACGAGTCTCACTCGTTTGGATTGAAGGGATTTGGACGTTTCTCCTTGATTACCAATGCCGAAGAGTTCCTACCCATTAAATTATTCAATGACCTGTTTGTACATGTGGAATACGAGGCATTAAGTATGAAAAACGCCTATTCAGCTCCTCCGGGCAGTCCCGATCAGGGGCGCTACTTTTACCATGCCATCTTGCTGGGAGGAGGATTCAACCAGCGGGTGGGTATGTATAACTCGGTATCAATGACTGTGTTGTGGGACATAAACAGGACAAGCCTCTCCCCTTACTCAAATCCAATTTTCAGGGTAGGTTTTAATGCATTCTTTTAATGGAATTCTTAACATTGTTAAGCTCCCTGGCTCCATTCTCTTCCATTGGGTTTCTGATTCTGGGATCGCTGGTGGTGATTGTCTCATACCTTTTTAATTTGATCGCCAGTCGCTTTAGCATCCCAAGCGTGCTCCTGCTGATTCTGCTCGGGGTGGCTTTCCAGGTTGTGGTCAGGGTAACCGGACTTGAATCACCCGATCTTACTCCCATACTTGAAGTACTGGGGATTGTGGGATTGATTATGATTGTGCTGGAAGCATCCCTGGACCTAGAACTGACCGGGGATAAAAGGAAGCTGATCTCTCGTGCTTTTTTTACAGCTCTGGTAAACCTGGTCCTCTCCTCGGTGGCAATTGCAGGGGTGATGATGCTCTACATCCAGGTGGACCTGACCACAGGACTGCTATATGCTGTACCCCTTTCAATTATGAGCTCGGCCATTATCATCCCCAGTGTATCAGCACTGGGGAGTGATAAGAAAGAGTTTATGGTGTATGAAAGTACCTTCTCTGATATACTGGGTATTATGCTTTTTTACTTTCTGATCAGCAGCCTGGAGAGTGACAGCATCGGTGAGATGAGTCTGGACGTATTGTTAAATCTTACGCTGACTGTAGTAGTTTCAATTACAGCCAGTTATTTCCTTATTTTCCTTTTTCAGAAAATCAAAACGGAACTCAAACTTTTTCTATTGATCGCGGTGTTGATTTTACTCTATTCTCTGAGTAAAATATTCCATCTGTCAAGTTTGCTGATTATTCTGGTCTTTGGAATGATCCTTTCGAACCGGCACATTTTTTTCCCGGGTAAATTGCGAAAGTTCCTGGATGAAGATCACCTCTCCACCATTTTTCATAATTTCAAGATGATTACTCTGGAATCCTCATTCATTGTCCGAACCTTTTTCTTTGTGATCTTTGGCTTTACCATTGTGCTGGCCAGTTTGCTGGACCTGAAAGTGTGGATGGTTAGCATCTCAATAATGGGTATTCTGTACGGACTCAGGTATACCTATTTCAGACTGATTATAAGGAAAGATATCTACCCCGATGTCTGGATGGCGCCCCGCGGACTGATAACCATCCTGCTCTACTACTCCATTCCGGAAACTCTATGGGTGGAAGAATTCAACCCGGGCGTACTGCTGCTGGTGATACTGGTCTCAAGTGTGGTTATGGCCGTATCCATCATAAGGTACAAAAACTCTTTTAAGCAGAAGCTTGAGTTAGAGGTTATAGAGCCTGTTGAAGAGATACAAATTGAAGAATCAGCAGATTTTTCAGAGGAGCGACGAACAGAAGATTAAAATTCTTGTTAAATAGGCTAAGAGCAGCAATTTTCCTCTATTAAAGAGAGAAATAATTGCTTTCTTTGCAACGTTAAAAAATAAAAGATCATGATTGCTGAAAAAAATAGTATTGTTTCTATCGTTTACGAATTACGGAATAGTTCAAAAGAGGGAGAAGTAGTTGAATCCCTGAATAATGATAATCCCCTTACATTTCTGTTTGGTACCGGTGGGTTGCTCCCCAAGTTTGAGGAGAACCTGAATGGTTTAACCTCAGGTGATAGCTTTGAATTTCTTCTTAGATCGGAGGATGCGTATGGCCCGGTGGTGGAGTCTGCCGTTGTACATGTTCCAACGTCGGTTTTCGAAGTTGAAGGGCAGATTGATGAAACCCTGATGAAAATCGGAAATACGGTTCCCATGATGGATGCTGAAGGACGTCGCCTGAATGGAAAAGTTATTGGCATAGAAGCTGACGCAGTTCAGATGGACTTCAATCACCCCATGGCAGGCAACGACCTGCATTTTAAAGGAGAAGTTACCGAGGTCAGGACTGCCACCGATGAGGAGCTATCTCATGGTCATATTCACGCTGAAGGCGGTTGTGGATGCGGTAGCCATGAAGGCGGTTGTGGCGATGGATCCTGCGATGACAAAGGATCCTGCGACGATCAGAGCGGCAATCAGGGCGGCGATGGCCAAGGTTGTGGCTGTGGATGTTAGCAGCATCCCTTAGAAACCATACTGCTCATCTGTGATTTTAAACCGGTCTGCATCTTTCCAGACCGGAAATTTCTTCCTGAAATCCCTGACTGCATTCAGATCAAGTAAAGAGGTTTGGATCCCTGGCTGATCATCCATGCGGTGAATCAGGTTTCCCATGGGATCTACAGTGCAGGTTCCACCTGCATGATCCACACCCTCTCCATCAACCCCTACCCGACTGGTCCCCAGTACGTAGGATTGATTCTCTATGGCCCGGGCCAACAGGAGCGTATCCCACACATGTTGGCGACGGGCTGGCCAGTTGGCCACATAAAACAGCACATCATAATCTTCCCTGTTCCTGCAAAAAACAGGAAATCTCAGGTCATAGCAGATCTGGGGAAGAAAACGAAATCCTGCCAGTTTAAAAACGGGTCTCTCTATTCCAGAAACAAAATGTTGGTGCTCTCTTCCCATCCGGAACAGATGCCTTTTGTTGTAGTGTCCTTGTATGCCTTCCGGTGAGATCCAGTAGAGGCGGTTAAAAATGTCATCTCCATCCCGGAGAATGATGCTGCCTGTTACATAGGATTGTTTTTCCCGGGCCAACCACTTCATCCACTCCACAGCTTTACCATCCACACCTTCAGCATATAACTTCGACTGCATGGTAAATCCAGTGGAGAAGGTTTCGGGAAGCATGATCAGATCGATTTTAGAAGTCAATGGTTCAATCATTCCTTCAATCATCTCCAGGTTTGCATCAATATTTTCCCAGATCAGATTGGGCTGTACCTGGCATACAGAGATTTGCTTTTTCATATCGGTTCTTTTCAGGAAGGCGAAAATTAATTATAATCCAAAAAAAGAAAAAATATTGATTACAGAATATTTCATTTGCGTTATCTTAACACAAATTTAATATTGGGTGTTTGTATAATCTCTATTTTTGAGCGATCAATAACAATTATCTTCCATGGAATCTTATTACATTCTAATCGTTGCTGTCCTTTTCTTACTGGCAATATCTGACCTTATTGTGGGAGTCAGCAACGATGCTGTTAATTTCCTTAATTCTGCCATTGGCTCCAAAGCTGCTCCTTTTAAAATAATACTTGCCATTGCAGCCGCAGGAGTTCTGGTTGGTGCCGTATTTTCCAATGGGATGATGGAGGTAGCCAGGAAAGGGATTTTTAACCCTGAACACTTTGCCTTCAGTGAGATCATGGTGATTTTCCTGGCGGTAATGTTGACCGATATTTTACTTCTCGATTTCTTTAACACCATAGGATTACCCACATCTACAACAGTTTCCATTGTTTTTGAGATACTTGGCTCGGCCGTGGCGGTTGCCATATATAAGATTACCAGATCTGATGCGATCACCAACGCGGTGGGGACTTACATAAATATTGAAAGCTCGGTAATGATCATTGTGGGGATATTCCTGTCGGTGATTATTGCCTTCACGGTGGGAATGATCGTACAGTGGATTGTCCGGCTGGCCTTTTCATTCAATGTCAAAAAAACCTCTAAATACTGGACCGGAGTCTGGGGCGGTTTTGCCATTACATCCATACTTTTCTTCCTGCTTATTAAAGGAGCCAAAGGCTCTACACTGGTGTCGGCAGATATGCTTATGTACATTAAGGCCAATACCACCAGAATGCTGCTTATCAGTTTTGTTGGCTGGACCCTTTTTTTTCAGCTTCTGGCCACCTTTACTAAAGTGAATATTCTAAAGATTACTGTTCTGGTGGGAACTTTTGCGCTGGCCATGGCATTTGCTGGTAATGACCTGGTCAATTTCATTGGAGTTCCCCTTGCCGGATTTGAGTCTTTTAAATCATTTATGGCCTCAGGAGCTTCCGAACCTACAGGATTCCTGATGTCCTCATTAAGGGAGCCAGTGAATACTCCCATCTATTTTTTGATTGCAGCCGGTATGATCATGGTTCTCACCCTGCGATTTTCTAAAAAGGCAAAATCTGTTACTGCCACTACCCTTGACCTGAGCCGTCAGGGAGAAGGATCAGAGCGCTTTGCCTCCTCCTCACTGGCCCGGTTCATTGTGAGGCGCTCTGTGGAGTTTAGCAATGGAGTTGCTAAAATAAGCCCCCCTGCTCTGACCAGGTTTGTGCAGACCAGGTTTGATGCTGAGAAGAGTAGTGAGGAGAAACAGGAGAAACTTGCGTTTGATCTTGTGAGAGCCTCGGTAAACCTGGTGGTGGCAAGTATTCTCATAGCCATTGGAACATCACTGAAACTTCCCCTCTCCACAACATACGTAACATTTATGGTAGCCATGGGAACTTCCCTGGCAGATGGTGCATGGGGCAGAGAGAGTGCTGTATACAGAATTACAGGGGTGTTAACTGTGGTTGGGGGCTGGTTCTTCACTGCCTTCAGTGCGTTTCTGGCATCATTCCTGATCGCTTCATTGATCTTCTTCGGTAAGTTACCTGTCATTCTGATCCTCATTGTACTGGCTATCTTTATACTACTTAGAACCCATGCTTTCCACAAGAAGAGAACAGAGAAGGAGGAGAGACTTGACAGTGAGATTATTACCGCCTCCTACCAGGTATTGAAGTCGTGTGATGATGAGGTAAGGAATTCCATTATCAAAGTTTCCAAAATATTCTACCTTACCTATACCAATTTCTATAAAGAGAAGCACAAAGAGCTGAAAAACCTAAGAAAAGAGGCCAAACACCTGGGGAAAGATATTAAGGTAATTCATGAAAATATTCCTGAAAAGCTGAAAAAATTTGAAGAGAGCGAACTGGAGAGCGGACATCATTATGTACAGGTAGTATCTTACCTGAAAGAGATGAGTAACTCCCTCCTTCACATTGTACAACCTGCTTATAATCATTTGGATAATAACCATCCGTCGGATAAAGAGCAGCTGGATGAATTGAAGACATTCATTGAGAAATCCAGCGAATTTTTCAACTATGTGATCGACATCCTTAAGGAGAGAAAGTTTGAGAAATTTGAAGAACTAAGTGCCCGCCGGGATGAGTTGATCAATATGGCCAATGATATCTTAAAAAACAGGATCAAAATACTTAAAAAGACGCAAAAAGGGGTAAAGGTCAGCCTAACCTATATGGAAATGCTTTCTGAAACCAAGAGCCTGTTCTTAAATGTGGTACACCTGGTTAAAGCTGAAGCATTGTTGCAGGATACCCTATCCCTGCCTGGAATGATGGATATTGATAGGAAGTTATTGGACTAGCTCTTCTCAGGTCCTGTGTTCTTCCCGCATCAGGTCGAATACAGTTTTAACAGGGGAAAAGGTCTCTATGGAAACCTCCACAAAGATGGTTAACCACTTGGCCATGGCTCCGTTCCAGAGTCCGGGTAACTCAAGCGCTTTCAAGGTCTTCCCTCCCAGAGATTTTTCTGAAATAAACCCGGTGTTATGATCCACATACTGCGTGAGGTTGAACTTATCACCCTTGTAATTGCGAATTCCACATACGAGGTCCACCGGATTAAAGTGTGTCGACTGTTTAGCCAGGGCCGCCTTTTCCGGATCTTCCAGGTCAATCTGGGAAGACTCCACGATCTGCAGGCTTATTTCACCCGATTCCGACCTCACATAAAAGGGTCCGCCACCGGGTTCTCCTTCGTTCTTCACCATTCCACAAACCCGAATGGGGCGGTCCATGGTATGAATCAACCACATCTTCAGATCGGTTGCATCCCAGCTCTGCAGCAGGTTCGGAATGGCCACCCCTAACCTTTCATGCAAAAAAGTAACCATGGTGTCAAGACGGGTTTTCTCCACCCGTTCATCCCCCGTAAGTAGCTGAAGGTAATAGAATACCTTGGATCGAATTTCAAGTAATACACCCCCCAGTATCTCTTTGTAACTCACCCTGACTCCTGTCATGCGATCAGGGGCTACATTGTCGATGTTACTGATAAACAGGATATCTGAGTCCAGGGCATTCAGGTTCTGAATCAAAGCACCATGACCTCCCGGTCTAAACAGCAAAGAACCATCGGAATTGCGAAAGGGCTCATTTTGAGGATCCACTGCCAGAGTGTCGGTCTCCGTTTTCTGGAAGGAGAAAGAGAGATTGATCTGAAGACCGGTCTCTTTTTCAACCTGAGCCACTACCCTGGCCGCCTCAGTTTGAAATCCATCCAGGTGATCGGGCGATACCGTCAGATGTAGCATGAGAGTTCCATCCCGACCCGAACAATACTTGGCAGCTTCCCTCAAATGCTCCTCAAAGGAGGATCTTCTCTCCTTAGGGCTGTATTTGTGGAACTTCAACAAACCTTTGGGCTTATTTCCATAATCGAGTCCCGATTCGTCCAGAATAAGGCCCAATATATCTACCGGGGTATGGGTATCTGAAAGTTTGAGGTCCTCAAAGAAGGGATAGCTTTCAAGCGACTCGAAAAAAGAGCTGATTTCAGGGTCAGATTCGATCAGTTTGTGCTGTTGTTCAATACTTTTACCCTTCAGCTGGTCCATGGCGCTGAAGAGCGACTTGAACATACGCGAAGCAGCTCCTGAAGCAGGCACTACACGGGTGATATGGAAATCGGGAGCATTTTGGCGGAATACATCGCGATAATGCTCTTCGTCACCTCCGGTAAGGCACATAATCCCCTTACCCTGGGTGGCTGGCATTACAATATCTGCAGAGGGAAATCCTGATTTAAAGTACTTTATCTGACGGTTAATTTCATCGATGTGGATCCCTTTTTTCTGGATCTGCTGGATGTCTTTCTGATTAAACATGAGTGTGAGTTTTCTCTATAACACCTTCCCGGAACAAATGTTTATCCTCTTTTTGCAACATTTCTTCCTGTCTGTAGCGCAATTTTATTGAGCTGAACGATCTCCTCACCTTTTCGGCCAAAAAGGACTCCGAGAGCACCCTCCAGGCTTTCCATGGAGAGTCCGAGATGATCAGAAGCGGCACCCAGCATCACCATATTGGAAACCTTCTGTGAACCTACCTCCCTGGCAATTTCCGATGCATCCAGAATAATGCTGTTCTCTATCTTTCTAA
>JAOZUK010000044.1 GCA_029938715.1 Bacteroidales bacterium | reverse complement strand
AGGACTATATCCAGTACTTCTCCAACCGCGATATGGTGGCCTCCATCATTTCGGGGAATGATGTGGACTACAAGACCCTGATCGATGCCATCCCATCGGTAAAACTCCCCAGCTATGCTTTTAAAAACATGGGCGGTTACAAATTTGAGAATAGGGCCCTGCCATGGGGACTGGCCGAACCAAGTCACTCCAACGGCTCTGCTTACGGTGACCTTGACAATGATGGAGATCTTGACCTGGTGGTAAACAATGTGAATATGCCCATGTTCCTCTACCGTAATGAGACTTCCGAAAAGCTAAGAGATCACCACTATCTGAAGGTGATCCTGAAAGGGAAGCCTGGCAATACCGATGCCATCGGAAGCAAGGTTACCGCCAGGCACCAGGGCCACTCCTACTACCTTGAACAGATGCCCATGCGTGGATTCAAGTCAACCATGGATCCCCGTCCCAACCTGGGATTGGGACCACTGACCATGGTCGATTCGCTGGTGGTACAGTGGCCCGACGGAACCCAAACCGTCATAAGGGATGTTCCTACCGACCAGACCCTGACTCTATACCAGAAAGATGGCCTTCCTGCTGATGCTCCCCTGATAAAAAGGGCCAAACCGGCAGAGCTTTGGTTTAAAGAGATTACCGATGATGTCTCTGTAGATTTCATACACCGGGAGAATGAGTATGATGATTTTCGCAGGGAGAAGCTGATTTATCAGATGCTCTCCACAGAAGGACCCCGCACCTCCTCAGGGGATGTGAACGGAGATGGACTGGAGGACCTTTACGTGGGCGGGGCCAGGGGTCAGGGAGGCAGCCTCCTTATACAACAAGGAGATGGCTCATTTGTGGCTTCCAATGAGGCCCTGTTCGAGAAAGACAAAGATTCTGAAGATACCGATTGCGCCCTTTTTGATGCTGATGGCGATGGCGACCTGGACCTTTATGTGGCCAGTGGGGGAAATGAACTCCCCTCCACCTCGTCTGCCCTGGCAGATCGCTTTTACCTGAATAATGGCAGGGGATCCTTTTCTAAATCGTCTCAGATCCTTCCAGCGGGTCGCTACGAAAGCACCGCTTGTGTACGTGCGGCGGATTTTGATCACGATGGGGTGACTGAACTCTTTGTGGGAACCCGTCTGCGCCCCTTCCTCTACGGTGTACCGGTAAACGGCTATCTGCTGGAAAATGATGGTCGGGGAAACTTCACAAATGTATCTGAACAGATCGCACCTGAACTACGAGAGGTAGGAATGCTACGCGATATGCAGTGGGTAGATGTGGATGGCGACGGGGACCAGGATATGATCCTGGCTGGTGATTGGATGCGGCTGAAGCTCTTTATCAATAAGAACGGAACCTTCCGTGAGAACCGGGAGGCCTTCGGATCTGAAACATCCGGCTGGTGGAACTGCATTGCCACAGGAGATTTTGACGGGGACGGGGACAGCGATTTTGTAGCGGGAAACCACGGCCTCAACTCCCGCTTTAAAGCCAGTGCAGAGCGACCGGTCTCCATGTATGTAAATGATTTTGATCTGAATGGATCGGCCGAACAGATCATCTGCGTCTATGAAGGAGACAGCTCCTACCCCATGGCACTGAAACACGATCTGACCCGTCAGATTCCCGTTTTACTAAAGAAATATCCCAGGTACGAGTTGTACAAAGAACAGACCATTCACAATATGTTTGCACCTGAACAGCTGACCAATGCCATTCAACTGGATGTGGCTCAGCTGAAGACTTCTCTCTTTATCAATGACGGATCGGGCCATTTCACCATCAGGGAACTTCCTGTGGAGACCCAATTCTCAACAGTAATGGCAGCCGAGACAGGTGATTTTAACGGCGACGGAAACGTCGACCTGCTGCTGGGTGGCAATCTCTATCATGTAAAACCTGAGGTGGGCCGTTACGATGCCAGTTATGGCCATTTTCTTGAAGGCGATGGCCAGGGAGGTTTTAAAGTTGTCCCCCCCCTCCTCTCCGGGTTCAGGCTTGCAGGAGAGATCAGGGATATCCAAACCATTCAAACCCCAACCGGAACAGTGCTGGTAATAGCACGAAGCAACGAACCGCTTCAACTCTTCAGGGTAGAATAACAATGATATGAAAAAAACGGCTTATTTCTTTCTACTGCTAACGATTACACTCTCATGTAGCCGCAAGGAGAGCAACACACTTTTTACCGCACTCCCCGCCTCCTCTACAGGCATCGGTTTTGAGAACCGACTCAACGAGACCGAAGAGTTTAATATCATCGAATACCTCTATTTTAACAATGGAGCAGGGGTGGCCGCCGGCGACATCAACAACGACGGACTGGTCGATCTCTACTTCTCGGCCAACCAGCATGGGAACAGTCTCTACCTGAACAAAGGGGAACTGAAGTTTGAAGATATTACAGCGACGGCAGGGGTGGCAGGAACGGGCGACTGGAGTACCGGAGTAACCATGGCCGATGTAAATGGGGACGGACTGCTCGATATTCACCTCTGCAATGTGGGGGACTACAAAGGACTTACCGGGCACAACCAGCTTTTTATCAACCAGGGGGACCTTACTTTCAAAGATGAGTCGGCGGCCTACGGACTCGATTTCATAGGTTTTTCCACCCAGGCAGCCTTCTTTGATTACGACCTGGATGGCGATCTGGATATGTACCTGCTGAACCACTCGGTACATACCTCCCGCAGTTACGGGATGGCTAACCTGCGTCTGGATGAGGATCAAAGGGCAGGTGACCGGCTCTACAGGAATGATGCCTCGGAAAATGGAAGGATCTTCCGGGAGGTAAGCGCTGAAGCTGGTATCTACAGAAGTCAGATCGGTTACGGACTTGGGATCAATACCAGCGACATCGACGGCGACGGATACCCCGATATCTATGTCTCCAATGACTTCCACGAAAACGACTACCTCTATATCAACAACGGGGATGGCACCTTCAGCGAGCGGCTCACCGAAATGATTGCCCATACCAGCCGCTCCTCCATGGGAAACGATGTGGCTGATTTTAATAACGACGGACTTGCCGATATTATGGTGCTGGATATGCTGCCAGACAATCAACAGATCCTGAAACAATCGGGAGGTGAGGATGAACTGGAGCTCTTCCGGATGAAACTCGAAATTGGTTATGCCCACCAGTATGTCCACAACACCCTGCAGCTCAACCTGGGGAATGGAAGGTTCAGCGAGATCGGACGTCTGGCCGGGGTCCACTCC
The DNA here is from genome assembly GCA_029938715.1 of Bacteroidales bacterium. Lineage (GTDB taxonomy): Bacteria > Bacteroidota > Bacteroidia > Bacteroidales. The sequence continues at coordinate 25,779 of JAOZUK010000044.1, read as the reverse complement.
ACCGACTGGAGCTGGTCGGCCCTCTTCTGTGATCTGGACAACGACGGGTGGAAAGATCTCTTTATAACCAGCGGGATCTACCGAAGGCCCAACGACCTGGACTATGTAAAGTACCTCACCGGGGGAAACCGTTACTCCCCCACAAAGAACACCGATTCGCTCTCCAACAGGGCACTTTTTGAGAAGATGCCTTTGCAACCCGATATCAACCATCTCTTTCAGAACAATGGCAACCTCACATTTACCAGCAAGGGAGCATCCTGGGGATTTGACACACCCGATTATTCCAATGGTTCCACCTATGCCGATCTGGACAATGATGGCGACCTGGAACTTATCGTAAACAACATCAACGGACCGGCCTCCATTTACCGGAACAACTCCGAGACACTTCCCCACAGGCACTACCTGACTGTTCAACTGGAAGGCAGTGATCTTAACCGGGATGGGATCGGTGCACAGGTCACCCTCTACTCTAATGGCCAGCAGCAGATGGCCCAGCTCTTTTCTACCAGAGGATTTATGTCATCCACCTCGGATCATCTGCACTTTGGTATGGGCAGCGATACACTGGTAGATTCGCTTACCATCAGCTGGCCGGGATTATTGGAACAGAAGATATACAGTATAAAGGCCGATCAAACCGTTGTATTGAATATCTCCAACGCCAAAGTTGCCGCTTCCGGAAGTAAGGATCTAACTTATAAGACCATCTTTAGTAGCGTTACTATACCCGGGCTCCAGTTCAAGCACATGGAGAATGACTGGGAGGATCTGGACCGGGAAGCTTTGATCCCTGCCAACCTCTCAACCGAAGGTCCTGCACTGGCCATAGGTGATGTGAATGGTGACGGACTGGATGATCTCTTTGTGGGTGGAGCAACGGACCAGGCTTCAGGACTCTTCATCCAGCTGCCTGGTGGCTCTTTCCATCCAGCCATGGTTCCTGCACTTCTTGGGGACCGCTTTACCGAAGATGTTGATGCTGCATTTTTTGATGCCGATGGAGATGGGGATCAGGATCTTTATATTGTCAGGGGTGGTAGTGAAGAGTTTACCGGAAGTCCTATACTGGCCGACCGGCTGCTGATCAATGATGGTCAAGGGCAATTTGAGCAGAGTGCACCGGGATTGGTGCCACTTCTGATGCAAAACGGTTCCTGCGTAAGGCCTGTGGATTTTGACGGGGATGGCGACACAGACCTCTTCCTGGGAATACGCTCCATACCGGGAGCTTATGGTATCTCACCGGAACAGTTTCTTCTGGAGAACGACGGATCGGGACGTTTCATCCCATTACCCGCCGAGCGGCTGGGAAAACTTCATAAAGCAGGAATGGTAACCGATGCCTGCTGGGTCGATCATGACCTGGACGGCGATCCCGACCTGGTGGTGGTGGGTGAGTGGATGAATGTCTCCATATACAGCAACGACCAAGGCACCTTTACAGATATTACCGCTGCAAGCGGACTGGCAGAGACAGCCGGCTGGTGGAACTGCATTGAGGCAGCAGACCTTGACCTGGACGGGGATATGGACCTGGTAGGTGGAAATCTGGGGCTAAACAGTATGCTCAAAGCTTCTGTGCTGGAGCCTGTTGAACTTTTCCTGAACGACTTTGATAACAATGGCATACCCGATCCCATACTCTGCGCCTATAACAATGGAACCAGTTATCCCATTGCCACACTCGACGAGTTGAAGAGGCAGATCATCGGGATCGAAAAAAAGTATCCGGATTATGCATCATTTGGCTCACAAACTTCTGAAGATATTTTTGGGGCCGAAAAGCTGGCACAGTCACTGCATAAAAGGGCGGTGCAGTTCGAAAGTGCAGTATTCATTAACAATGGTGACGGGAGCTATGAAACAAGGATACTGCCCACCGAGGCACAGTTCTCATCTGTAAGAGATCTGCAGACCGGTGATTTTAATGATGATGGAATCCCCGACCTTCTTCTTACCGGGAATAATTACTCCACCAGGCCCTCCCTGGGACGACAGGATGCTTCCTACGGTTGTTTAATATTGGGAAATAGTGCTCTAGAATACAAAGCAGTAAAAGCTGAAAAAAGCGGATTTTCCATTATCGGAGATACCCGGAAAATGCATCTTATTGAGATAGAGGATGAACAGCACTTTGTGCTCCTGCCTAACAATGGAAAAATTCAGGTCTTCAAACACGGGAGCTTAGGCAAACAGTAGCATTGCGGCTATTTATAATACTTCTAAATTAGTGAAATTTGCTCGGATTCTTTGAAAAAAAACTTATACTTGTTCCGGCAACACCCACTAAGGGCAGAGCAACACCGACACTAAACCAAAGACTTATTTAACTATAAAACTCCAATTTGTATTCATTTTTAACCTTAAACTACTTCTATTATGCGTAAATCTACTATGTGGAAGAGTGGCATATTGTCGCTACTCCTCCTTGGCTTTGCGCTGAGTTTTTCTTATGCTCAGCAAAGAACGGTTACAGGTACTGTAACTTCTGAGGATCAAGGAGCGCTTCCCGGAGTGAACATCGTGATACAGGGAACCACACAAGGTGCTGTAACTGATGTTCAGGGGAACTATAGCATTTCTGTTCCCGGTTCGGATGCCATCCTGGTATTCTCTTTTATCGGTTATTCCACACAGGCTATTCCTGTGGGCAATCAGACCACGATTGATGTGTTGCTGGAGGCTGATGTAACCTCACTGGACGAAATTGTGGTCACGGCTTATGCCACCCAGAAAAAGAAGGACCTGACCGGTGCTGTGGGTGTCATTAAAGCTGAAGAGCTTACCCAAATGCCTCAGAGTAACGTAACGCAGGCCATGCAGGGACGCGTTGCCGGTGTAACTGTTACACAGGACTCCAGACCCGGACAGTCGGGTAAAGTCAGGATCAGGGGATTTAGCTCTTTCCAGAACAACGACCCACTCTACATTGTGGACGGGGTTCCCACCGGAGACATCAACACCCTGAATCCGGATGACATTGAGTCCATGTCGGTTCTCAAGGACGCCGGAGCAGCCTCCATCTATGGATCGAGAGCTTCCAATGGTGTGATCGTAATCACCACTAAAAAAGGTTCCTCAGGAGGAATCAAAGTGAATTACAACATGTATGCAGGAACCCAGAGCGCTGGCTCAGGACCCGATAATATGCTTAATTCACAGGAGTATATGAATCTGCAGGGTCTGGTTTATGACAATGATGGAACCAGTGAAAACCATCCCATTTACAATCCCGAGGGTGGTGCAATGGCGCTTCCTTCCTGGGCTGCCGATACCAAATGGTACGACGAGGTATTCAGAGATGCTGGGATCCAGAACCACGACCTCTCCATGTCGGGTGGAAACCAAAACTCCAAGTTTTATGCCAGTTTAGGTTATCTCGATCAGAAAGGTGTGGTTAACACCAACTGGTATAAAAGATACAGTGTCCGTTTTAACTCCGAATTTAATATCAAGGACCGTGTCACCATTGGTGAAAACATCAATGTGGTACACCGTTCTGATAATGGCACCTCTGCCAATGGAAGTGAGAATACTGCCCTGATGATGGGTGTATACCGTTCACAGCCTATCGTTCCTGTTTTCTGGAACCACGGAACCTTCGATGGATTATCGCATACTTTTGAAGATGGCGATTACGGCGGAACCGGAATTGCCCCCAGGCTGGGTAACGGAGAAAACTACCATGCCACTCAGGTAAGAAACGCGGATGATATTTGGACCAACTTGCGGATCCTTGGTAATGTATATGCCAATGTGAATATCATTGAAGGGCTGGATTTTAAAACCTCCTTCGGCGGATCCATTTACAATAGCTATGGAACCAACTGGACAAGTTCCACGTATGAGAATTCTGAGAATACAGCTACAGCCACCTACAGGGAGTCTTCCAATATGGGAGGCGAGTGGACCTGGTCCAATACATTGACCTTCAGCAGGCAGATGGGCGATCATTCCCTCCTGGCAGTTGCAGGTTATGAGGCTGGTAAATATGGCAGCCGGCGTGATGTAGATGCCACCGGAGCAGGCTACTTCTCCGATGCATTTTCGTACAGGACCGTATCCACTGCTTCCTCACTTCTGGGAGCCGGCTCAGGATACTGGACCCCCAGAACCCTTGTATCCCAGTTTGCACGTGCCGACTATAACTTCCGCGATAAGTATTACGTAAGTGGTACGGTTCGTAGGGATGGCTCCTCGGTATTCGGTTCCGAATCCAAATATGGTGTGTTCCCATCGGTTTCTGCCGGATGGAGAATCAGCGAAGAGAACTTTATGTCGGGCGCCAGCTGGACCAATGATCTGAAATTCCGAGGTGGCTATGGTACCATGGGTAACCAGTTACCCGTCTCTCCGTCCAACCAGTTTTATCTTTACGGAGGATCACCAGGGCAGTCTTTCTATGACATCACGGGTACTACCAGCTCCTCTATGCAGGGATTCCGTCCCACCCGGATCGGGAATCCCGATGCCAAGTGGGAAACCCAGGTAACTACCAACATTGGATTTGACTGGGTTATGTTCGACCGCAAACTGGAACTGAATTTTGACTGGTACACCAAGCAGAGTTCTGACCTGCTCTACAACCCGGAATTGCCGGGTACCGCAGGAGCCGCCAGTGCGCCTTATGTAAACGTGGGGGAGATGAGAAACACAGGTATGGACATCCAGTTGATATATCGTCAGATTTGGGGTGATTTCAGTCTGGAAGCCAATGCCACCATCACCACCATTAAAAACGAGATCGTAAGTATTGCCGAAGGTTATGACTACTGGGATGCCGGCGGATCCAGGATTGGATCCTTTAACCGCAACGAAGTGGGCTATGGCATGGGTGATTTCTTCGGTTACAATGTAGTGGGTCTCTTTGCGGACCAGGGTGCTGTGGACGCAGCTGCTACACAGGACGGTGCAGAAGCAGGATTCTTCCAGTACGAGGATGTGGATGGCTCAGGAGCTATCGATCCGGAAGACAGGATACACCTGGGATCTCCAATTCCTGATTTCACCTATGGACTGAACCTGGTGCTTGGCTACAAAGGTTTTGACCTGACCGCCTTCTTCTATGGCTCACAGGGTGCGGAAGCTTTCAACTATAACAAGTGGTGGCTCGATTTCTGGCCCTCCTTCCAGGGACAGAAGAGTACAGATCTGTTAAACAGCAGCTGGACACCATCCAATACAGGTGCAGAGATACCGAAAGCTTCCAATAAGTCCAATTTCTCCACCAACACAGTGTCTAACAGCTACTATGTGGAGGATGCCTCTTTTTTCAGGATGAAGAATCTTCAACTGGGATACACTTTCGATAAAGCCATGTTGGGCAATGTATTTCAGAGCGTTAGGCTCTATATACAGGGAACCAACCTGTTAACTGTAACCAGCTATTCAGGAATGGATCCTGAGCTGGCCAGTTTTAATGATGACTACATGGGTGTTGACGAAGGAAACCTTCCCGCAGTGAAACAGTTCCTGTTTGGAGTAAGTCTTGGATTTTAGTGTTAAAAGAAAAAATTCAACAGAGATATGAAAAAGATAAAATTTTTAACAGTTTTCGCAGTAATTACGGGACTGCTGCTTATGCACTCCTGTAGCGAGGAATTTTTGGAGATCACTCCAAATGCTTCTTTGAACCAAACTGTGCTGGGAACCTATGACGGACTGGATGCCCTACTTGTGGGTGCCTATTCATTGCTTGATGGGGTTACCGATAACTTTGGCTGGGAATCTGCTACTTCCGGCTGGGTATATGGTAGCATAAGGGGTCTGGAGGCCAATAAAGGTACAGACTCGGGCGACCAGCCAGATATCAACCCTCTACAAACCTATTCAGAAACATCCACCAATCCCTACCTGAATATCAAGTGGCGTGCCACCTATGAAGGGATTTCAAGGGCCAACTCCACCATTCTGACCGCAAACATTGCGCTGGAAAATGGAACCGTTACCCAGGATGAGTATGATTACTTTGTGAATCAGGCCAAAGCCCTTCGTGGAGTCTATCATTTTTGGGCATGGAAACTCTGGGCCGACCGTGGTAGCAATACTTTTGTACCCTATGTGGACGAGGAAACTGACCCAAAAACTGTGGTCAATACCGAAGACATCAGGGCCAGTATCATTTCAGATATTGAAGCGGGTACCACTCTGGATCAGGATATGAAACATATTGGTCGCTTTAATAAGACCGTTTGCCAGGTATTCCTGGCCAAGGCCTATATGAACATGTACGAAGATTACAGTGCTGCACTTAATTTATTGAGTGAAGTGGAGTCAAGCGGTAAGCAACCCGCAGGCGGAGACATTGGTCTCGCTCCCCATTACGGAGATATCTTTGATGCAGCGAATAGAAATGATATTGAGGCGATTTATACCGTCCAGTATTCGGTCAATGACAATTCAGGTGGCCGAAACGGTGGCTGGGGAGAAGTACTGAACTTCCCCTATAAGTCAGGAGCCTCTCCAGGAGGCTGTTGCGGATTTTTTAATCCCACCCAGGATTTTGTGAACTCCTTCCGCACAGGCGCCGATGGATTGCCCTTAATTGACCTGGCTGCGGGGACCTATTCCTACAACGACGAGAAGGTAACCAATGACCAGGGAGTAGCACTGGATGCTGATTACACTACCTATGCAGGGAACCTGGATCCACGCTTAGACTGGTCGGTGGGACGCCGCGGAATTCCTTACTGGGACTGGGGCCCACACACCGGACAAGACTGGATTCGTGACCAAACCTACTCAGGCCCTTATAGCCCGAAAAAGCAGGTCTATAAGCTGTCACAGGAAGGTTCGCTTACAGAGGTAGGTAACTGGACCTCCGGTTATACCGCCAATGGATATCGCATGATTCGCTTTGCTGATGTAGTTCTGCTGATAGCCGAATGCAAAGCCAAAACCGGGACCGGTGACCTGGGTCTTGCTGAAGTAAATGCCATCCGTGCGCGTGCTGCTGATCCCACTACATGGGTACTTAACGACGACGGAACACCTGCTGCCGCTTATGTGATTAGCGAATATGGCTCCTTTGGAAGCGCTGCTGAAGCCATGATGGCCATCAAGTTTGAGAGAAAGCTTGAACTGGGTCAGGAAGGCCACAGATACTATGACCTCCAGCGTTGGGGTGACGTGGTTACTGCAGGCAATCGCATCCTTAACTATGAGAAGACCATGGAATGGGGACAGAACCTCTACGGTGGTGCAACCATTGGACCTGAAGATGTGAACTTCCCGGTTCCTCAGCGTCAGATTGATGTTAGTAACGGAATCCTGGTTCAGAACAGGTAAAAAACAAAATAGATTCTAAAAAAGGGTTGTCTTCACGGACAGCCCTTTTTTTTTTGAAACCACCTTGTGGCGGAGTGCGAAGCCATGACCAGTGTGGATGATCTGGGGTTGAGCGAGGTAAATGCTGTTCGTGCCCGTGCCTCAAATCCTGATGGTTTTGTGAAAGAGTCGGATGGAATCACCCCTGCAGCCAACTATGTGATAGGGCTCTATCCAGGATTTTCAGATTCGCAATATGCACTAAAAGCGATCAAATTTGAACGAAAGCTTGAATTGGGCCAGGAGGGTCACCGATACTACGACCTTCAGAGATGGGACGATGTGGTCATTGAATTAAACAGGATCCTGGAATTTGAGAAAACAAATCCCTGGGGCCCTTCGCACTATGGCTCAGCTGTAGTGGGCCCCGAAGATGTAAATTTCCCCATTCCACAGCGACAGATCGACATCTCTCATGGAGGCCTGGTACAGAACAGGTAAGGATCGAAAACCAACCCACTGTTTTGCTTTGACATAGACTCAATTTTTTGTTTCTTTGACGCCACATAATACCAATTGTAGAAGAGATGAAAAACCACTTGCTGCTCCTTCTGTCCTTCATTGCAGTTTCCTGTACTGATTCCACCCGGTTTGAGCTGCTGGACTCCAGCTATACAGGGGTTACCTTTGTCAATGAAGTGGTGGAGACCGATTCATTACATGTACTTAATTTTGAGTATATCTACAATGGAGCCGGAGTAGGGATCGTGGACCTGAACAACGATGGACTGCAGGATCTCATTTTTACAGGCAACCAGGTGGCATCAAGGGTCTATCTGAATAAGGGAGATTTCAGGTTTGAGGATATCTCTGCAAGCTTTATAGGTCTGGATAATGGGGACTGGTACAGCGGTGTAGCCCATGTGGACATCAATGGCGATGGGTGGCAGGATATCTATTTTTGCTGCACAGCTTTCGACGATTCTGTAAGGAGAAAAAATAAATTCTTCATCAACCAGGGTTTGCAAAAGAACGGACAACTCCTTTTCAAAGATAAGGCCGTGGAGTATGGAATTGACGATGAAAGTTACTCTGTACAATCGGCTTTTTTTGACTATGACAGGGACGGGGACCTGGACCTCTATCTGCTGAACAATTACGTGAATGAAAGACTCTCGGCAAGCTACCGGCCCAAGATCATAGATGGAAGCGCAGCCAGCAACGACGCTTTATACAGGAATAACGGAAATGGTACATTTACAGATGTAACCCTGGAGGCAGGAGTTGTTTACGAAGGCTTTGGCTTGGGACTGGCACTTGGGGATGTGAATAAAGACGGCTATCCTGATGTGTATGTCTCCAATGACTATGTCTCCAATGACCTCTTGTATATTAATCAGGGGGACGGGACTTTTAAAAATGAGATAGCCACCTATCTCTCCTACCAGACCAAGTCTTCCATGGGCAATGATATGGCCGATATCAACAATGACGGGAATCCGGATATCTATACCATGGATATGCTACCCGAGTATTACCACAAAAAGAAACAGACCATCAATGGATTCGGGTATATCTATTATACCAACGATGAGAAATATGGCTATGAGCATCAGTTCCTAAGGAACATGATGCATGTACATAATGGGTTCATCGACGGCAAAATGGTTCCATACAGCGAAGTGGGACAAATTATGGGAATATACCAATCAGAATGGAGCTGGTCGCCACTTTTTGCTGATTTTGACAATGACGGAGATAAGGACCTGGTCATCGCCAACGGATATCCGAAGGATATGACAGATAAGGACTGGACCCGATATAAAGCCGAAGTATATGGTTCTGTAGCCGGAGTCCGTCATGTAATTGGCAGGCTGCCTTCGGTAAAAGCCCACAATTTTGCCTTTGAGAACATGGGGGAATACAGTTTTAAGGACCAATCCCAGGAGTGGTTCAACAAGACCCCATCCTACTCCTATGGGGCTGCATTTGTCGACCTGGACAACGATGGTGATCTTGATTATGTAACCAACAACCTGAACGATGAAGCCTTTATCTATAAAAATAAAACCGTGGATAAAAGGGCTGAAGAGAGAAATTTCATCCGTATCGAGTTAAAGGGTACAGGAGATAACCTACAGGCTTATGGAGCAAAAGTAGAACTCTGGAGTGGTAACAGTTATCAGTTCCATGAAAATTTTCTCTCCAGGGGATATATCTCATCGATGGATCCCATCATTCACTTTGGACTCTCCTCCAATCAAATGGTGGATTCAATTGTGGTTATCTGGCCCTCAAGTGGGTATACTTCCACCCTCACAGATGTGAGCGCAAATCAACTGATTGAAATCGATGAATCCAGTGGCACTCCTCCCGTGAGGTATCAAAATAGCCCCGATTATCTGTTTTCTAATACCTCCGGTATTCTGAATTATGTACACAAGCAAGAGGATTTTATCGATTTTCATCTTGCTCAATCTATTATACCTCATAAATTTTCACAGATCGGGCCCCGGATGCAAAAGGGGGATCTCAACAATGATGGTCAGGAAGATATATTGATAGGTGCCACCAACATTCAGCCAACCAGAGCCTTTCTGAGTGATGGGGAGAGATATATGGAAACAGATCTTGCCGGCCTTACCTCCCTAAAACCATTTTCCGAATCGGACCTGGCCATCCTGGATGTGGATGGAGATCTTGACAACGATGTGATCGTACTGGCAGGCGGATATGAAAACCCCCAAGAGGAGTATATCCATTACCTCTATGAGAACAGGGAGGGAACCTTTGTCAGAAGCGAACTTCCCACTTCCCACTTCCCTGCCTCTGTGGTACGTCCCTTTGATTTTGATAAGGATGGAGATATGGACCTGTTTATTGGTGCCAGAATAAAGAAGGACCAGTTTCCTTTCGCATCTGATTCCTGGATACTAATCAATGATGAAGGTACCTATCTCGCTGAAAACACCATGAACTTCAACCTGGGAATGGTCACAGATGCCATATGGAGTGACTATGACAATGATGGATGGGCGGACCTGATAGTTACCCGGGAATGGAACTCTGTGATGATCCTCAAAAACAACAATGGAGAGAGTTTTAAGAACCAGGATATTCCGGAAATCGAATCCAAACATGGATCCTGGTTTTCCATCACCTCCGGGGATTTTGACCAGGATGGTGACGATGACTATATTGTAGGAAACCTGGGAGATAACCACCGGTTTACAGTAAGTGATGAGTATCCTTTAAGGATCTATGCCCTGGACCTGGATCTGAATGGAACCCTCGATCCCATTTCCACCGGGTATTGGAAAGATCAGTATGATGTAATGACCGAATTCCCCATTAACTACATGGATGAGCTCGTGGGCCAATCCAATTACTTCATCAGAAAATATGATGGGTACACCCCTTTCAGCTATGCTTCAATAAAGCAAATGTTCGACACGGCCACCATGAACCGGGTTGCCCATACATTTTACATGAACACCTCCTCCAGTTATATTCTTTGGAATCAGGGGAATGGATTCAGATGGGAAAAATTACCAGCAGCTGCCCAGGTATCTCCTATCAAGAAGGCGATTGTAGCTGATTTCAACCATGATTCGTATCCGGATGTGCTGCTTGCAGGAAATGACCATACCTATGACATCGCTACCGGTTATTACGATGCCAATAAAGGACTGGTCCTTCTAAGTGAGGATGGAAAACCATTGAGCAAACTCCTTTCTCCATCAAAGAGTGGGATCGTTCTGAATGGGATGGTAGAGTCGCTGCTCTTTATGGATGGGGAGACCCCTATGATCATCGCCGGTATAAACCGCGACAGCGTACTTAGTTATTCGGTGAACTGGTAGAATCTGCTAATATTATCAAAGTGCTTCTTCCATGCCCAGTCTGCTGCTGTATAAAATACAGGTGATTCGAGTTTCTCCCCTCCTCGCTCTCCATTAACTGCTTCGCCAAAAACAGTCCAGTAGGTTCCGGTTTCATCCTTCATGACTATGGGGAATTCACCTTCCACAGCTTCCATCTCATAAGTGGTCCGGAAAGCAACCATGTAGCTATTTGTTGTACTACCTACCACCACTACTCTGCCGCCAGGACTGACAGTTGTAAATTGCAAGCTGATCTCCCCCGGAAACATATCCAGGGTAAACAATTCTACCGCATCCCAGCTAAGAATGCCAAATTCCTGACCAATGGGTATTCCCCCCGATTGACTAACATCACTCTCCTTTGATGACTTTAACAGAAGTTTATTTGTAAATACACCTGCTTCGGGAAAATAATCTCTCACTGTCTCCCAGGTGGTTTCGATAAGTGGTAATGTCTCAACAGTCAGATAATTGTGTTTCCCGCTCATGCCCTGAAGGCGCATCTGAGCCCAGATACTGCCCGAGTTCACATCCAGAGGCATCAGGTTTTCTCTGAAAAGGTAACCTGAAGCTGTCAATAGCAGGGTATCGCTGCCCAATACTCTGTTCCAGGCAATTCCGCTCCGGGTAATGGGACAATAGGTAACTGCCATCAATACACCGTGGGCTTCTTCATTTACAACCTCAACAATCATTTTACGATGAGGATACACCAACACGACTCCACACGCTTTGGAGATAAATACTTGCTCATGATCATTGATGTAATCAATTTCATGAACCGGGGTATAAACCGGGTTTTCTATCAAGTTCCAGGGGCTCAGTTGCCCGGTAATATCATCATCCTCTGGGAGTTGCTGTGTTGGATACGCTGGCGATTGCTCTTCATCGTCCGAAACAAGACCGGTTTCGCAGCCTGTGGAAAACAAGACTCCTGAAATAACTGCAATAATGATTGATCGTTTCATATTTCCTCCATATGGTTGCCATGGTTTGGTCGGTGGAGGATGAAATAGCTTACAATTTTTACTGTGAACCGATAATGGCCCTTGTAAAGGCATCGGTATTTATCTCCCTGGTGTTGTACTTCCTCAGGTAATTCTGATGCTCTGGATCGGATGGATAGGCCTCTTCCGGTCCGTAGGGATACCGGGTCATACCATGAAATGGCAACGGCTCCACTCTCTGGCCTTCAGCGGTATTCAAATCGCCATCTTTCACCCAGCCCACGCTGTGGATCAGGAAATCTCTTTTCCACCCTTCAGGTACTTCAGGAAGACCCTTCGCACTGAATTCAATGGTGGTTTCATCCCCAGCATTTTTAATGATGTATTTATTATCTGCTTCAAGAAGCAGCGGCAATACATCACCAAAACGGGTGTAATTCCCTTCCAGATCCCTCCATATGGGATCAGAGGTTGTGATGCTGTAATCAAACCAGTGGGGACCATACCTGCCTCCCTTTCTGTAGGGCCGGGAAAATCCCCGGTAGTGCAGATCAGCAGATGAAGGTTTAAGGGTGTAGGATTCAACGGGTTCTTTCGGATCTGATCTTGAAAAGAAGGCCTGGTCCCAGTGAATCTGCATATTGGTTCGTATGCGTATCCTGGGATCTGAGGCCCATAAACTGCCCGACAGATCAGTCACAATCATCTTATCCTTCCCCATGGGAAAACTCAGGTTATCCACAATCACTTCCCACTCCCCTTTCTCATTGATAGCCTCAATGACAGGTGGCATCATCTTCACCTGATCCGATTGAGAGATGGAGGCATTGATACTGGCATCGGAAGGAAAGATCCATCCATACAGATAGAGGTAGAGCTCTTCTGAGGGATCGATGTGGCCCGGATGAAGAATCAACTCCGACATGTTGGTTACTCCCTGGTACTTCCCCTGCTTAAAACCGGCGGTATAGTGGTCATCTCTTTCGATGATCAGGGGAAGCAGATCCGCTCCAATTCCATCGGTGGCCGATATGGGCAGCTGCTTCTTTTCCACCTGGTAAAGCTTGAAGCCCGAGAGAGAAGGGGGTCCCATCCGCTCATCCACGTACACCTCAACAGACTGAGGGTGGTCCAGCACAACCAGTTCAATCTTATCCACATAGATGGCTTCCCACAGCTCTCCGGTCAGCTGCATGGAGTATGCCCCCTTTTTAAGTTGTAGTTGTTCTCCGGGAATCTTTATATAGTCCACAGATGCACCTGATGGTGCATATTCGGTGGCTTCCCCCATAATGCCCAGTGGCATTCCCAGCGCACTCTGCCACATAATATCCTTTATAAACTGATACTCCTCCCCGTTCCAGGTATACATAAACGGACAGGAACCCTTCAACTGCTGCTCCTCGATGAGGTCCTGATTGGTGGCCGGAAAGAACATATTCTGAGGCACCCCATTGGTCCACAGGATCCTGATTACCTCTGCTTTTTCCCGGGAGCCCAGCCCGAAGTGAATATTGGGTTCGGTCACCACTTTGGACTGATAGAGACTGCCCGATCTGACTTCCACCTTGGCCCCGATCCCATAGTAGTTGTTCTTTGCGCTTCCTGCACGCAGACCCACCAGTTTCATCTTGATGTAGTGGTGATTGTTCCCTCCATCGTTCCGAAGAAGCCGGATGCTTCCTTCCAGCCCGACAATAGCCAGGTCTGTATCTCCATCATCGTTGTAATCAAAGGAGGTAATCCTGCTTCCTGTTTTAAGATCTTCAGGCAATATATCCGGTGAAAGCCAGAATTTACCTGCCCCATCGTTATGAAACAGGTATACGCCCTGATCCCCTTCCTGTTCCGGTTCACCAACCACAAGCAGATCCAGATAGCCATCGTTATCAAAATCAAGAAAGCTGGCATCATAAGCCAACAGTCCCGTTATACTATGGGTAACCTCTTCAGATTCTTCATCTGCCTTAAAGGTTCCATCCCCTTTGTTCAGGTAGAGAGACGAATTACCCGATATTGCAGACGCAATAAAGAGATCCAGGAACCCGTCATTGTTATAATCTCCCACTGCCACCGCGGTCGATCCCTCTTCACTCTCCAGCCCGGCTTCCCCGGTTATATCCTTAAACACTCCCTGCCGCTGGTTGGAAAATAGTTTGATGGATGCATTGTTATTCACCACAAGAAGATCAATATCCCCATCCTCATCAAAGTCTCCGAAGCCGGCATCCGTGGTAATCACATTTTCTCCAGAGAGGCTCGATTCAGGCTGTTGTAGAAAAGTTCCGTCCGAATTATTTCGGAACAGCGCATTGGGTCCTGACCTGGTCACATAGAGGTCCAGGTCCCCGTCGTGGTCATGGTCAAAAAAGAGGGATCCATTTCCAGGCCCGGGTTCATTCACTTTTGCCCTCTCTGAAACTTCCTCAAAACTCTCCTCCCCTGTGCTCTTATACAGCAGGTCACTCCCTTCAGTTACTATGTGAAGATCCAGAAATCCATCGTTGTCATAGTCGGCAAAACGTGCGGAGTATTCAGCACCCTTATGGACAATTCCTGCCTGGGAAGTAACATCCTGGAACACCCCCCACTCATTCTTGAACAGATAGTGCTCATAGGATTGGGTCTGAGGATTCACCCTGCCCACATAGAGGTCGATGTCTCCATCCCCATTGTAGTCACAGGCCGTTATATGCGTTCTGCCCTTCCCGGCTCCTTCCCCATTGGCCTCCTTCTCCAGCAAAAAACCAACTCCTGCGGTTGAAGTGATATCTGTAAACTTGATGGCAGCCAGAACCGCCTCCCAATCGGCCGACTGAAACCCCAATTGTTGCTGGTCAAAGGTGACCACCGGCGATCCAACCAGGGCTCCTCCCGGACCTTTCAAATCCATCATCCCGGCCTGATATGGGGTGGTTACCTTCAGGTAGTTATGAAAGATCATAAATGAGGTGGAAGCCGTTTTTGCACTTCCTGATCTCAAAGCTGCCAGCGATTGATCAAAGTACTCCACTGCCTCCTTTGGGAACACCGGGAAAATCTGTTGTATCTCTTCCATCTGTTCAAGGGCCGGATCTGGCTTATCTTCCATAATCAGTATCTCAATCAGATTTAACCGGGGTACAATGTTACCCGGCACCTTCTCAATCAGCTGTTTTGTGAAGTCCAGTCGCTTCTGCATCGACTGCTGGCCTTGTAAAGTAGCGTACAGTTCGGTGAGGTTATATAAAGACTTCACATGGCCCGGCGAAAACTGCATGATCTTCTCCAGCTCATCAATGGCCTCTTCAGAGCTCCCGTTCATCTCATACACTTTAGCCAGAATCAATCTCACATCGGGATCTTCAGGTTCCATTTTGATGGCTTTTCGAAGCCACTCCTCTGCCTGCTCAAATGAACCCATTCTCAGGTAGACGATACCCAGGTTGGCATATCCCATCACCTCATCCGAATCCATTTTGATGATCTTCAGAAACTCAGCCTCGGCCTCCTCCAGCTGGTTCTCCTCCAGATACGCCAACCCCAGCGTCTTTGCCGAGATCATCTCCTCCGCAAATTCAGCACTTCCTTTGTTTTGCTGCTTACATCCCGGGCCTGATAGGGTCAGGACTCCCAGGATGAGTATTAATATGCCTCTGTTCCTCATAACCGAATGTCTGTAATCACTCCTCACAAGATACGAAAATCGTACTACTTGAATGACAAGAATTTTTTAACTTTATTGAATGAAAAAGAGGTTAAACCGACGCAACTTTCTTTCAAGGATGGCCCTTGCAGTTGCCTCAGGCACCCTGTTGGGTAGTTGTACTCGCAGCAAGCAGACAGAATCATCCCCGGTCTCGGAATCTGGTTTTGAGGAGGAACTTATAAAAAACCGACAGATGCCAAAAGAGCTGGTAATGACCATGCTTGATCAGAAAGTGGATCTGGCCATGCAGCGTTCGCATCATTGTGCCCAAAGCAGCTTTCTGGCCCTGCATGAACAGTTTTCCCTGGATGGAGAACAGGTAATAAAAGCACTTACTCCCTTACCGGGGGTGGCAGAGCGGGGCGAAACCTGTGGAGCGGTGATAGGTCCCTTAATGGCCTTTGGGTTAATATATGGACGTGGACAGCTCCAGATGGATAACTGGGAAAAATACCAGGAGTCACTGGTGCCGGCAGGCAAACTTTGTGCACAGTTTGAGCAGGAATTCGGAAGCACCATGTGCCACGACGTACAGAAAGTGAAGTTCGGGAAGTGTTATCACTTAACTGATCCCAATGAACTCCGACAGTTCCAGGAAGCGGGTGCCACCGATCACTGCAGCGATGTGGTTCGTAAAGCTGTCAGGATGGCAGCAGAGATTGTGCTTGAAGATCCATCACTTTAATTGGGTCTCCTTCTTTCCAAACCCGGGATCCACCTTCAGGAACGGGATCACCACAAAACTGGGAATGGTACAGATCATCACCCAGATAAAGAAGTGCTGGTATCCGATCAGTTCCTGCAACCAGCCGCTGACCATCCCCGGGATCATCATTCCCAGTGCCATAAAGCCTGTGGTAAGTGCAAAGTGCGCAGTTTTATGCTTGCCTTCAGATACATAGATCATATAGAGCATATAAGCGGTGAAACCAAAACCATATCCAAACTGTTCCACTGCTACAGATGCACCCACAATCCAAAGGGAAGAAGGCATCACGTAGGAGAGAAATACATAGACCAGGTTGGGAAGATTCATGGCAGCCACCATCCACCAGAGCCAGTATTTCAGGCCCTTTCTGGATGCTGCAATTCCTCCTAAGATCCCACCCAGAGAGAGGGCAATGATCCCTATGGTCCCATAGATTAATCCCAGATCTCCGGTGGTAAGCCCCAATCCATCGGCTTCTCTTGAATCGAGAAGAAAAGGAGACGCCAATTTGACCAGTTGAGACTCTCCCAGCCGGTATATCACGAGGAACAGAAGGATAACTCCTATGTTCTTCTTCCTGAAAAATTCTGCGAATGTGATGAGAAATTCTTTAAAGAAGCTGCCATCACCCGACCGGTTCGATTTATCGTCGGGAGGCCTGGGAAGGGCAAACCGGTGGTAGATATGAAATCCAACAAAGACTACAGCAATGACAGCAAATACCATGGACCATGCAAACCGGATGTTCCCGCTGAGGCCGGTAAAAGAGGCTGTGGTTGTTTTACTTAACTTGGGATCCAGCTTAAAGACTGCAAATGCAGGAACATCCCAGTTGTTCTCATCGAAATCGAACCGGTAGCTCCGCATCAGGCTAATGCTCTTGTCCCCCTTTTCAAAACTAAAATTTAGCACTATACTCTCATCAGCTTCAGGCTTTTTACTGAGTTTGAACCAGGTATAACCTATATTACCGGTAAGTTCTGATCCTGGAGAGTCGGTATTGCTCTTTTCTTCAGCAGGGTAAAAACCGTGTGAGCTGTTCCACTCCTCTACACTGGCCATGAGAATGGCTGCTTCTTCAGCTGTTATTTGATCTATGCCAATCTCAACCTTTTCTTCAGTGAAGAAAAAGGCTTCATCAGGCACAGATTGAATAAAAGCCAGATTCGGATCAAACTCATGAGGTGTCATGCCCTCAATGGTCACCACCTCAATTTCTACAGGTGGCAGCCCGGTTTTTGCTTCAAAAAATCCTGCCAGGATCACCAACAAACCCTGACCGGTTAACATGGCGATGCGATAAAAAGTACTCCTGATCCCCACAAAAAAAGCCTGATCACCTTTGGAAAGGCCCAGCATATAGAATCCGTCTGCAGCGATATCGTGGGTGGCCGAACTAAAGGCCAGCAGCCAGAAAAATGCCAGCGTAAACTGCAGAAAACGTTCAACAGGTATGGTAAATGCCACACCTGCAAGTCCCGCCCCAATGCAGAGCTGCATCACCAGAATCCAGAATCGTTTGGTGCGCAGAATATCCACCACCGGCCCCCACAGGGGTTTGATTACCCAGGGGAGGTAGAGCCAGCTGGTATAGAGGGCTATCTGGGAATTGGAGATCCCCATTCTTTTGTAGAAGATCACCGAGAGGGTCATCACTATTACATAGGGTATTCCTTCGGCAAAGTAGAGTGAAGGCACCCATAACCAGGGCCTTGAACTCTTTATGGCTTTTTCTTGATCTGACTTGGGTTTACTCATATCGTTTTTCTAGGTTGGCGTCTAAAAAGTAGTGCTTCAGGATCTCTTTGTGGGTATACCCTTTACTGGCCATTACAGCCGCTCCAATCTGACAGAGTCCTACCCCATGACCCCACCCTGCCCCATGAAGTACAAACATTCCAGGGACTCCGTTGGAGATTTGTTGCTTTTCCACTGTGAAGGCTGAACTGTAGAGATGAGATTCACTTAACCATCGCCTGATCTCAAGCTCCTTTCCAACGGTGAGGGTTTTTAGTGATCCAACCACCTTTAACCTGACCAGTCGACCCGACTCGCCCCGCTCCACAGGAACCAGATCTATGATCGCTCCAAAATCGATTCCTGACTTCTTACGGATAAGTGTTGCGATCTCCTTCTGGCTTAAGTTCACTTCCCAACGGTAAAAATCGCTGAAAGAGTGATCGTAATCGTTTAACACCTGTCGCAAAAGTGTTGCATCCCGGGTGTTACAGAAAGCATCGGGAGAGGTCTCGATAAATGGAACTGCGTTGGCTTCTATCTTCAGATCGGCTGTGTTGATCCGATGCTCGGGTGGATTATCATCAACACGTTTAAGGTATGGATGAGAGACCGGTTCCCAGCAATATTCAAACTCCTCCACAACTCCTCCACAACACTTGGAAAAACGGGCGTCGCAGATCTCGCCTCCATAGACCAGCACCTGGCCGCGGGTTTTGTTGACGGCCCTTACCACCTCCTCATTATGGGCCCTTGTAATTCCCTGGTAACGCTGACAATGGTCATCGGCACACACATGGAATTCATGGTGATCCTCACGGTCGTACCATCGAATGAACTCCTCTTCTGTCTGGTGGATCATTTCGTAATTTTCACCCTTCTTTTCCAGCCTGTCCTGCTTAGAAATCTGTGCCAGCAACCAGCTGCGCGAAATAATGGTATGCGCTTTCAAAAGCGCCGGAGAACTGTCACCACGCATCTCAGAAGAGATCACACTAATGAGGTAGTCTTCCACAGAGACCACATTAACCACTTGAATCTGATTGCCTGAAATCATAAGCTTCAAAGCTCCCTGGAACTCCTGGTCCTCTTTCTGCTCCCAATGAAATCCAATACCTATGACCACATCCCTGATTACAAATCTGTCCCGGGTGGCCTCCGAGGGATAAAGAATGAACTCATCCCTTTCTCCCAACTGCTTTCCATCCCCAATCAGCTTAATCCTTTCACTTACAACAACCGCTTCCATCTCTCCATTCCCTATCTCTTCTGCATCTCCCATTCTGAAAGATCCATGGAGGTTGAATCTGATCCTCTCCCCTTTCAGGATTCCCACTTCTATCTCAGGGGCACTATTTTTTGAACTCGCTTTCATAGTTCAGATTGGATAAAGTCTATAAGTAATTTGAAATGTGGGGCGGAGAAGGATACCTGGGAAAATATATCCCTGATATCCTCACTGGTTATCTTTTCAAAGTCTTTCTCCAGGGGAGTGATCAATGTTCCTCCCATATCCACAGCGGCCGGACTGAGTAAGATGTTCTTCTCCCCCTCTTCAAAGTATTGCCATGGACGGTGCTTATCGCGGGGAAACAGAACGATTTGCCACTTATCCCGGTAGTAGGAGAGCATATTGATCATAGGCTCCTGCCCCTGAAGCTCTTTTAGAAAACCAAAGAGGCTTGAAAATGCCTTTTTCAAAGGCTCTTCGGTGGTTGATTCCATCACAATAAACCGCCTCAGTCCATCCTCAACTGCAGTTATGGATATCTCCGAACTGTCCGTAAGGCTCTTTCCATACCTCTTTTTGAGTTCATCCAACTCACTATCCAGGGACATCAAACCCAGGTTGCCTGCCTGAAAGTGCATGTGATCGGGCGCGGAGGCGCCACAGGCAGGTGCGTTGTAGAAGACCACCAGACGGGGAAGCTTTCGGCTTATCTCAAGAAATTCAGGAAATTCCGGTTCAATGACCTGTGGAGTGTGACTGGTCCTGGAAATGGTAAAATGTTCCCTGAATATGGGAAATGGATTGCAGAGGATCTCGTAATCTTCCCCAAACCAGACATTGTTCTGTTCCTCATCGCGATTCTCCATGCAGAGAAAACACCTTCTGCTTTCAATGGAAGCCCTGTCCAATTTTGCCGCCGAAGAGACAATGCGCCTGGGATTACACTGAATTCTGATGGTAAACCCATCGAACTCAAATTGCTTCAAACGCACACCATCCAGTTTATCCCAATTGGCTTGCATCAGGGGCCAGGTTACTTTCTGCTCTTCAAAAAGCGCATCTGCTTTCTCCTGTATGGTCATATCCTGTTCCTGTTCAGATTTATCCTCGCTGTTAATTCAATAGTTCTTAACCGGTCCTTATAAAGGTTATGCCTGTTCTGTGCTTCCACGCTCAATGATGCATCCGAATTCTCCTCCCACCGTCTGCAGAGGTAAACAGGATTGTAAATGCGGCCAATCTGGTAGTGTCGGCTAATGGCCAGTCCCACTCCATAATCCTCTCCATAACTCACATTGGGTATATTGATCCTCCTCAGGACCGGGGTATAGAAGGCCCGGGGAGCACCCAGCCCATTGATGCGAAGGGCATTGTTCCTGCCATTGTCAGGGGTCCACTCTTTGTGATCCACAATTCCCGGGGGGATCTGCTCCAGGTCAAAATTGGTCATCTGGTAAGAACCTATGACCATGGCACACTGCTGCTTATAAAATGCATCCACTATCTGCTGCAGGGTGTCGGGCCCACTGTAGAGATCATCGCTGTCCAGTTGAATGGCAAACTTCCCACATTGAGGATGGTGGACTCCCACATTCCAGCACCCGCCAATACCCAGATCATGGCGATCGGGGATCACATGGATCAGTTTGTCATGTATTTCTGTCAGCTTACCAACCAGAGTGGTGGTCGAATCGGTGGAGTGGTTATCCACCAGGATCAGGTTGAAATCAAATGAGGTGACCTGCGACATCACCGATTCGATGGCATCGGTAACGGTCCTCTCCCTGTTGAGCACCGGGATGATTACCGAAGCTTCCACATTAAAACTACCCTCCTCAAATCTAATGGGATCAAATTCCGGGGCCAGGTATCCATCTATCTGCTTCAGATGCATTGTGGCCACTTTTTCCATCTCCACCTGCACCGCCCTGTTCTTTGGATCCACATAGTCGAACATCTTCTTGCCCGATTCCCGGGTATCCACCGGTTCTACTTTATATAGGAACTCTGGTATCCGTAAAGGAAGAGTCTCCCTGGAGATCGTTAACCTCAACTGGTAGAGTCCTGCATATTTATAGGATTCTTCCATCCCTGCCACAGCCTCTTTCATGACCTCATTTCGCAGGAAAAGTACTGGTCCGAATTCAAAATCGTCCCTTATACTTCCACTCTGGTAATCAATGACCGGATGAGGGGTTAATTTACCATCCAGATTGTCAAAAAAGTCAGAATATACCCACCCGGCCCCGGTATCGGCAGAAACGGCCATAAGCCTTTCCAGTGCAAGCATCCCAAAGCTTATCTTCGATTCCTGGGTGATCAACAGACTGAATTCAGCGTCGCCGGACAGATCTGCTATCTTACTGATAGTCTCCGTACTAAAACCACCATCTGTTTTTATGTAGACACATCCTTCGGGTAAAATGTTGGGGGATTTCGCACCCATGAGATATACCTTGTTCACCTGGGGGTGAGAGGCAAGTTCTGAAACGGTTTCCTGCACCCCCACGGGAGTGCCGGTGGGTATAAAACAATTTATCTTATTTATCTTATTCATCTTCTTCAGGTTCTAATAAATAGGTCAGGATCCTTCTTAAAATCAAATCCCGTTCCCATTGATCTGTAATGGTTTCAAATGGGAATCCAAAGGCTGCTACCCCATAATCACCCCTGTAGGCAACACCCGCACTCATATTGTTCTCCACATACCTTAGCAGGGTAGTGGAGGTAGAGTCGAAGGGCTCCAGGGCATCGGCACCCTCTACCGTGTATATATCCGGATTGTAACCTGTATTAAATGAGAATTGAGATTTCACCTCTGCAATCTCCGGTTCCATAAAATAAAACTTCCCCAGTCTGGAGGCATTGCTGGTCCTCCATTTATACTTTAACAGGTTTCCCACCACCGAATCCTGACCCAGTTGATGCATATCTGTGGCAATATGTGCACCTGAGATAAAAAGGTTGCCCCCCTGCTCCAGGTACAATTCAATAAGGGTTAGCATGGTGTCCTGGAATACCTGGTAATGACGTGCTGAATCATTTTTAGGCATATAGGTACTCTTCTCCTCTCCGGCCAGAAAATCGACCAGGGGATAACTGGTGAGGTCGGTTAATCCGGCTATCACCGATTCGTCGCTTACCGAAATAAATGAGTACCCTGCATTGTGAATTGAAGCCCCATGGATTGCGCCGAAATCAAATGTGTTTCCCGGTATCACCTTTGACTCAAGGTCTGCATAGGAGGATCCATGTCCGGGTGAATCATCGTCGAGCCATGGTGAGCTCTTTACAAAATCAAACTGGTCCCCCACGGTATGAAGATCCACTTCATAGGGCACACCCTGGTCCACCATATTCATAAAACCTGAATGCTTCTCGTCATCGAACCAGGCAGGTCCGGAAGTTCGGTCAAATGCATTTACAATGGCTATGTTCCCTTTGGAATCACTGGTGGAACAGACCGAAATAATCTCCGACGGGAAACTCTCCCCTCCCCTGTTCAGTGCAGTAATTTTAAAGGAATAGATGGTATCTGTACCGGGAGCAGCAAGTATAAACTCAGAGGTATCTACCCTTCTGCCATTGTCAAATCCACCCGCTCCTTTTCTGGTATATACCATGTAGGTTTCAGGCTCAGCAGTAGGTTCCAGGGGGTCTGATTTTGGTCGCCACCCCAGGCGTATTCCTCCGTCAGTCAGGAACTCCGAGTGCAGGTGATCCACCGGCAAAGGTTGAACCACATATTCGATCCCGTACTGTGCCTGCAGGAATTTCAACATTCCCTTATAGATGGCACGGCTTACATGAAACCGGAACATGGGTTCCTGTCCGAATCGCATATCCAGGAAATTCTGATGGGAAAAAAGCTCCAGCAACATGGCCGGAACATTGGGCCTGAATGCCTCGCTGTATCCGCGGTCCCACATCCCGCGCCGTGTCCATGCCGGATCATAACAGGCCCTGAGATCTTCCACAATCTGGGTCTGAATCTGATCGGTGAGATCGCGGGAGGCCATCCTTGAGAGTCCTCCCGGGAAATAGCCCCGGTCGTAGTTGGTACTGTAGATTCCAAGGGTCCCTATAACTGTATCGTTATGCGTGATCCCTGCATCGGTATGAAACCCAAGTGAGAGATCCACAGGAATTCCCAACCCCTTTGCTTTCCGGTCTGCCTTTGGACCAGATGGAGTACCCATCAGGTAATTTACCCATTCGCCACGGGACTGGTAATCGTCCATGTAATCGTTGGACTCATTGAGTTTCCAAACCAGGGTATCGGGGACGCCTGCATATTGAAGGTAGTAGCGGGCAGCTTCCTGATAGCGTGGCCTGTTTCCGGTAAGCCCATTTCGCTGGATGTTCCCCATGCCTCCGCCAAACCTGACTGCATCGGCTGTCACCTTTGACTTGCGGCGCTTGCTCTCGTTGGTCAGGACTACCTTTGAATCACCCGGATGGATGCCTTGATTGAATTTAAACCTCCCCAGGTAGATCCAGGTACCTCCTCCCATCCGCTGGTTGACGGAGAAATGAGTCTCTCCTCCTGCGTGATATACCACATAATGTGCATCATCTGCATTGCCAGGATCGGAATGGAATGAGACGTAGACTGCATACATTCCCTGTTTGGGTATCTCAGGCACCCACTGAATAAAGCTGGCAGCCTCCTTTTCTGCTCCAATTTCCGCATAGGTTCCCAGTTTAAAGGGATTCTCATGGATGTAGGGCGGCGTTCCCATGGCAAACCCCATACTGTCCCCACTGGTCCTCACATTTTCGGCAGCCAGGTAAAGACTGTTTCCTGAACTGCCGTCATTATCTACGATCACCTCATGAACCTGCCAGTCGCGCTCCCTGGGAATAAAGACAGTGGCCCCGGCATTCTCCAGCATGGGGACCAGGAAAGGAAGGGTATAGGCCATGGGATAGATATCCTCCACTGTCTGGAAAATACGGGCTCTTTGCCACTCCCACCTGTGAAGTTTTGGTTCATAGTACCATCCATGGCTGTGCCAGAGAGCAATATTGATGTTATAGAGGCTCGATTGAGAAGCAAAGGATCTGGATAAATTCTGAACCAGAGGTGCTGTTTTTCTCTTTAACCTCCCCGGAGAACGGCTCTTATCGATGGCCTTTGAGTTGGTCCGGTAGTAGTTGGGGATATACTCCCTGATGTTCTTTTTTCCTGCATAGAGCTCAATACCGTAATCCCCATATGCCTCTCCCAGAACTGAGGCCAGGCTTCTCTCAAGGCTATCCACCACAACCTCCCTGAATGGCGCATAAGCCAGCTGTGCATCGGCATAGACCCTTACTCGCGCAGGTTTTCTCAATACCTCCACCCTCTTTATGGTGGTGGAATCCTGTTTCTGATAACCGGTGGCTTCCCTGAACCAGTGGCCATTTAAAATGGAGTCTGCACGCTGGGTAACAAGGACAGTTACAGCCGAATCGCTTAGCAATTCAGATTTCTGAGCAGCGACATTTGTGAGAAGCAATATCCCTGTCCCCGCCAAAAGCCACTTTCTTAATTGCAAAGGTATCTGCATATCTTATCAAACTTTTCCCTAAAACCACTTCTCTTCAGGGAGTGGATATAAGGACAAACTTACTGATTTTCGATGTATTTTTTGACCATTTCCAGGGGTGCACCACCACATGATGCAATAAAATAGCTAGGCGACCATAAGCCCCCCCCTTCCAGTAATACTTCTCCAACTCAGTAAACTCCTGTCTGAGAACCCCGTCAGGGCTCGCGTAAGCAAACCTGGAAGAGACCCCTTTTAAGCTATTGACCAGTTTGGATGGTGTAGTATGTGGTAGAGGTTCAACCAGTAGATGTACATGGTCCATTTCGCCGTTTGTTTCAATCAGCTTGCAGCCAAAATCACCACAGACCATTTCAAAATGAAAATGTAGCCTTTCGTACATCCTTTCAGCGAAGATTTTCTCTTTGTATTTGGTCACAAAGACTAAGTGCTAATGTAGTGAATAAGTTACATGTCTTTTAGAGTGTAAATCTTGCGTATAACGTTGATATTTAGTATATTTAGGTATATATGTTAAAGATACGAAAAGCATATAAGGTAAGACTAAAAACCAATAATAATATCGAGAACAAACTGGTTCGATATTGCGGCTCTTCAAGGTTCCTTTGGAATAAATGTCTGGCTATGAATTTGGACAGGTTGGAGAAGAGGCAATCGATACTCTGGTACAATGAACTGGCTTATTGGCTTACACTTTGGAAACGATCTGAAGAGTACAGTTTTTTGATGGAGTGCCCTTCACAGGTATTACAGCAAAAG
>JAOZUK010000161.1 GCA_029938715.1 Bacteroidales bacterium | reverse complement strand
CATACTGGTAATGGATGTTTTCGATGAAGAATCCGGAGACCAGGTCTGGCAGGGAGTTGTTACTCGTACAGTTAACGAAAACCCTGCCAAGCGAGAAAAAACCATTCCTCAGAATGTCAATGCTTTGATGTACAAATTTCCCATTAAACCTTTGAAATAGGGTTTAGACTAAAGTTGTGCCTCGAAGAAAAAAGCGACAAAAGGTCAAAGAGCATCAGCTCTATACAGTAAAACGGTCGGTATGGAAAAAGCTGAAGCAGGAAAATCGCATCGACCCGGTATATTCCTTCAGGGCACGAAAAATAGAATGGACAAGTCTGGCGGTCAGCCTGGCCACAGGCCTGCAAAGAATACTCTTCTCAAACCGGATCAAAAAGGTCTCCTTAACCAATCACCCTCCCGTCTTTATACTGGGGTTGTGGCGCAGTGGGACTACCTTTCTCCACTATATGATGGCAAAGGATCCACAATTCGGATACCTGAAGAATCACCAGGCATTCACTTTTAATTTTTCCCTGTTAAGCTTCGACAGGTTCAATAAAATTCTGAATGTGTTTGTTCCAAAAAGCCGACCCCAGGATAACGTCCGTTTAACACTTGACGATCCGGCAGAAGAGGAGCAGCCATTCAGCACCATGACCACCCGCAGTAGCATTCATTCCTTCTTCTTTCCTAAGAATCAGGAATACTTCAGAAAGTATCATCTGTTTGAAGGTGTCAGTGAGGATGAAATATCCAAATGGAAGGAGAATTACATGTTTCTTCTGAAAAATATCAGTCTCTACAGCAAAAAGGAGAAACTGTTACTAAAAAATCCGCACAATACGGGTCGCGTGAAAGAGTTGGTGGAGCTTTTTCCCGATGCAAAGTTCATTTTTATTCACCGCGATCCATATACGGTGTACAGGTCCTCCAAGAAACTATATATGCAAATGATCGGTAGTCAGTTCCTGCAGTTCCTCAGTCAGAAAGAGATAGAAAAACTGATCATCAACAACAATGCCAGCATCCTCAAAAAATACCTGGCCGAAAGAGAGCTGATTCCCAGAGGCAACCTGGTGGAAATTGGATTCGATCAACTTGAGTCTTCACCTCTGGAAACGGTAAAAGCGGCTTATGACAAACTGGGAATCGATGGTTTTGAAGAAGCAGAACCTGCTATAATAGCATACCTCGATTCGGTAAGAGGTTACAAAAAGAATAGGTTCAAACCACTTCGCGGGCCACTTAAGGAGAGGATCGACACCCAGTGGAAACACTGGTTTGAAACTTTTGGGTATTCAGTGGATCAGAAATAATAACCGGATATAGCAGGGCTCTTATTCATACACCACTTTACCGGCAACTATAGTTTGATGTATTACCATTTTCCCATTTTCAAGGCTGAAAAGTATGAGGTCGGCTCTCTTTCCAGGAGCAATGCTTCCCCTGTCTTCAAGTCCCAGCGCCCGGGCCGGGTTACTGCTTGCCATTTTTATGGCCTCTGAAAGGCTGCATCCGGTAAACTTCATCATGTTCATCACACATGAGCTAACCGGACTAGCGGCTCCTGCCAGTACATCTTCGGCCGGGAATTTCACCACATTGGGAGTGAGGAGGACTTGCCTTTCCTGGCGTGTATATAATCCAGGGGGAAGTCCGGCCAGGTCGAGGGCATCCGAGACGAGAATGGTCCGTTCAACACCTTTCATCCGGTAAAAACAGATCAGCTCTTCCCGGTTAAGGTGGAAACCATCGGCGATCAGGGTTACACTTAGCCGGTCCTCTGCCAGCTGGGGCCAGATGGGATTGTTGTGGCGATTGATCATATTGGCGCATCCGTTCCCAAGGTGAGTTGAAAGTGTGGCTCCGGCATCTGCGGCAGCCCGGATCTGATCTGAAGAACCGTTATGATGCCCCAGGGAAACCAGTACCCCCGTAGCGGCGCAGCTTCTGATAAAAGGTATGGCGCCCTCCATTTCAGGGGCAACTGTAACCATTAGAATTCTTTTCCCGGATGTTTCCTGCAAACCCTGGAATTCAACCCAGTCTGGCAACCGTATGTACTTCTCCAAATGAGCACCACGAAATCCTTTTTCGGGTGAAATATATGGTCCTTCCAGGTGGAAACCCGGGATGGAAGCATTTATCTCAGGATCGGAGCACGCAGTTTTAAGCAATTTGAAGCTGTTCGCCAGGTTCTCCCTGTCGGCCGTTATAACGGTTGGCAGGAACGAGGTGACACCTGCTTTCCATAGCAACCGGGTTGCCTTTTTAATGGCCAGAGAATCAATATCCTGGGCAGAAAAATCAACTCCGCCAAAACCATTGATCTGCATGTCGAAAAGGCCCGGGGCTATCCATATTTCCGGAAGCTCCGCCTGTTCTCCCACAATGCCCATTTCTGGTTGGGGGAAACGGTCAATATGAGAAATCATACCGTCCACAATGCTTACCGTAACGTATTCCCCATCCAAATAGAATAGCCCACCAACCCTCAGGGTATCAGATCCGGTCAGGGGGAGGAACAATCCCAGAGTGATGAGCAGTGCATATAACTTTTTCATACTTATGGTTCTTTACTTAAACTTTTTAGTTCTATTTGAAACCTACTTGTGGAGAATTATAATAACCCATCGTGGCATCTGCAACAGACATGCGGTACAAGTGATTCTGCATCAGGCAAATCTTTTTTGAATCGGCCACAATTAACAGTTTTCCTTCGATCTTCATAACCTCTGAACCATCGTATTCGATGATATTGCCCTGGTGGTATATTTCTTTCTGATCGTCTGCATCCCACCACACTGCCCGCGGCGACAATCCCCATAAATTCTTATCCGACAACCTTTCACCCTGCGCATTATAGAGAAAAAATTTGTCCCCGCCCTTTGCTTCTCCTGCGTAGCATTCGATGCCTGGATATTCGTCTGTAAAATCGCCAATCATAGCCTGTCCGTGCACATGAACTGTACTACCCTCGTATCCCCAGATTATCTTGCCCGTTTTTGCATCCACAACACATACTCCGTTTTTGGGTCATTATTGCATGTCCGCCCTGACCCTTGTATTTATCATATTTACCTGTGCTTTCCCATTTCCAGACAGGCTGAAGATCCTGGTTCAGCGCCACAGTTTTAATAACAGTATATGTTCCCCGTTGCATGATCAGCGAAGGGTTAATCCCGTCGAGGTAGGCCACGGAAAGGAAATTCCTACTCCAGTAATTATATGATTCGTAATCATTCCGGGGAATCCAGTCCAGTTTCTTCAACAGCCTGCCACTTGCAGGGTCCAGCTTTATAAGGTATTCGGGACCCCTCATTACATGCCCGTCAATTTCGCGGGGATCACCTTCACCTGCCTTGGCATAGATTTCGGCCTTACCGTCCTGGTCCACATCAAATAGCATGTAGGGAGAGTACCATGTACCGGTTTCGATGGACCATCCCATGTCGTGCCGCCACAGGAATTCGCCTTTGGAGGAGTATGCGTCAAGCTTGTAGGAAGAGGGACTCCTTTTCCAGTATCCCGGCTTGTAATAAGGGTCTACGTTGAAATCGGGATGCTGGATTACAAAATCCAATGCTCCATCCGCATCAAGGTCACCGATCCCGACTCGTTTTAGTGTCACTTCGTCTCTCAGCTTTATGGAATAATAGGGCTGGTTTCCTGAGAGGGTAAAAACGTAAGCCTCTCCCGGAGATTCATATTCCGTGCTTCCTTTTACCAGGGCTATTTTATACTGATATCCGTGTCCGGGCAGGGTTCCTGTATCCAGATAGTTAGTAGAACCAATTACTGGTTCAGCATTCACTTTTTCATAATCACCGATGCCAATATCCTGCCTGTAAACATTAAAGCCTGCATCACCGGGGTCATCCAGAAGAAGTCGCCAACCCACATATACCGAGTTCTGGTCAACGGTCAGAGCCACCACACCACGGTCGAGGTTCTCTGGTATCTGGGTGAAGGAAGCGAGTGCGAGGAAAACACAAATTAAAGAGATAAAGATCCGTTTCATGAAAAGATGGTCTTGATTTGTTGGAACATTGAAATTACGAAATATTTCTCTTTTACTGAGCTCAGTTTACAACAAGGGCCCTATGCATCAAAAAGTGCCGATACATGCTCCATTTGGGACGGTATCTGGATTTGCTGAGGACATTTTTCCAAACAAATTCCGCATTGAACGCAGTTTGAAGCTCTCTCTACCTCAGTAAGAAGCCCATGGTAACGGGCTTTGGCCGCCGGATCATTGAGCATATGGTGTTCATTGTAGAGCGAAAAGTTGCGTGGGATATTGACACCCTCCGGGCATGGCAAACAGTAACCACAGGTAGTGCAAGGTACCTTCTGCAAATCTTTCATGACCCGGGTCGCCTTCTCAACAGCCAGCTTGTCTTCTGTTGTCCACGGATTTATAGACTGGTTGTTTGCCAGCTCCAGGTTCTCTTCCAGCTGTTCCTGGGTAGACATGCCACTTAATACCACTGCGAGCTCGGGCTGATTCCACAACCACCCAAGGGCCCAGTCTACCTCAGACCTTCCTGGGGCCGCTATATTTAGAACTTCTTTAGCTCCTGCTGGAAGGCCGGTTACCAGGGCTCCTCCCCTCAGTGGTTCCATTGCCACTACTCCAAGCCCTTTCCTATGGGCATATTCAAGCCCTTCCCTACCAGCCTGAAAATGCTCATCAAAGTAATTATACATGATCTGACAGAAAGACCAGTCATAAGCATCCACGATCTCCTTAAACAGATCTATTTCATCATGAAATGAAAATCCAACATACCGGATTTTTCCATCCTTCAGAGCCTTCTCCAAGAAATCGATCACACCGTATTGAAGCATTGTATCCCAGGACTTCCGGTTAAGCGCATGAAGAAGGTAAAAGTCAATATAGGCTGTATCGAGTCTTTCCAACTGTTCATCCAGGTAACGATCCATATCCTCCCGTGATCCCACCAACCAGCAAGGGAGCTTTGTAGCCAGATATACCTTCTCCCTGTATCCATTACTCAGAGCTTTAGCCAGAAAGGGTTCACTTGCTCCCGGCTTCGAGAAATCCTGTGCATGGTAGGGATAAGCAGTATCAAAATAGTTAATGCCACGATCAATGGCATGATGGACCATCTTTAATGCTTCCTTCTCGTCGATCCTGGTTTTGTCGTTTCCAATTATCGGGAAACGCATACATCCAAATCCCAGCTCTGATACCTTCAATCCTGTTTTTCCAAAAAACCTGTATTGCATAGAACGAAAATAGCATTTTATTCTATGAAATAGAGTGGTTTCGTTTCAATTCCTGCCCGATCTCCAAGGGATAGATCATAGAATACCCAGATGGTTTTACCAATCACCTTCCCCTAAATAGAATTCATCAACAAGGTTTTTATATTTATCAGTATACATATGTCTCGTTCCTGTCTCGATAGTCAAGTCATCTTCATTGCATTTACCCGGAATAAAAGAAAACTCCAGTAATACCCGCTTAGTCGACTTGCCCGGTGCCGGCATAACCCGGGTTTTCCGCTTGCAGTGCATCTGATGCTCACTAATCAAATCGAAGGCTTGTGCCTCCTTATGAACTGGCAGGATCAGGCTGATTATGGTCGATTCTTTCTTTAGTAAAACACAGCCTCTGAAAAAATCCCTCAGGCTCAGGCTGTCATCGTGTCTGGCGAGATTCTTCTCTTTTGATTGTGTTTTTGAGGAACCAGAGAAAAAAGGCGGATTACAAATAATCTGGTCATACTGAAAATTGCATTGGGATGAATAATCCTGGAAGGAAGTATAAATACAGTTTAATCGATCCTTCCATGGTGAGTTCTGAAAATTTTCTTTAGCCTGCTTTGCAGATGAAGGATCTATTTCCAGGGCATCCACCCATACATCCTTCTTTCGTTGGGCAATCATAAGGGCAATCAGCCCGGTACCGGTTCCAACATCCAGAACCCTGCTACAAGGTCCGGAAACCGATGCCCATGCCCCAAGAAGAACACCGTCCGTCCCCACTTTCATAGCGGCATGCTTCTGTTGTATGGTGAACTGCTTGAAGCGAAACCATGTGTTAGACATATCTCTTGGATTTGCTGTGTTTTAAATTTTAGTTGGCAAATATAGTGGAGATTCCAACAGATCGTTCAGGAAGTTGAAACAAATACCACGCAGAACATGAAAGGGTCAGGAAATGGCTGGAGGGAGCTTGAGGCTTCCAGAGTTAAGAGATTTTGAGAAGGGGATATTATTCATTACGATCAGCTCTGATTATACTGTTACCACCCGGAAAGTAGTGAAGCTTAATAAGGTATAACCCCTCGACCCGGAAAAGTCGAACCAATTTCTGAAAAGGAGTGCGTTCGGCTTTTTTTCATTTCTATACCTGCAGTTCAAGTGCTCCTGTGCCAGGATGTGCAAAGGGTCCGGCCAAAGTTTCCGCGGATCCGGGCACCCTTTTCTTATCGAAATAGTCCCTGTCGATCCGGGCAGATCGCTGAAATATAGGGCAACTCAACATTCCGTATCCGGCAGGATCAAAAAATTCCATTAAACCGGTTTGTTCACAAGTCAGGTTGTGCATAACGGTGAAAAATTGTGAATGTCTGTCTATAACCTATCCCGGTTCTAAGCGAAATCCTGAATATCGCTGCAATCGCTTATTTTCCTGCGCGCGGGCAAAAGTTTCGAAGGGCCGACCTTTGCTCTATTCAAAAAGCATAGTGCCCGACAGGGCGTGCTTTTTGAAATGGGCAAACCAGGTGGAGAAACTTCTTTCTTAAGATCTTAGCTTAACTCAGCATCCATATTAACGGGGATAAGTCCATTATTGGAATTTCACCTATCGCGATAAAGAAACAAAACGAAAACTAAATGCTATTGAATTTACAGGAACATTAAACCATTTGTATAACATTTTGTTATATATTTGTATAAAACAAACCAGTCATGAAAGTACAAACCGCATTTCGATTGGATGAGCAATTAATCGAAGACCTGAAAAGTGAAGCGAAACGGCATAAAAGGAGCTTGAATAATTATGTTGAATTGGTGCTATCTAAAATCGTTGAAAAAAAACCAAATACCGAAACGGTGCAGGCAATCAACAATGCGTTGGAGGACAAGAATTTAGAAAGAATCACTGATATTGATGATTTCTTAAATTCTTTATAGAATGTACGAATTGTTTTATACCACAAAGTTTAAAAAAGACCTCAAGAAATTTAAATCAGATTTTGGATTAATAGGCGATTTCCTAAAAGTCTTACAAGAAAAAGGGATACGAGGAGTTCCAATAAAAATGAAACCCCATAGGCTCCAATTCTGATTTATTCTAAACATGGGAAATTAGAGACCATTTTTTCATCCAAAGATGTCAGATGTATTAACTGGTTATTTAGTAATTACAATTCTATATCCCTCCTCTTCCAATGTCATGTCAAAACTTAGACCGAAATGACCGGCGACTACTTTATTCGTCGCATTAAAAAATGTCGTATAGTCTTCAACTGAAGAGCCAAAAAGAACACCTTGCTCTTCTAGATTTTGATACATATGCGAAAAGGTAATCACTACTTTCTCATTTGACTGTTCAATAATCTGAACATCGTTAGAAAAACTAGTCCAAGCAAATAACGCAAAATTTACAAATCCCTCGAATCCCGTATTTTCATCCCAAGCAGGGATAAACACATCTCCGCATTTCTTACCGAGTTCCTCTGCTGTCATTCCCTCACTTTTTGCCACAGTAATAAGAGTTAAAATGCAATTATTCAGAATGAATTTAGTCCCATTATACTTCTCCTCCATGGTTGGAGTAGGCACAGAGAACTCAGTTTGAGCATGGGTTGCACAAACAAACGATAACACAATGGATACTAGAAATAGTTTTTTCATGATAATTGATTTTGGGGTTAGATTATAACAAGTTACCCCATATCCTTCAGAATATCAATAATTTGCTGTTATTAAACCGATTCTGAAATTTTCCAGAAAAATTTTAGGAGTCCCACTTTCATATAAATCCGAAATCTTGAGTTTCTGAAAATACCCCCCCTTCTTCTTTCTGAGGTTAATTCAATACTTGAGAGGCGATGATCTTCAATATAACCCCCACTAAAACTTGGAGTTGGGCAACAGTCCCGGCTCATTTATAATATTCACTAAAACTTATTTGTTATGCTGAAAATTATCGAAGTAGCTCCACGGGTTAATGCCGATGGAGAGCAGTTCTTTGCCCTAATCCTTCAGGAAGGGTTACAATTAGTCAAAAGTCAGGAGACAGGGAATTACTACGCTACAGCGAAGAGTACTTCCATCACTTCGACGTTTACCGAGGAAGTAGCAAAATCTATGATCGGACAAGAAATTCCCGGTACAATCCAAAAGGTGAATTGTGAGCCTTATGAGTACACTATCAAGGACACCGGAGAGGTCATTATCTCGTAAGACACAAAGACCTGATTTTAAGAAAAAAAGAGAAGATTGTAGATGATTTGCCCTTTTAGCAATAGATTATAATATAGCTTCAAATCAAAATCTGAGAACCCCGCTCAATTACGTCGGTGTATGCAATAGTTGATTCATAAGCAACAACGGAGTACCTTGCAGCAACTAACCCCATCTCAATGCCCAACAAACTATCCCAATTCTGGCAGGAGCTGAAGCGCCGTAACGTAACGCGTGTCCTTGCTGTATATATTGCAGCTGGGTTTATGATCCTGGAATTGGTGGATATGATTTCCGAGCCCTTTGGATTACCGGAGTGGTCATTTAAATTAGCCTTATTCATTCTTTTTGCTGGTCTATTCATCACACTCATTATCTCATGGATCTTTGATGTAACCACAAAAGGTGTTGAAAAAACCAAACCTTCCAGCGAGCTTGTGGAGGGGGAAAAGTCAATAGCTTCAAATTCATGGAAGATTGCCACATATGTGAGTTTTGTGGTGATCATCGGATTGGTTGTACTCAACATTGTGGGTGGAGGCAAACAGTTACGTGCAGGTGACATCCAGTCATTGGTGATACTTCCTTTTGAAAACTATACCGGGGACGATCAGCTCGATAACATGG
>JAOZUK010000452.1 GCA_029938715.1 Bacteroidales bacterium | reverse complement strand
ACCAATCTGCTGCAAAGCGTATGCATACGCACCTAGCGAAATGGCTTCACTGGCACCCAGGGTACTGGTGGCAATGGCCAACCTTGGAACCGGATCGTAGGATATGGTCCTGTCTGTCCCTGGAATGGGGAGTGTTTTGGAATAATCCCTGAAGAAATCG
This sequence comes from Bacteroidales bacterium, assembly GCA_029938715.1. Lineage (GTDB taxonomy): Bacteria > Bacteroidota > Bacteroidia > Bacteroidales. Next base: position 2,383 of record JAOZUK010000452.1, on the reverse strand, counting down.
CTTCGTTCCTCTTCATTGTCCAGGTTAAAGACCTTCTGCACCAACCTGGGCATTTCATCCGCAGTGGTGGAACCATACTTGAAATTCAGTTCTTCCATCACTGCTGGCATGTAGAGATCGCTGGCTCCTGTGATGCCTCCTCCTATCACTGCAATTCCATCTGTAAAGGTCAGGATATTGGCCACGGTATCGCCCAATGCTCGCCCGGTGGCTTCATAAGCTTTAAGTGCAGCTTCCCTGTTCCCTTCTTTCTTGCCTTTGGCTATCTCATAGATATCTTTTGGTTCCAGCTCATTGGGATATTCAATTCCGGCAGCAGCGGCATAAAACCTCTGTACAGCACGAATGCTTACTGCCTCCTCGGCATTTACGGTGGGATGGTGCCTGTTGCTAAAGAGCCATACTTCAGAGGCTGTTATATTGTCCCCAGTGATTAACTGACCATTGGAGACAAATCCTCCCCCAAATCCGGTACCCAGGGTGAAGCCAAAGAGGTTCTTGTATCTCTTGGGACTGCCTGAGGCCTCAAGTTGGGCGTTGATCTCGGGTAAAATCCCTCCAAGGGCCTCTCCATAGGCAAAGAGATCGCCATCGTTGTTTATATAAACCGGTAATCCAAACTCCTCTTCCAGGATGCTCTTCAGCGGAACTCCTCCCTGGAATGCAGGCAGGTTGTTGGAATTATCTATAATTCCATTGGCATAGTCGGCAGGACCCGGAAAGGCAAAACTGATGGCCACCGGGGTCTCCTCTATGGACTGGATGACCTCACTAAAGCCCTCTTTCATGGTGGCCAGGCATCTTTCCAGGTGATCCGCATTGGAATCCTTTCTGATCCCATTTATGATGGCTTCCCCCCCCTTAAATGCATTAAACACAAAATTTGTCCCACCGGCATCCAGTGTCAACACCACGCGTTCGTCACTATAAATATCCATTATCCTAAGCTTTTGAGGTACGGGTAGCAATCACAAGAATATAGACCATACAGAGGCCCGGAACAGCAAAGCCGGCCATCAGGCCAAACAGGTCTGCCACTCCTCCAAAGAGGATGGGTACAAAGGCACCTCCAATGATGGCGGTTATCATCAATCCGGAGATCTCGTTGCTCCTCTCAGGCAGCTTATCCACAGTCATGGAGAAAATGAGCGGGAAAATATTGGCAAAACCCAGCCCGATAATAAAAATAAATACAAAGGCCAGCACCTGACCAGGAACTATAAACAGACCGGCTATACCTGCTATGGCCAGAATGCTGGTGGTGATCAGGAATTTTTTAGGTGAAAGCCAGTTCAGAATCACTCCACCCAAAAACCTTCCGGTCATTAAAGAGATAAAAAAGAAGAGGGTACCAAACAGACCTTTCTCCTTGATGTCATAATCGAATTTAGCCTCCAGGAAATTGGGAAGTTTGGCGCTCATGCTTACCTCAGAGCCCACATAGAGAAATATTCCAATGACCATCAGAAGCACATATGGGTTCTTCAACAGACCAAGGCAAGTTTTCAGGGTGGCCTGCTTTTCCTTTATAGCCTGCTCCTCAATTTTTGTTACCAGCAGTATGACCACTACGATCAGCATTACGCCTCCATAGATGGGAAACAATATTTTCCAGTCAAGTCCCCAGTATCGGGCTGCCACAATGGGAATCAGTGAGCCCGATAATGAACCAATGGCTTTCACAAACTGTCCGAAAGAGAGGTTTCTTGAATATTTTCCTTCAGGGGAGACATCCCTCATGATTGGATTTCCTGCCACCTGCAGTAGGGTAGCTCCGGTTCCCAGGAAAAGGAGTCCACCCAGAATCAGGGGAAAGGATTCATAATTACCCAAAATAGGAAGTATCATCCCGATAAGGGCCGCAAATAACCCCAGCAAGAGTACATGCTTTCTTCCTTTTCGGTCCTGGTAGAGCCCCATGGGAATGGAGAGGAGTCCAAACATAATAAAGGCCATAAACGTAACCAGCCCGGCCTGGAAATTATTCAGACTAAAATCAGTTTGCAACTGGCTGGTGAGTGGTCCGGATACATCGCCAAATCCCATGACAAGAAAGGCAAGGAATATAGGTGTTGATTTGAGATAGTTGTTTTTTGTCATAATTATGTTGGTGTAGTTGAATCAAGAATTAAAAGTAATATAATGCATTGGGTACAACAAAACATTAATTAATTCTTAATAGGGAGGCAATCCGGATTTCCTTGTATTGATGCTATTAAGGGCTTATAAAGAAGATGTAAGTCTACAATCTTGGATTTCTTGTAAAATTCTACCAACTTAGTGATTTGTTAGCCTGGTGTAAAACCTGCACCAAAAGGACATTTTGTAACCCAAATTGCATTGCAAAAACGAGGTATATTAAATAGATTTCGAAAGCTTCAAT
>JAOZUK010000160.1 GCA_029938715.1 Bacteroidales bacterium | reverse complement strand
GGTCTGCGGCGGCCCGAGGCATCGGGTTCACCGAGCTTCATTTTCTGAACCTTCATTTTGCACACCCTTCCGTTTTCATCGGCATAATACTCCAGAGGGTTATGGAGATTCATAAATTCTATTCCTTCCTCCTTGGCATGCTTGATCTCCTCATTCCTTGCAGGCATCTCCTCAATGGACCGGCGGTAGATAATCATCGAGCGTTCTGCCCCCAGCCTTTTAGAAATTCTTACCGCATCCATAGCTGTATTTCCTCCACCAATAACTGCCACTTTTTTCCCACTTATCACCGGAGTGTCATATGCGGGATCAGCTGCATTCATCAGATTAACCCGTGTAAGATATTCATTGGATGAGTAAATCCCTATATAATTCTCTCCGGGAATATGCATAAAATTAGGCAGCCCTGCTCCGCTTCCCACCATAAAGGCCTTGAAGCCCTCCTTCTTCAGATCTTCGATGGAGGCTGTGGCACCGACAATAAAGTTTTTCTCAAACTTCACCCCCATCTTTTTTAATATATCGATCTCCATATCAACAATCCGGTTGGGAAGCCTGAACTCGGGAATTCCATATTTAAGTACACCGCCAATTTCATGCAGTGCCTCGAAAACGGTGACATCATAACCCATCTTGATCATATCCCCTGCAAAGGCCAGTCCCGCAGGACCGGAACCAATGGATGCCACCTTAACGCCATTGCGACTGGTAATTTCAGGAACCGACATCTGACCGCTATTCTGCTCATAATCTGCCACAAAACGCTCCAGGTGTCCTATGGCCACAGGAGCCTTTTTTAATTTTGTTGTATAGAAACAGGCCTCTTCGCATTGTACCTCCTGGGGACATACCCGTCCGCAAACCGCAGGCAGCGTATTGGTTTCTTTCAAAATCCTTGCCGATTCGAGAATATCACCCTCCTCAATCATCTTTATAAATTTTGGAATATTGATATTCACCGGACACCCGGTAATACAGGTTGGGTTAACACAATCGAGACAGCGCCTTGCTTCTTTCCTGGCCTGCTCCTCCGTGAGGCCACTATTGACTTCTGTGAAATTTTTATTTCTCTCATGAGCGGCCTGTTCAGGCATGGATACCCGCACTAGTTGTGTACGCTCTTTATTCTTCATGTTCCCACGAAGATTCACTCTCCAATCCTGCTCCCTCTCTTGCTTTAAGTATTCTGAAACTCCTTCCATCTGCCAATTATGATTTGAGATTACTATTCAGAAAGCTTTCATAGGCCTCTGCCTCAGACGGCTTATAGGATTCCAGTCTTAACATCATCTCATCAAAGTCCACCTGGTGTGCATCAAATTCAGGCCCATCCACACACACAAATTTGGTCTTGCCCCCCACAGTAACCCTGCAGGCTCCACACATTCCTGTCCCATCCACCATCAGGGTATTCAGACTGGCCTCGGTGGGAATTCCATATTTTTCAGTGAGAAGTGCCACATATTTCATCATTATAGCCGGACCCACTGTCACCGCAAAATCAACCTTTTCCCTTTCAATCACCTCTTCCAGTCCATGGGTTACCAGTCCTTTTTTTCCATAAGAACCATCATCGGTCATGATGATAACTTCATCGGAATGCTGATGTATCTGTTCCTCCAGTATGATTAACTCCTTTGTTCTGGCAGCTAGCACAGTAATTACACGGTTTCCAGCCTCTTTGAATGCCTCAACGATGGGAAGCAATGGGGCCACACCCACTCCACCACCTGAGGCGAGCACTGTACCAACTTTTTTAATATGCGTTGGCTTGCCAAGAGGCCCAACCACATCGGTAATCTCATCACCCACTTCCAGGTCACAAAGTTTGGTTGAAGTTACCCCCACCTTCTGAATAATCAGGGTAATGGTTCCCTTTTCAAGGTCAGATCCGGCAATGGTAAGGGGAATTCTCTCTCCTTTTTCGCCACTCTTTACAATGACGAAATGGCCTGCCTTTTTGCTTTTGGCAATGGCTGGAGCCTCCAACACCAGCTTTACCACAGCATCGGAGAAATACTCTTTTTCAATGATCTTATTCATAAACAAATTGTCAGGGTCAAAACAGAGTTCAATATTACATGAAAAAAATGATTATTTCATCTGAAAAATGGCACTTACATGTTGTACAAAACAACCCTCTATGCACAATTTGTCATATATCTAAAGATAAATAGGTGGACTAACTCCAGATTTTAATATTTTTAACAACGAAACATTTAATGACATCCTATGAAAGACCTCTCGACCGAATACCTGGGATTGAAACTGAAAAACCCCGTGTTGGCTGCCAGCTCCGGACTCACCGGAAACCTGGACGGAATCAAAACCCTGGAAAAAGGCGGTGTGGCTGCAGTTGTGCTTAAGTCGATCTTTGAAGAGGAAATCCTGCTTGAAACCAGCCGGCACCTATCAGAAGCAGAAAAGGACCCGATGATATACTCCAGCCTTTCAGAAACTCTTGACTATATCGACAGGCATATCCGGGAAGACAATCTGGGAAAGTACCTGGAGTTAATCTCTGAAGCAAAAAAATCGGTACAGATCCCCATTATCGGTAGCATCAACTGTGTTTCAAATGAGGACTGGATGCATTTTGCAAAAAAGATGGAAGATGCCGGAGCCGATGCACTGGAGCTGAATCTGTTTCTTCATCCAGCTGATTTCCAGAACAAAGATTTTGAAAAAGCCTATTTCAGAATTATAGAAAAAGTACTGGAAAAAGTAAGTATCCCGGTGGCAATCAAAATCAGCAAATACTTTACCCGCCTGGGGCTGACGGTAAAAGCCCTTTCAGAATCGGGAGTATCTGGAATGGTATTGTTCAACCGGTTTTTCACCCCTGATATAGATATCGAGGAGATCACACTAACCGGAGGAAATATATTAAGCACTCCGCAAGAACAATCGGAAACCCTGAGGTGGATTGCTATCATGTCCAATAAAGTGAGCTGTGACCTGGCAGCTTCCACAGGGATTCATACTGGAAAGGATGTAATAAAAATGCTGTTGGCAGGTGCGACGGTTACCCAGGTAGCATCCACTCTCTATAAAAATGGTCCTGACCAGGTCAAACGGATTCTCACTAAAATGGAGCGATGGATGACTGAGAAAGGATTTGATTCGGTCAGTCAATTCAGAGGACTGGTTAGCAATTCCTATGAAGGCAATCCAGCCACATTTGACCGGATGCAGTTTATGAAACAGTTTAGTGAAATTGGTTAAAGAGACCTGTTTTTTCAACAAAACAGATCCCCGGTTGTTACTTTTAAAATCCTGACAAGTTGCATATGGACGAGCTTTCGTTTTTGCAGAATCTCGATACTGAGGCTATCGAGGAGTTGTATCAAAAATACAGGAAAGATCCCGGGTCAGTCGATTCCAGCTGGCATCACTTTTTCCAGGGATTTGACCTGGCCAGGCGTAATTTCAGTCATCCCGAATCAGAGTCCCTTACTTTTGATGAAGAGTTCAAGGTGATCAACCTGATCAATGGTTACAGGAAACGGGGCCATCTTTTCACACAAACCAATCCCGTACGCACTCGAAGAAAATATTTCCCCACCCTTGATCTGGAGAATTATGGGCTCTCCGAGGAGAACCTCGACACCTCTTATTATGCAGGCAGAGAGATCGGATATGAAAAAGCCACTCTGCGCGAAATTGTGGAGCATCTGAAAAAAACATATTGCGGTCACATTGGATCCGAGTACATGTTTAAGCGGAATCCGGTACAGGTCAAATGGCTTTCGGATCGCATTGAGCAGGGACAGAACAGACACAATTTTACCGGGGAAGAAAAGAAGCGGATCTATAACCACCTGGTGCAAGCCGTTGGATTTGAAAAATTCATCCATAACAAATTTGTGGGACAGAAACGATTCTCACTTGAGGGTGCGGAGATCCTGATTCCTGCCCTGAATGATCTGATTGAACAGGGGGCTGCCCTTGGCGTGGAAGAATTTAATATTGGTATGGCACACCGTGGAAGGTTAAATGTGCTTGCCAACGTACTAAGAAAGCCTGCGGAACACATCTTCAAAGAGTTCGAAGGAGAATTCTACGAAGATAACATCAGTCTGGGTGATGTAAAATACCATCTGGGTTACGGAAGTACCATCCGGACGGAAACAGGGAAAGATGTACACCTGAACCTGGTTCCCAATCCCTCTCACCTGGAGTCTTCGGCCCCCATCATTGAAGGAGTATCCAGGGCCCGGATCGACCACATTTACGGAGGTGATATGAGTAAACTTGTCCCTGTGATTATTCATGGAGATGCTGCCATCTCAGGACAGGGAGTGGTGTATGAAGTGGTGCAAATGTCTGAGCTTACAGGATACAAAACAGGTGGAACCATACACCTGGTGATCAATAACCAGGTTGGTTTTACAACCAGCTATCTGGATGGGCGTTCCAGCACCTACTGCACCGACGTAGGAAAAGTCATAAAGGCCCCCATCTGGCATGTGAATGGGGATGATGTGGAGGGCCTGGTGCATGTGATTCGCATGGCCTTTGAGTACCGGCAGTTTTTTCATAGCGATGTTTTCATCGACATCCTTGCCTATCGGAAATACGGCCATAACGAAGGAGATGAGCCCAGGTTCACACAGCCTACACTCTATAAAGCCATTGCCCGCCACCCTAATACAAGAGATATCTATAGCAAAGAACTGCAGAGCCAGGAAGTCCTGACTCAGCAAGATATCAGTGCATATGAAAATAAATATGACAGCCATCTGGAATTGCAACTGGAGGCCGCCAGGAAGAATGCAAAAGTTACCATACAGCAGTTTATGGAAGACCAGTGGGAGGGATTGACCTATGCCACCCCCCGCGAATTTGAAGATTCCATCCACACCGGGGTCTCTGTAGAAATACTACATCGGATTGCCGAACAGATAACCAAATTGCCTTCAGATCTTGATTTTTTTAAGAAATCAGTAAAACTGATGGAAGAGCGTGAAAAGATGATCAGGGAGAACAGGGTCGACTGGGCCATGGGAGAGCTTCTTGCATACGGATCGCTATTGTTGGAAAACCATCCCGTCCGCATCAGTGGTCAGGACTCCATTCGCGGAACATTTTCCCACCGGCACGCCGGCATGGTGTTGGAAAAGACCACAGAAGTCTACCTCCCTCTTAAATACCTGGATAAGGAACAGGCACCGTTTCAAATCTATAACTCTCCCCTGAATGAATATGGTGTGTTGGGTTTTGAATACGGGTACTCCATGGCCCATCCAAAAAGTCTCACCATATGGGAAGCCCAGTTTGGAGACTTTACTAATGTGGCCCAGGTGATCATTGATCAATACATTTCCAGTGCTGAAGAGAAGTGGGGAGTGATGAGTGGGCTGGTGCTGTACCTGCCCCATGGATTTGAAGGCCAGGGTCCGGAACACTCCAGTGCCCGTATTGAAAGGTTCCTCAGTCTGGCAGCCAAATGCAACATGCACATCATCAATCCTACTACTCCTGCCAACCTTTTCCACGCATTAAGGAACCACATGAAAAAGAAGTCACGGGTTCCTCTGATCGTATTCACACCCAAAAGCCTGCTTCGTCATCCCCTTTGTATTTCGACACTTGGAGACCTTGAGAAGGGACATTTCATGCCTGTTTATGATGACGAAGACAACGATGTGGAGGAGGTTCGCCGCGTGGTGCTCTGCAGTGGCAAAATCTATTACGACCTGCTGGCCAGGAAACAAAAACTGGGAGTAAAAGACATTGCCCTCGTAAGGCTTGACCAGATTTTTCCATTCCCGGAAAAAGAGGTGAAGCGGCTCCTGAAAAAATACCACAACAACATGCTTACACTCTGGGTTCAGGAGGAGCCCGAAAACATGGGTGCCTGGTATTACATCAGGAACGCCATGAAGAAAACCGAAATCATCCCGGTCACCCGTCAACCCTCAGGCAGTCCGGCTACAGGCCTTTTCAAGCTGCATGAAATTAGTCAGACAGAAATCATCGACAAGGTATTCAGAGAGTGTACCTGCGAATTGCTTAATGTATATTGTGGACTGCAGTGTATGATCGGAAGTTCCCGCAAGGAGATTCTGAACCAGCACTATTACTTTGATAAAGAAAAACCCAAAACAAAATAAGATGGCCCTGGAAATTAAAATACCCAGTCCTGGCGAGTCCATCTCCGAAGTGGAGCTGGCTTCCTGGTTTGTGGAGGATGGTGCACTGGTAACCAAAAACCAGGAGGTGGGTGAGATCGAATCGGAGAAAGCCACACTCCCCCTGATAGCAGAGCAACCAGGAAAATTTAAAATTATGGTGGAAGAAGGCACCACGGTCAAAGTGGGCGATATAGTAGCCACCATCGACACAAGCGTTGAAGTTCCGGATGCACCTGCAGATGCAGCAGCAAATGCGACCGAAGAGCCCGTGGCTGCTCCGGTAGCTGCTCCAGTGGCCACTCCGGCGGAAGCACCTTTATCTCTGAGTAATGTGAAGGTCACACCGGTGGCCCGCCATATGATGGAAAAGGAGGGTCTATCAGTGGATGATATCTTACAGGGGTTAAGGAAAATTACTGCAGGAGATGTGAAGAAGGTGATGCAACAGCCGGCAGTCTCCGCGCTTTCTCCCCAGGAAGCCACCCGCGATGAGGATCGGACCAAGGTAAGTCAGCTGCGCAAGAAAATCAGTGAAAGACTTGTGGCTGTCAAGAATGAGACTGCCATGCTCACCACTTTTAATGAAGCTGACATGAGTGGCATCATGGCTATCCGGAAAAAACACCAGGAGAAGTTTGTGGAACACCATGGCATTAAGATTGGATTTATGTCCTTTTTCACCAAGGCGGTAACTGAAGCACTGAAGCAGTTTCCTGCGGTGAACTCATTCCTGGATGGAGGAGAAGTGGTTTCTCCCCGATACTGCGATATTGGGATTGCCGTGCAGACCGATAAAGGATTGATGGTACCAGTGGTAAAAAATGCCGAGGTATTGGGTCTGGCCGAAATCGAAATAAAGATTGCTGACCTGGCTGCCAGGGCCCGCAAAGCGAGGTTAAGCATTGAAGAGATGAGCGGAGGCACCTTTACAATTTCCAATGGAGGCATTTACGGATCCATGCTCTCTACTCCTATATTGAATCCACCTCAATCGGGAATTCTGGGCATGCATAACATCATTGACAGACCTGTGGCCATTAACGGAAAAGTGGAGATCAGACCTATGATGTACATTGCACTGAGTTACGACCATCGGGTTGTTGATGGAAAGGATTCGGTGGGGTTCCTGAAAACCGTGAAAGCCTATATTGAAGATCCTGCAAAGATGATTTTCGGAACTCAATCTCCTGAACAGTACCTGCTGGAGATTTAGTTAGTAGTATTCTAGTTTTCGGGTGACTGCCAATTCAGGGGAGATCTTCTCCTCTCCCACATAGATCAACTTTACGGTCCAGTTATCCTGATCGTCAAATTCCACATAGTCGTATAGCTGGGTAGCAGACCTGGTTCCATCAAGCTCCACCTGGTAGTTCTCCACCAACAGGTCCTTCTTATACACACGATGAACCATCACCTCCCGGTTCTTAATTACCTGCACCTGCTTCTCGATACGTCCTTTGGAATCGTAATAGGTAGCTCCTTCAAACACAAGGGCATCACTCTGCCAGACTTCAAAATTGACCTGGTCGGCAGATACGCGTTCCATCACCGTTCTGGAACCCGGAACCAGTTTTGAATGTTTGGGAGTTAAAGGCATCCTTTGATAATAAGTCTCCTCCACCATCTCCCCCGCCACATACTTTATTTTTGCCATTCCCATGGTATCGTTGCGATTGTCGAACGTCAGAATATTCTCATAAAGCCCCTCGGGATCGAAATTTATTACCCGGTATCCACCCGAGCAATTGTCGGCAGCCACCCACATATCATCTTCATACGTAGCATCGCATTGCACCTCTTTAATCGATTTCACCTGGCCTTTAAGTCCCTGCCTGTCCAATTCATTGTTTACTCCCGAGCAGGAGAATAAGATAGAGAGCAATACCAGCAATGTTAACAGTGAGATGGGTCTCATATTGAATCAGTTTAGTTGTAAGTGACCCAAAAATAACTGTTCCATATAAATTAAACAACAAACAGTGGATTATTGACTCTTAAAAAAATTCATCACCTGAGCAATCATCTCCTTTTGTTCGTCGGTGGACGCCATCGATTCGGCTTTCAAAAATGAAATCCGGGCCTCATCCTGTCTCTGCAGGAATAAGATTACCATGCCATGGTAGAAATAGTAATCGAAGTGCTCTTCCATTTCCAGGCACTTGCCGAACCATTTCACCTCCTTGTTGAGCAAGGCTTCAGTCCTATATTGCTGGTCCATGTCTGTGATCTGGGAAGCAGCCCCATATAGCCAGCGATGATCGTCCTTTTTGTCCGATGCAAATCGCTGATCCACATAGACGATCAACTCATCCACCTGGTTAGTATAGTAATAGTACTGTAAAAAAGGCAGGGAACGGAGGTCCCATGATGTGGTCTCTGCCTCCACCAGTGGAGCCAATTCGTTGGCCATATTACTTATAATCAAAATATCATCTTCTTCAATGGCCTTTACCAGTGAGGCATTGTAAATCTTCTCCATGGCCAACATATAATCATCACCCAGTACCTCTCTGAGCCGGTCGGGATCAGATGAAAATTCGGCCCACCACACATCTTCAATGTCCATGTGGTATGCCACCACACTGATATCGTTGTCAGAAAGTTTCTCTCCGATTACCTGCTCCATATATTCATCACCCAGCTTATCGGCCTCCTTCTGGTTTCCCATGGAACGAACAGCAGCAATATAAGCAGCAAACTCGACCTCCTCCAGGGTACCTCTCTGGTACTTAGCCTGATAAATCCTTATCTCTTTATACCCATCCACAGTTGCCTTTAAGGTAGGAACCAGTTGCTCGGCTGGGGTAAAACCAACCACTTTACTGATGGGTTCCCCATTCATGGTGAAAATAAACATGCTGGGATATCCTTCAAGCTCCTGAGCAGCAGCATACACCCTTCCATAATCGGTCTCCCCATCCATTCGTACGCTGATGAAATTTGCATTCATATAATCTGCCACAGCCGGATCGGTATAAACGTCCCGGTCCATCATTTTGCAGGG
>JAOZUK010000451.1:1275-2556 GCA_029938715.1 Bacteroidales bacterium | reverse complement strand
GCAGCTATTAAAGGGGTCATTGTTGTCATAGTACTTTATGTGTTTCTGGCTGCTGCATTGGCCTGGAAAGTTCCCCTGGAAGAACTGGCCGGAAATGAATTAGCCCTGGCAAAGGCCCTGGAAATGGTGGTTTCCCCACTGGCTTCAACCATTGTGCTGATTGCGGCTACTATAATGACCCTGGCCCACCAGAATATACTGTATATGAGTACACCCAGGATCCTTCAGGCCATGGCTGTGGATGGCCTGGCTATCAAACGCGCCGGGCAAGTCTCCAGGGGTGGCAACCCGGTCTTTGCCGTACTTATATCCTGGGGCCTTTCGGTGGGTCTGATCCTCATAGGTGGATTTGCATTTTTGCTCCACCTTACCGTGTTTTTTCACCTCATTGTATATGTAATGCTTATCGCAGGGGTCTTTATCCTGCGCAAACGCCAACCGGACACGGATCGCCCCTACAGGGCCTGGGGTCACCCCTGGAGCACGCTGATCTGTTTACTGGGTTGGATATTTTTTACTCTTTTCCAGACTGTGGCAGAGATCGAAACCGCACTCTATGCTGCAATTATGTTAGCCATATCCTGGCCTGTGTACCGTCTTATTGTTAGAAAAAAATGAGAAGATTATGAGTAAAATAGTAGTCCTGGGCTGTGGGATCGTTGGAAAATACATGGCCATCGATTTGTGCCAGAATAGCAACTATAAGGTCATAGCAGTTGATGTTAACCGGGAGGTCCTGGAAGAGCTGGCCCGTGAACATCCCATCCAGATAAGGGTGGAGGACCTCTCCACGGAAGAGGGAGTCCTGCGCGCCATTGAAGATGCGGATATTGTCATCGGTTCAGTGCCTTACACTGTTGGAAACGCAATGCTCGAAAGGATTATTCGGGCAGGCAAAAACATCGTGGACATCTCTTATTTCATGGAGGATCCCTTCGACCTGGACGAGCTGGCCAAGGCAAAGGGAGTCACCGCTGTTGTAGATTGCGGTGTTGCCCCGGGTATGGCCAATATCATTCTCAGCTATCATATGCAGAAGATGAAGGTAAGCCGTTACGAGTGCTACGTCGGCGGTGTTCCAAAAGATAGAAATGCACCTCTGGGGTACAAGTCGCCCTTTCCTGTCTTCGAGGTTCTGGAGGAGTACGCCGAGACCGGACGTTTGGTTGAAGATGGCAAAGTGCTTGTCAGGCCGATGCTTGACGATACCAGAACGATCGATCTCGATAAGGTCGGCACCATGGCCTGCCTGATTTCCGACGGACTCAGAACACTGATCCG
>JAOZUK010000451.1:0-1175 GCA_029938715.1 Bacteroidales bacterium | reverse complement strand
GGTCGGAATATTTTAAGATCCGCTGGCGCCCATGTGGATGACACAACTAAACTGGTGAAATTCCCCAAAGCCCTGGTTGAATCTTCCCTGGAGTTAATAACAAGAGATTTCACATTAAGCGCACGCAGGCCTGGTGCAGATCTGGTTTTCAGGGATGGAAGACTGCGTGGAGGTGAAAGTATTCTTCTTCCCGATGGAGTAGCCACAACAGTTTTGGATACTAAAACCGGGGAGAGAAGGAAGGGTACATATGAGGATTGGATAGCAGCCACTCGATTGTCGGACGCCCTTGACGAAATAGGCATGTACTGGAGAATAGTGGAAATATTTGATAGAACCCAGGACATGGACGATTATGTGGATTACGTCTGTAGCATGTTCAGAAATTTCTCAAAGCATGTGAATGACGGGCCTTCCACCTCAAATAGAATTCCATGGTTCCTGGAGGTAATCCAAACGATCTTCGGGACCAGAGAGGAGATCCGGTCCAGGCACCCGGTTTCGCAAGTGATCTGTCCCCAATCACCCCTGTTGATCGACAGGGATTACACCGAAACCTACCTCGCGCTTAAAGGCTGGAACATTCCTGTACACATCATGCCCATGCCATTGATGGGGGCCACTGCTCCCGGAACAATGATTTCCACAGTAGTACAAGGAAATTGCGAAGTACTTGCAATGATCTGTTTATTGGAGGCCAATGAACCCGGGGTACCCATCATATATGCACCCGTATTGGCTACCATAAATCCAAGGACAGGCTTGCTTTCCGACGGAAGCATGGATTACTCAATAATGAGCGCGGCGGCAACCCAAATGGCCAGGTACTATGGCTTGCCCGCTGAATCGGCACCTGGGGGAACCGATTCTCAGGAACTCGACATTCAAAATGGGTATGAGAAAGCTGCCATGAAATTGGCTTCTCATCTTGCATGGCCCGATATTATTGTTGGACCCGGCATGCTGGATGGCTCAATGGTTTCGAGTCTTGAGCAGATGTATGTTGATGTGGAAATATTTCGGCTTGCCAGGAAGGCTCAAGGCGGAATGGATACCAGCCACGGGAAATGGTTGATGGATATCATCGAAGAAGTGGGCCCCGGAGGAAATTATTTGGGTGAACCAACTACACTGATGTCGATTCAAGACGGAGAATGGTATTTGCCGGATATTGG
>JAOZUK010000043.1 GCA_029938715.1 Bacteroidales bacterium | reverse complement strand
TTCCAATTATCTTACTCATAATTTTATATTTCTTTTACTTTATACTTTTTACTTTTTACTTCTATCACAGATTATGCCAATCGAATTTTTCTCGCCTCAGATGCAATAATGACACGATTACATGCAATAAACTCAAATTAGAGTGTCAGGTTTACTGACAAATTGGCTGCCAATAGGAAATTTATTTTAAACTTTGCAGTGAACTTAATCTATTTGAACCATGTCGCTGCACAGCAATGTAAGACGTGTTACAACCCATGTGCTTTACGCCATGAAGTTGAAAGGAGAAAAAATCACCATGCTGACCGCATACGATTACTCCTTTGCCCGCCTGGTGGACCAGGCAGGAATCGATGTGATCCTTGTGGGTGATTCTGCCTCCAATGTGATGGCAGGTTATGAAACCACCCTTCCAATTACCCTGGAGAACATGATCTATCACGCTGCATCAGTGGTGCGCGGAACCAACCGGGCACTGGTGGTGGTGGACCTTCCGTTCGGCACCTACCAGGGGAATTCGAAGGAGGCGCTGGTATCGGCTATCCGGATCATGAAAGAGACCGGGGCCCAGGCTGTTAAGCTTGAAGGCGGTGTGGAGATCACAGAATCTGTAGAGAGAATCCTCTCTGCGGGTATTCCTGTAATGGGTCACCTGGGCCTTACCCCTCAGTCCATTCATAAGTTTGGGACCTACGTGGTACGTGCCACAGAACAGGAAGAGGCCGATAAGTTGAAATCCGACGCTGAGGCCCTTTCCAAAGCAGGCTGTTTTGCACTGGTTCTGGAGAAAATCCCTGCCAAGCTTGCCGGAGAGGTATCCGAAGCCATCATCATTCCCACCATTGGCATTGGTGCAGGGGCAGATGTAAATGGCCAGGTGCTCGTTCTGCATGACATGCTGGGAATAACCCAGGAGTTCTCGCCCCGTTTTCTAAGACGCTATCACAACCTTCAGATGGAGATCAAAGGAGCCGTACAGAACTACATCGAGGATGTGAGGTCGAAGGAGTTTCCAAATGAAAATGAACAGTATTAGAGTATGCAAGTATAAAGTATGCAAGTATAAAGTGGAAAGTCACCAATCTCCAATCACTTGAGCAAAGCAAGCCCAATTAATCCTCCGGTTACCATACTGTATGAGGACAATCACCTGATGATTGTGAATAAGCGTGTATCTGATATTGTGCAGGGCGACCAGACCGGGGATGCATCGCTGGATCGTCTGCTAAAGGATTTTATTAAGGTGAGGGATGGTAAACCGGGGGAGGTTTTCATGGGTATTCCTCACAGGCTGGACAGGCCAGTGAGCGGAGTGGTGGTTTTTGCCAAAACCAGCAAGGCACTGAGCCGTATGGCGCAGATGTTCAAGAACAGAGAGGTGGAGAAGATCTATCAGGCCATTGTGGAGGTCTGTCCGCAACCCGACTCCGGAGTTCTGGAACATTTTATTACAAGGAACACCAAACAGAATAAATCTTATGTGCATGACAGGGAGGTGACCGACTCCAAATGGGCCCGGCTCACTTACCGGAAACTGGCCTCTTCAGATCGGTATCACCTTCTGGAAATCCTGCTGGAGACCGGAAGGCACCATCAGATCAGGGCTCAGCTGGCAGGAGTGGGCAGTGTAATCAAAGGAGATCGGAAGTACGGAGCCAGGCGAAGCAATAAAAATGGGGGGATCAGCCTCCATGCCCGACAGATATCATTTATTCATCCCGTAAAAAAGGAGCCCATAAATATTGTGGCTCCCTATCCCAAGATGGATATATTCCCTGTGTTTAAGTACTAAGTGGGTAGTACTAAGTGGGTAGTACTCAGTGGGTAGTAGCTCAGTGGCTAGTGCTTGGATGCTAGTGAAAATGGAAGGGGCAACAGGTCGGTGGCCTGCTTCAACACCTGGATTCTTTTGGTTCCGTAAAGGATGACCTCCATGGGGGTTTTTCCCTGGTTCTCCTTCTCGAGCATGACCTGCCTGCAACCGCCGCAGGGAGATACAGGCTCTTCCTGCAAATCACCATTTTGTATGGCAGTAACGGCAATCATGTTTATAGGAACCTCAGGGTAATTGGCTCCGGCATAGAAGATAGCGACCCTTTCGGCACATAAACCAGAGGGGTAGGCAGCGTTTTCCTGGTTGTTCCCTGTTACGATCTCTCCATTGCCAAGGAGGAGAGCGGCTCCTACCCTGTAGGCCGAATAAGGAGCATAGGCATGCTTCGCCGAATCTATGGCTCTCTTCACAAGGTTCGCCTGTTGTTCCGATAGTTCATCCAATCGCTCGTATTCTGTAAAATGGATGGTAAATTCCCTTTGCTTCATCTCAGGTGGATTTATGATAAAATTACAGATATTAGCAGATGTACAAGATTTTGTTATCAACTCTCGTTTTAGAGAGAGGGATTGTTAAAAACTCCCCGGAGGAGATGAATGCCATATCCCTATTTTTGGACCATTGTTATGAGAATCAACTGCGGGAGGTGTCGGTGAAGAGAAAATATGTATGGTTGATCTTTCTGCTCACAGCCGGGCTCTCTGTTTTTGGACAGGGGGGAAGGAAGATGACGCGGGAAGACTATATTAAAACATTTTCAGACCTTGCTATGAAGGAGATGGCCCGGGTAGGAATTCCGGCCAGCATTACCCTGGCTCAGGGCTGCCTTGAATCAGGGAATGGGAACAGCACCCTGTCAGTTAAGGGTAATAACCATTTTGGTATCAAATGTCATGACTGGACGGGAAAAAAAATGTATCATGACGATGACAAAAAGAATGAGTGTTTCAGATCCTATCGGTCTGCTTATGAATCGTACAGAGATCATTCGGAATTCCTGACCACCCGGTCCAGGTATGCCTCTCTGTTGGAACTAAATCCCCATGACTACCGGGGTTGGGCCAAAGGGTTGAAAAAGGCAGGATATGCCACGGCCAATAACTACGCCACACTTCTGATCAAAATCATTGAGGAGAACGAGCTTTACAAGTATGATCTTAAGGTGCTTGAAGGAGGTGCGGATTTTGAAGAGGGAGTGAAAACCGATTCTGAATCACCCTCGCATGGATACCCTACCACCCGTGAAGTCCTTCTTAATAATAAGATTGAGTACATTGTTACCCTGCCGGGGGATACACCCGAGTCCCTTCGGAACGAACTAAACCTCTATAAGAATGAGTTATTCAGGTACAACAACCTCTACAAGGGAATTAAGCTGGAACCCGGGCAGATCATCTATTTGCAGCCCAAGCGTAGAAAAGCTGCCCCTGGAAATGAGATCCATAAGGTAGAGGAGGGGCAGACCATGTATGATATTTCGCAGATGTACGGGGTGAAGCTAAAACACCTCTACAGGTATAACCGGATGATGGAGGGTGAACAACCCATTGAAGGAGCCGATGTCTACCTGAGAAAAAAGAAGAGAGAACCTGTGCTGAAACTGGAACCCACTGAGGAACAGCCCGACCAGGAGGAGATGCAGTTCAAGTTCGACGGCTAGTCACTGCCTGAGTACTAGTCACTACTTACTGAGTACTGGATACTACCCCATAATAGGAGATGGCTTGCCGATTGGCGCTGGTGATGGTCAGTGTTCCGTTTCCGCCTCCCCCTATAACCAGATTACAGCCTAATTTTTCGTCCTTATTCTTGATGTTGAAAGAGATGGTAATGGTTCTTTTAGCTTCGTTTTTGTTGACTTCCAGGTCCGTTGGTTCACCTTCAAATTCCACACCGCCATTCCCTCCGTAGGAGGCATTGTAGGCCCGGCCAAAGTATGGTAAATAAGCCTTGTAGATACCCTCTTTGGCTTCCAGTGTATAGCTGGATGTAATCTGGATAGTTTTGCCACCCATGGGACTTGCCGATTGAACCGTATACTCAAATTCTCCTCCCTCAATAATAGCAGCCATTTGTTCGAATTGGGCATCCTTTTTCTCATTTTTTGATGACTTGCCATCGTCGCCGACAGTGGAGGAAGAGGCTTTGCATCCGCTGAGTATAAGGGCAAGGGCAACCGCAGGAATAAGTAGTGATTTCATAACATTTTTGTTTTAAATTATCGCATTTGTACTGATGTTCTAATTAAAAAAACAGCAGATGGAATCATATGTTCAAACCCAACGCTGTCCAAAATTGGTCAGATTGTTCAAAAGATGTTAATCATTTTGACTGTCAAAACTTTACATTGGTTTGTAAGTATTCTAAATTTGTATCAAAACAGAATCATGGCTGAAACAGATGCGTTTGCCGTAAAAATGATTCTGCCACCCGATGGCAGGCAGACCAGGCTTGATTTATTTGGGGGGAAACCGGCGAAGAAACAGACCCCCGAGTGGTGGCAGTCAATCTCCTCATGGTTCAGACACAATAACAAGACCATTGAACCCAAACTAGAGTTTTATGCACAGCAGCTGGAGAAAGAGGGCTATTCGGAAAAATCCATGAAGAGCTACATCTTTATGATGAAGCGTTTTTTCGAGTATTTTAAGCATCTGGATCCTGCCCAGATCACCATGGACGAGATAGAAGATTACAATTTTGAGTTTTTTGTTTCGGGAAGTTATTCACGCTCCTACCAACTTCAGTTTATTAACGCCATCAAGCTCTATTACTACCTGACTGATGGCATTGATCTTCATCTGAAGCAACTCAGGAAAACCGGCAAAGTCCGGTAGTCAGACTGGTCCCTGCCAGGAAATCCCTGATCTCCATTCTTTTCTTTCCTTCCTGCTGAAGGATTAATACCTGGATCCATCCTCCTTGAACGGAGACTTTGAGATTTGTTTTCCCATCGGTCTGAATGGAACCGGGTGACATTTGATGATCTTCAGGTCTGAATTCTGAAGCGTAGATTTTACATAAGACCGGATTCCCGGTTTCTCTTTGGAGATAGCTAAAGGCTCCCGGGTAGGGACTTAATCCACGGATCTGATTAAATACCTTTGCTCCGGGCTGTCCCCATTTGATCCTGCAATCTTCCTTAAAAATCTTGGGTGCCTTTTTCAGTTCGTTTTGCGGGTTAATGAAGTCATCCTGCGAGCGGGCATCAAGGGATCCATCAGCCAGACCGGTTACTGTATCCAAAACCAGGTTTGCCCCTGCCTCCATCAACCTGTTATGCAGCTCTCCTGCTGTCTCGTGGTCCCCTATCTTTACCCTCTTCTGCATGAGGATGCTCCCGGTATCGATCTTCTGATCGATCATAAAGGTGGTAACCCCGGTTTCGGACTCGCCGTTGATGAGGGCATGATTGATGGGAGCAGCACCTCTGTATTGTGGCAGAAGTGAAGCATGCAGGTTAAAAGTTCCAACTTCAGGAATTTGCCAGATCACCTCGGGCAGCATCCGAAAAGCCACCACGATCTGAAGATCTGGATTCAGGGCTTGAAGCTGTGCAACAAATGCCGGATCCTTCAGGTTGACGGGTTGCAGTAGCGGAATATGTGGATAGTTCTGAAGGATATATTGTTTGACCGCTGAAAACCGGATCTTCTTGCCTCGACCTGCGGGTCTGTCAGGTGCAGTGATTACACCTACCACATCTTTTCCTGATTGGAGCAACTTCTCGAGGGGAACCACCGCAAAATCGGGAGTTCCCATGTATAAAATGCGGAGAGAGCTCTTATTCATTCTTGGTGGGATTCTCGTATGTTGCTATGTTCAGAAAGTGCCCCATCTTATCCCTTTTGGTTTCCAGGTAAAACTGGTTGTGTTTATTTGCGGGAACTTCCATATGAATGATTTCAACTATTTTCATTCCATATCCCTCCAGTCCTGCCTTTTTAACCGGATTGTTGGTAATCAGTCTCAGATTCCTGATCCCCAGAGAATGAAGCATTCCAGCACCTACCCCATAATCACGTTCATCCTCTTTAAACCCCAGTTCCACATTAGCCTCTACCGTATCACGTCCCTGCTCCTGTAGCTTGTATGCTTTCATTTTATTATAGAGGCCAATTCCGCGGCCTTCCTGGTTCAGGTAGATGATCACACCCCTGCCTTCTTTCTGAACCATTTTCATGGCTTCGTGAAGCTGGGTTCCGCAATCACACCTGAAACTTCCAAAAATATCCCCGGTAACACAGGAGGAGTGTACCCTTACCAGAACCTGATCATCCTCTTCCCATGTACCCTTTGTAATGGCCACATGTTCCAGGCCATTGGACTTCTGAATGAAGGGAATCAGGTTAAACTCTCCATACTCTGTGGGCAGCTGCACCTCCGTACCTTTGATCAGTATGGAATCGGTATTCAGCCTGTAGGCGATCAGGTCTTTGATGGAGATGATTTTAAGGTTAAGGTCTCCTGACATTTGAAGCAACTCGGGTAGGCGAGCCATGGTTCCGTCACTGTTCATGATCTCAACCAGTACTCCGCCTGGTTTTAGTCCGGCCAGTTTGGTAAGGTCAAGAGCTGCCTCGGTATGACCGGCACGTCTCAGTACACCTTGTTTTTTTGATTTAAGAGGGAAGATATGTCCCGGTCTTGCCAAATCGTCGGGGCGGGTGGTAGGATCTACCAATGCCCTTAATGTTTTGGCACGGTCGGAAGCCGATATCCCGGTGGTGGTACCATGACCCAGCAGGTCGACTGATACAGTAAATGCTGTGGTATGGTTGCTTGTATTTGTGGAGACCATCATGGGCAGGTCCAGTTCGGCACACCTCTCCTCAGTGAGAGATGCACAGATTAAACCCTTCCCTTGTGTAGCCATGAAATTCACAGTTTCCGGGGTGATCAGCTCGGCTGAACAGATGAAATCACCTTCATTTTCCCTGTCCTCATCATCCACTACGATAATGATCTTACCATTCCTGATATCTTCCAGGGCCTCTTCAATGTTGTTTAATTTAATTCTGGTTTCTTTTTGTAGGTTGCCACACATTATTCTTAATTCCTCCCAAATATTTAAAGAAACCGGCCAAAAGCGCCAGGTTCATCAATACAAAATGTGAAATGAACCGCAAAGGTATAATATGGATTTTAATTTTCCGCAATAAATAGTCAATAAGAGGGATGGTAATAACAGTGAGTTGCAAGAGAGTGAGCAAAAGATAGATCGAAGAGCTGGTGCTGAGGTAGATCGAGATTGCCAGCGTAATTATGACCAGGAAAGGCACCATCCAACGAATCACCTTATGGGAGAAGAAGCAAAATGCAACACCGGGGCTACCCGAAAACAGAAGAGATCTAAACTCTGACAGGTTCTGGTAATTGCCCGCTGAGATCCTCTTTTTCCGCATGAACTCTTCCCTCAGGTTATTGGAAACATCCTCGTAAACCCGGGCTTCAATATTACTTATACAATGATATCCCTGTTTTAACACCGACATATTGATGTAGAAATCATCCACCAGGAAGTTGCCAGGTACAGGTGTATAGACCGATTTCCGGACCGCATAGCAACCCCCGAAAGGACCCATCATGGATCCCCAGAGCAGGCTCTCATGCTGTTTGATTTTCACCTCCCTGCTGATGTAAAACTTTTCCTGGTGTGAGATCCCGTCTTTTTTCAGCAGGGTGTTGATCATCCTGGTGTCGACCAGTCCAACCCTTTCAGGCTTAAAATGTCTGACAATTTCAGAGAGGGTATTTGAATCTACCATCACGTTGGCATCGGTAATGACCAGGATCTCTCCCCTTGCTGATTCGGCAAGCTGATTGACCACGCCTGGTTTTCCTGTCCGCTCTTCAAACAGGCGAACATGAAGCATTTGATGAGCTTCCTTCAATTGTTTCAGGATCTGATTGGTTGAATCGGTGGAGGCATCCGATCCCACCAGGATTTCCATGCGCTCCGGTGGGTAATCGCTTTTGAGCAGAGACTCTATCTTTGATTGAATCACATACTCTTCATTGAATGCAGAGATGAGCACTGAGATAAACGGGTATTCCTCCGGCAAAAGCACCTCCTCGTTGCTCTCCTTCTTCCGGGCCATCCACTGAAGAAGAATCGGGAAAATAAGGTAGGAATAAAAGATCAGGAAAAGGCTGATCCAGAATGTTACCTGAAGAAAAATCATACCTCTGTTTTGAAAAACTGACTTAACCGGGTTGAGAGCCTAAAGGTATCAAAATTCTCTATAATAAGTGCTCTGGAGGCGCTTACCAACCGGGTGGTGTCTTTCATAGGATTGAGAAGGTTAACTATATGATTTGCAAATTCATAAGGGTCATCGGACACCTCTACGCTTCCAATGTTTTCTACGGGTATACCCTCAATGCCGGTGCTGGTGGTAACCACAGGTCTGCCCAGGGCCATGCCTTCAAGGATTTTAATTCTGATCCCACTTCCAGTAAGAAGCGGAACCACCATTACCCGATACTTTTGCATAAAACTCCGTGCGTCATTCACTTCACCGTGATAGACGATTTTT
Source organism: Bacteroidales bacterium (assembly GCA_029938715.1). Lineage (GTDB taxonomy): Bacteria > Bacteroidota > Bacteroidia > Bacteroidales. Next base: position 20,911 of record JAOZUK010000043.1, on the reverse strand, counting down.
TGATGCCGGAGCTTCGTTTCAAACTGTTTTGGCGCATTCCTGCCAGCCACATGAAAACTGAGTTCGGGTACCCCTTCAAGCACCAGATCAAATACTGTGTCCATAAACCATTCCAGCCCTTCCTGGTTGGGCAGCCAATCAAGGGCCCCGATAAAGAAAAGGGTTGGTTCGTCTGGGATTGGGCTCATGGGATAGTCATCGATGGATAATCCGGTAGGTACGGTCAGTACAGGTTGAGTGTACCCCCTGTTTTTGAAATAGGTTTCATCGGTGGAACTGATGGGTACGAGGCAATCTGACTGATGGACCACTTTCATCTCAAATCTATCCAACCGGGATGCCATGTTTTTAAGGTACCACCTCTTTAGTAAAGAGGTCTCACGAACAGCCTTTTTTTTCCAGATCAGATGCTCCACGTTATGAGTGCGAAGAGAAAGAGCGGATTTACTGCTTTTTCTGATGAGGTCCGTATAGTGCCCGAGATAAGGACCTTCAAGCTGAATCACATCGAAAGATTCCTGGCGGAGTAATTCAGAGAGAGCGGCTTTGAATGGATGGGATATAAAACGTTCTGCAATGTAGGGCTGTCTGGTAAACAGCAGATTCAGTAGCATTCTTAAAGGCCTGATAGAGGTATTGCAATCGACCCCTATAAACCGGATGGTTTCTCCAATCTCGGAGGGGATATCCTCAATGGGGAAGGAATGTTTGCTGGTGTTCAGAGCCAGGCAGGTAACTTGGTTGTCTGCAGCCCGAAGACCTGTAAGCATGTTTAGCGTAGCAATTGAACCCCCGTCTTTAGGAGGATAGGGAAGTTTGTTGGTGAGAATCAGAATCTTCATTTTGCCGGAGAAGATTTTTGGATTCTCAATTTGAGTTTCTTGACCCAGTTAAAATAGGTTTCAACGTTCATAATCACCGAGTCATTCGCCGCCTTATAGGTAACCCATATACTTAACGGAGCCATCACAATTGTGGAAATCCACATTCCAACGAAGGGTGTCATGATGTTTTCCCTTACAAATTTTTCACCTATCATGGAGATTACATAGTAAATTAAAAATATTAATATACTGATTATCACAGGCATACCAAGCCCTCCTTTGCGGATAATTGCTCCCAGGGGTGCGCCCACAAAGAAGAAGATAATGCATAGAAAGGAGAGCGTGAATTTTCTCTGTATCTCAATCTGGTATCTTAGCAACCGCCCCAGTTTCCAATCGGCAGTTCCCATATTGGAAGTGGTGACCGATTTGTTGCTGCGTGCAAAATTAATGGCCTGTGTTATGGCTCGTCTTCGTTCCAGTTTGTTCAGCTGCGCATATGCACTATCCACATGGACCTGTTGTATAATGAAGGCAGTGTCTTTAGTATCGTTTAAGGTTGTATCGTGACGAATGGACCTAAAATCGATCAGCATTGCTTTGGGTTTGGCTGTGAGGCTGGTTTTAATGGTGGACTCAAATCTGCCCAGAATAATGTCCAGGTCTGTAACCAGTGAGTCTTCAAAACGCTGTAGTTGAGAAATATTTAGCATCTGATATGAGTTCCGAAACAGGTTTTCATCGGTTCGGTTCAACCCGAAACCGGTCATCTCGATGATGATCTCCTGCTCCAAAAACTGGTCTCGTCGATGGGGGTAACTCTTTATGTGCCTATCCTCCTTCTTCTGCTTCTGTAGTTCATTGTAGGAATGTCCATTATAGAGGGTAAGTAACAGGCGTTTTTCATCGGCCGACATTCTCATATATCCCGAATCGGCCACAGTTACCTTTACATTCCCCTGCTTTGCAGTGTGATCAAAAATAAGAATGTCTTTCAGAAGACTGGTCTTGCTGTCTCTATCACCTATTCTTATGGAATAGCCCTCCAGTGAATTATCAAATACACCTGGTTTAATGGAAAGCTCGGGCCGCTGCTGTTGAATGTCATACAAGAGCGATCGCATTTTCAGATTGGTCACCGGCATGACATAATTAGCAAACAGGAATGCACCAATTGCCAGAAAGGCCGATATAACCATTACTGGTGCCATAATTCTGACCAATGAGATGCCAGAAGACTTAAAGGCAAGTAGTTCCAGGTTCTCAGCCAGGTTCCCAAAGCTCATCAGACTGGCCAGTAACACTGCGAGCGGCATGGCCATTGGGACCAGGCTTGCACTGGTGTAGATCAGAAATTCGGCAATAATATTCATCTCCAGACCTTTTCCGATCAGATCATCGATGTACCTCCAGAGAAACTGCATCAAGAGCACAAAAATGACGAAGAAGAAGGTCAGGAAAAGAGGACCAATAAATGATTTTATGACCAGTAAGTGCAGTTTTTTCACACCACTCCAATTCTTTCCTATTGTTTCAACGATGACAAAGTTAATTTATTTTGGGTGAACCGAGGCGAATCGGAGCAAAGCGAAGATCGGCAAAGCCAACCCGAGCTCGATGAGGCCGAAGGCGAGTCAATGGTGGATCGTGGATGGTGGATGGTGGATGGTGTCAGAGTCCGATGGTATGTTTTAATTCGGAGATCTGGCTATCCCATAGATCCACCGCATCATCTTTTTCATCCTCTTCGGCAAAATCCGTGATGATAAGGGCCACATCCCCTGTGAGTTCATCGGTGCGAATCCTGAATTCAAAAAAGGCATCGTCTTCCTCATCGTCTTCCCAATGAAAACGTATGAATTTATTAGCCTTTTTCTGAATTACAGAGGCATCCTGTTCTGTACCTTCCCATATGAAAGTGAACAAACTTTTTTTGAGATTTACATTATCTGCGAACCATTCTGAGAGTCCTTCAGGGGTGCTTAACCTACTATACAAAATATATGGGGAAGTGTTGAACGTATACTCAAGCTCGTATTTCGTCTTCATTCAGTGAGGGAATTAGTGAATAATTCTGCCGTCTATGCAATATAAGAAAATTCTGTGGATTTCAAAATCAGGTGTTGTTAGCAATGCACAGGGGTTCAAATATATATATTGATTCTAAAAAAGCCTCTTGGCCTTTTTCTTCTTAGAAAGTGACTATATTTACGGCTTTCCAACAAAGAAACCAACTATATTATGAGCTCAAAGAGTAAGTACAACAAGAATGTCGTCATCGTGATCGCAAGTATTGCGGCCACAGGCGGACTCCTTTTTGGATTTGATACGGGGGTTATTTCCGGAGCGATCCCATTTTTGCAGGACTATTTTGTTTTAACAGATTCGCAGGTTGAAAATATCACAGCCCTTGGACTTATTGGTGCTGTTGTGGGGGCTCTGTTCACTGGACGTATCACCGATTACCTGGGACGGAAGAAGGTGATCCTTGCTTCGGCTTTTGTGTTTGCGACAGGGGCAGTCTGGACAGGCTTAGCTCCAACAGTGAACCAATTAATGATCTCACGTTTTTATCTTGGACTGGCCATTGGTGTCTCCTCATTTGCTGTCCCACTCTATATCTCCGAGATTTCACCCACAAAGATCAGGGGAACCCTGGTATCTATGTTCCAATTATTGATTACAGTGGGTATTTTGTCAGCCTACCTCAGTGATAATGCATTTGCAGACAATAACAACCTGGAGTGCTGGCGCCCCATGTTATGGGTTGGGGTTATACCCGCTGCCGTTCTCTTCATTGGAATGTTTTTCCTTCCTGAAACTCCACGTTGGTTGATGAGTAAGGGACGTGAAGAAGAGGCTAAAAAAGTGCTGAGTCGAATTGAAGATCCAGAGTTTGTGGATGCCTCAATAGCCGGGATGAAGAGCGATATGGCCATTGATGCCAGCCAGGAAGGTTTTAGAGAGATCTTTAAACCATGGCTTCGCAATGCATTGATCATTGCTGTTGGAATTATGTTCTTCCAGCAGTTTGTGGGGATTAATACGGTTATTTATTATAGCCCCAAGATTTTCCTGGCAGCAGGATTTGAGGGTGCAGAAGCAGCCATAGCAGCATCTGTGATTGTTGGAGTGGTCAACGTATTGTTTACCATCGTCTCCCTGTTTATCATTGATAAGCTGGGACGAAGGAAACTCTATTTTATTGGTGTAACTGGCATCTTTTTTGCGCTGATATGCATGGGTCTTGGGTTTATGCTTCCCGGAGCCGGAAAATGGTTCCTGGTGATCTCCATGCTTGTCTACATTGCCTTCTTCGCCATCAGTCTCGGCCCATTAGGCTGGGTACTTATTACCGAGGTATTTCCAACCCGGGTTCGTGGATTGGGTTCCTCCATAGGTTCACTGTCAAACTGGGGTTTTAACACGCTTGTTGTATGGACCTTTTATAAAATGGCCAATGCCATTGGCAATGCTAAAGATGTGGTTGTTCCTGAAGGAAAGGATCTGTCTGAGGTATGCCCCTCCTGTGTGGGTGGAGTATTCTGGATCTTTGCATCGGTAGCTTTGATCGGTCTGGTATGGGGTTATTTCTATATCCCGGAAACCAAGGGTATTTCTCTTGAGAAGATTGAAGAACACTGGAGGAAAGGGGGGAAACCAAGAGACCTCTCCAAGTAACAATATCAAAAAAAAGCTGGTGCACATGATGAGTTTTCTTGATATTGCCCGCAATCGATATTCGTGTAGGAATTATGATACTAAACCAGTGGAGGAGGAGAAACTATCCCTGGTCCTTGAGGCAGGAAGGGTGGCTCCCTCTGCGGTAAACTTTCAGCCCTGGTATTTTTATGTGATCAATAAGGCAGATGACCTATCCAAATTGCATCAGGTATATCACCGGGATTGGTTCAGGGCAGCCCCCTGCGTAATTGTCATCTGTGGGGACCACAGCCTGGCATGGAAACGAAAGTCAGATGGGAAGGATCATTGTGATATTGATGCAGCCATCACCACCGATCACATGACCCTTCAGGCTACTGAGCTTGGACTGGCCACCTGCTGGATCTGCAATTTTGACCCTGTGTTGACCAGCCAGTTGTTGGGGCTTCCCGATCATATGGAACCTATGGTGCTGTTGCCTTTGGGATATCCACTGGATACCGTGAACGCCGAACGCCATGGTGAGAAGCGCAAGCCACTGGCTGAGATAGTGAGCTATGGGATTAATTGAGGAGAGGCTGCGATTACTCTTCAGCTGTGTTATAGAGTCTCCTGAAAACGCCAAGGAGATCTCCGTTGTGGTTATTCTGAAAAGTAATTACACCAATCTTGGTTTTGGGACTGAAATACATATAGGTACCTACTCCGGGATCTCCTCCAGAGTGGCCCCATAAGGATTTGAACCCGATCATTCCCCAGCACAACCCCTGGGAGCGGTCCTCTTCAATCTGGGCCTTAAGCATTATTTTAAGGGTTGATTCCTTCAGAATCCTGACATTGTTGTATTCGCCTCCGTTGATCATGGCCAGCAGGAAATAGGAGAGTTCACGCACACTGGTTCGCAACAAGCCATCGGGATAGTTTGGAAAACTGTACAGGCTCAATGGATGCTGGTCCTCATAGGGTGTAATGTGTTTAAGTGTATCGATCTCGTATAGAAACCACCCACTGTTGTCCATCCCCAGCGGATCCAGGATATGTGTTTTGCAGTAGAGGTTGAATGGAGTATTTGCCACCTGCTCCACAATATACCCAAGTAGTCCGAATCCCACATTTGAATAGTCATTGCCTATTCCAGGTTTCCAGGAATGGAAATTAGATGCAGCATCATAATATCTGCCTTCGGGTATAAGGTAGTTCTGAATCCACTCTTCCAGTGATACTATTGGATCACCTGAAGCGTAGCTGGCTCCATAACTTTCACCATCAGCGATGGAGGAGGTATGTGTGAGAAGCTGAAAAATGGTGATGGGAACGTCAGGGTGATGAGGATTTCGTATGGGGGTAGGAAGATACTCGTTTACATCTGTTTCCAGACTGAGCATTCCTTTCTCCCATAACTGCATGACAGCAGTTGCAGTAAAGGTTTTTGAAATGGAAGCTATGTTTATGATCCCGTCGATGCTCATGGGGGTCTTCTGTTCTATATTGGCCCAGCCTGCAGCTCCAGACCAAATCATCTGATTCCCCTTTACAACACCATAGGCAATACCAGGAATATGGTTGTCAGCAACGTACTTAGCAATCTGCTCATCCATCTCTTTATAGGGGGCCTGGGAAGAGGCAGGTTTGCTCTGCTTGTGAACGTGACTACACTGTACGTTAAAAATGATGCCAAACAATAGGAAAGTAAGGATAGAGATCAATGTGTGCTTTTTCATAGTTAATTGCTTTGTGGATGACCGATTTGCAACAGCGACTCAAATTATGAAATTTTTAATGGACCCTATTGATGAATGCATTTAAATAATTTAACTTTGATCAAATAAATGACCATTAGTCATTAATCTTTTTATCATGGGAATAGCTGAAAGAAAAGAGAGGGAGAAGCAACAGCGCAGGGAAGAGATTATAGAGGCCGCAGAAAAGGTCTTTTTCTCTAAAGGCTTTGATCAATCCACCATGGATGATATTGCGGAAAAAGCTGAGCTGAGTAAAGGAACGCTCTATATCTACTTCAAGAGCAAGGATGATTTGCATATGGCAGTGGCACGGAAAGCCATCCATATGCTCAGAAATTATACTTCAAAAGCTTCAGATGGTGAGGGGACAGCCCTGGAGAAGTTGGGCCAGATGGGGAGAGCCTGCATCGAGTTTTCAAGAACTCATCCCGACCACATGAAAGCCATTATGACATTGGAGGAGGTAGAAACACAGAGTATTAGCCTCTCAACAAGCGATGTTCAGGATATGATCTACAAAGAATCCACAGTTGGAGCGGTCATGCAGATTGTGGAACAGGGCGTCAGGGAAAAACTGATCAGGTCTGATATCCCTATGGCGCTGGTGGCACATACACTATGGATGTCTGTGCTGAGTGTGATACGGTTTGTAACCACGAAACAGAGTCTGCTCCAGGTTCTCGATCTGTCGCCCCCTAAGCTGTATGAGAGTTATTTCGAACTTGTATTAAATGGTATACGGTCATGAAGCGCTGTTTAGTTTCCCTGATCATTCTGGGCATCTCAGGATCAATGGTTGCTGCACAAAACCATCCCCTTGACGAATACATCAGAGAAGGGCTGCAATCCAACCTGGGATTGAAGCAGAAACAACTGGACTACTCTTCAAATCTGTCGGTATTAAAGGAAGCCCGGGGACTGTTTCTGCCTGATCTGAGTATAAATGCCCGGTATACTGTGGCTAAAGGAGGGCGCACCATAAGTTTCCCGGTAGGTGATATGCTCAATCCGGTATACAGCACACTCAACTTGCTCACTGAGTCAGAGACATTTCCCCAGATTGAAAACCAGGAGTTTCCCTTCCTCCGTCCCACCGAACATGAAACCAAAGTCACTCTGATACAACCTATTTTCAATTCGGAGATCATTCATAATTACAGGATCAGGAAGCAATACACGGAAATAGCCCGCATTGATGTGGACCGCTATAAAAGAGAGTTGGTCAGAGAGATTACTAAGGCCTATTATGAACATCAGAAGGCGAGCAACCTGGTGTGGCTGGCTGATACCACCCTGACTCTGGTAGCGGAAAACCTCAGGGTAAGCCAGCGGCTGTACGAAAATGATAAAGTTACCATCGATGCGGTCTACAGGTCCGAGTCTGAACTAAGCAAGGTGGAAGTGCAACGAGCACAGACAAATAACCTCTTCGAAGCATCCCTGTCCTACTTCAATTTTCTACTCAATCGAACCCTGGATACTCCGGTGGAGCTGATGACCCAGGAACCGGTTCCGCTGGTCATCGGCCTTGATGAGGCCAGCCTGCTTGCCATACAGAATAGGGATGAGCTGCTTCAGATTCAACAATACCAGCAGCTGAACGAGCATGTAATCGACCTTCACAGGGGCAATAATGTACCGGGGCTTTTTGGGGTGGTGGATTACGGATTCCAGGGAGAGAAGTACCGGTTTACAGGCGATGATGATTTTGCAATGGCCTCTCTGGTGATGAAATGGAACTTGTTTCAGGGCTCCACTAACCGGCAGAAGGTGGTGCAATCGAAAATTGACGGAGAGAAGCTTGCTGAACTCTACACGGAAACTCAACAGCAGATCCGCTTAGAGGTGATAAACTACTACTATGCACTTCAGGCAGCTTTTGAGTCGGTGCAATCGGCACAGAAGCAAACCCGTTCTGCCCAGAGGGCCTATGAGCTCATTAACAGGAAGTACCGCGAAGGTCAATCTTCTCTGCTTGAGCTGCTAGATGCACGCAGCAGTTTAACTGGTGCCGCAGCAAACTCTATTATAGCCCAATCCGATTTTTTCAGCAGCCTTGCTGATTTTGAATATGCAATGGGAGCTACAGCTCCTGAAACCTTTTAATGCAACTCCATGAGAAACCTGACCATTCCCATGCTCCTCCTTTTTCTGGGACTTTCCGGGTGCAAGCCCCAGGTAAACAGCGAGGCTCCGGCAAGCCAACCACTAAATGTGAAAGTGCAGCCAGTAAAAATGTTAGAATATAAGATTCCGGTCAGGGCCACCGGTCTTCTGAGTACCACCACCGAGATGAAACTGAGTTTCAAGACCGGTGGAATAATCAGCCAGCTCTATGTGAGAGAGGGCGCATCTGTCGGAAAGGGAACAGTCTTGGCCCGGTTGGATCTATCTGAAATACGTGCCCAGGTAAACCAGGCCCGAATCGGGCTGGAAATGGCAGAGCGGGACCTCACCCGGGCGGGCAATCTCTATCGCGACAGTGTGGTTACCCTGGAGCAGTACCAGAATGCTGAATCGGGCTATGAGCTCGCAAAATCGAGAAAGAATGTAGCTGATTTTAACCTTAGGCATTCACAGATTAAGGCGCCGTCGGACGGGCAGGTCCAGAAGCTTCTGGTGGAAGCCAATGAGGTGATTGCTCCAGGGTATCCTGCCATCCTTTTTGCTTCCACGGAAAACGACTGGGTGGTAAGGGCATCTCTTACGGATAAAGATATTGTTAAACTGGCACTTGGAGATAGTGGCAGGGTCTATATGGATGCCTTCCCCGGGGTGGTGTTCAGGGGAGAGATCATTGAACTGGGAAGTGTAGCCGATCCGGTGACCGGCACCTACGAGACAGAGTTGTTGCTCCATAAGACGCTTCCTGAATTCAGGAAAGGATTTATTTCAAGGGTAGAGGTATATCCGGCGAAACTTTCCCGGTCTCTGGTGGTGCCTATCGAAGCCCTACTGGATGCCAGCGACAATTTGGCTTATCTCTTTACGCATGAAAATGGTACTGCAACCCGTAGAAGCGTGCGGATCGGAGCGATACTGGATGGGCAGGTGGTGGTTCAGGATGGGATCTCTGAAGGAGAACTGGTGATCACCGATGGGGCAAAGTACCTGAGCAGTGGTGAGAAAGTAAATGCAGTGAATCTGAAAGATCAACCATGAAACTTCCAAAACTAGCCATAGATAATTCTGCATTTACCTGGATGGTCTTCATTTTTCTGACCATCGTTGGGGTTCGTGCTCTGGTTACCATGCCCCGTACAGAGAATCCTGAGGTTGAGGTGCCCGGGTCGTCGATTATTGTGTTGATGCCGGGAGCCAGCTCCATCGATATGGAGAAGATGGTGGCTCTTCCGGTGGAGGAGGCGCTCAATGGGCTTGAAGATATTGATGTGATTGTTTCAGATGTGAGGGACGGGATTGCTGTGGTGGCAATTGAATTTGAGTTTAATACCGATTCGGATGAGAAGTATAATGAGGTGGTCCGGCAAGTAAACAGCATTCGCAGCTCACTGCCTGATGAGATCATTCAGCTTGAAATGTGGCAGTGGTCCATTTCCGACATGGCTATGATGCAATTTGCACTTATCTCGAATGATGCACCATTTAAAGAACTTGAGGAGACAGCTGAGGAGCTGCGAAAACGCATTGAGAAGATCCGGAGCATCAAAAAGGTATCCTATTACGGGCTTCCGGAGCAGGAGATTCACATCTATTTGGATTTTGAAAAGATGGCCAGGGTCAATACCTCCCTGGACAATATTGTGAGGGCCATAGAGACCAACAATGCCAATATTCCCGGTGGAGATGTTCAACTGGGTCCAACCAACCTGAGTGTGAAATCGTCGGGTTCCTTCCAGGATCTGGATGAAATTCGAAATTGTGTGGTAAACTCTCACCAGGGAAGGCTCATATATCTCAGGGACCTTGCTGAGGTTGAGTTTGGCTATGAGAAGCTAAATCACCGGACCAGGTTTGGTGCCAAAAAGATGCCCCGAAAAGAGGGTGGAGGACATCGCTCTATTTTCATCGGTATAAGTCAGAAAGCGGGATTGAATGTGCTGGCTACAGCCGAGGAGCTCACTCCGGTAATAGAGAAATTCAAAGAGGAGTTGCCCGATGGTATGAGCCTGGAGTTAATATACAGCCAACCAACCACTGTTGATAAACGCATCAATGGCTTTATCAATAACCTGCTCCAGGGAATTTTGCTGGTGGCCCTGATTATCTTTTTTTCATTGGGATTGCGATCCTCCATTGTAGTGGCCATTGCCATTCCTCTCTCCCTGGCCATCGGACTGGGTTTTGTGGATTTTTCCGGTTTCGGTCTGCAGCAGATCTCCATAGCCGGTCTTGTGGTGGTCCTTGGGATGCTGGTGGATAATTCCATTGTGATGGTGGAAAATATCAACCGTTTTCTGCTGATGGGGCACAAAAGGAGGGAGGCCTCCATCCTTGCTGCATCGGAGATTGGCTGGCCTGTGATCACTGCCACGCTGACCACTATTCTGGCTTTCGTTCCCATTGCGGCCATGCCCGATAAAACGGGAGAGTTTATGAAATCTCTGCCTTTAACTATCATTATCACACTCACTGTTTCCCTGTTTATTGCTCTCACATTTACGCCTGTGATCACCAGCAGGTTGTTTAAAGAACCCAAATCTGAATCAGTTGGGGTCAAAGGATTTGGACGGGTTCTTAAGTGGGTGGCAGAGCATCCTTTCAGGGCGAGCCTGAGTGTGGCCCTTAAAAGGCCGGGGCTTACTCTATTCCTGGCTTTGGTATACCTTTTGGGATCCTCCTGGATGTTCAGGTATGTGGCTGTCAGCTTCTTTCCAAAAGCCGAACAGCCCAATTTAATGATCCAGGCCACTCTCCCCGAAGGCTCCAATCTGGATCGCACCAATGGAGTGGCCCATTATATAGAGAGTGTATTGGATACCATCCCAGAGGTGAAGTATTATGCCACCAATGTGGGGCATGGCAATCCCAGGATCTACTACAATGTTTTTCCACGGCGATTTGATATGCGGTTTGCCGAGATTTATGTGGAACTGTACGAACGCGACAATGAAGCATTTGAGACTTTATTGCTGAGGTTGAGGGATGAGTTTGATAACTACCCCGGAGCCCGGATTCGGGTCAAGGAGTTTGAACAGGGTCCCCCATTCGATGCACCGGTTCAGATCTTTCTCACAGGCGATGACCTGGACGTTCTAAGGGATATCTCTTCCGATGTGGAAGGTTTTATCAGGGAACAGCCAGGAGCAATCAACATAGAAAACCAGTTCGTGAAGACCAATACCGAACTTCTGTTTGATATTAATAAGGAGAAGGCCAATATGCTGGGTGTCCCGATCATAGAGATCGACCGCACCATAAGAACTGCCATTACAGGCATCGGGATCTCAAAGTTCAGGGACAAATTGGGTGAGGAGTATGGCATCGTCCTGAAGATGGATCATGGGAAGGAATTTAACATGGATGAGCTGGATCGGGTCTATGTCTCTTCTCTCTCGGGTAGACAGATCCCCCTGAAACAGTTTGTTGACGTAAAATTGCAGCAGGTTCCCAGCTCTATCAGCAGGTATGACATGGAGCGTACAGCTGAGATCCTTGCAGATGTCCGGTCGGGTTACACCCTGGATGAGGTGATGGATCCTGTTCTGGAAGCGCTGGAAAGTTACCCCTTACCGGTGGGCTACAGCTATACCATCGGGGGAGAACTGGAGAGCAGGTCTGATTCCTTCGGGGGTATGGCCAATGCAGTGCTGATAGCGGTTATTTCTATCTTCTCTGTACTTGTATTGCAATTCAGATCCTTCAAGCAACCCCTAATTGTATTTTTGGCCATTCCATTTGCTTTCACTGGAATGGTCTGGGCCCTGCTGATTACAGGGAACTCATTCTCTTTCACTGCATTTGTGGGTCTTACCAGCCTGGTGGGTATTGTAGTAAACAATTCAATTATTCTGGTGGATTATATAAACGTATTGAGGAAGCGGGGTGAATCACTTACAAATGCACTTAAGATGGCTTCAGAAACCCGGCTTATCCCCATCGTACTGACGGCCATGACCACCATTGGTGGATTGCTGCCTCTTACCCTGCGGGGAGGCAGCATGTGGGCGCCCATGGGATGGACCATTATAGGGGGACTGCTGGTCTCCACCCTGCTTACCCTGCTTATTGTGCCGGTAACCTATAAGCTTCTGGTGAAGGAGGTTGTTGAAAAATGAGCAGGATATAGAAGTTCGAATCCGTGATCTGAAGTAGTTTGTCAAAGCTTCTGATAGTTTAGTCAACGTCTTCTTGCTATTTGTCTTATGGCTATTTTGTGGAAAACCCTGTGGATAAAAGCTTTATTCACCAGCCCCAATATCTGGTATATTTAAGCAATGAGGATTCTCAGGCATTTTTTCGTCTTTGTGCTGATAGGCATCTCGCTTACTCTGAGTGGTCAGTATACTAAAGAGTTTAAGCGACTCTTTCATGATGCCTCTTATCTTCTTGAGTCCGGATTTTATGAAGAAGCTTATAACAGGTATAAGAACCTGCTAACACTGGATCCGGGCAATTGCAATATCCTGTTCCATTGCGGAGTTAGCTGTCTGAGCATTCAGGGAAACGAACTGGAGGCCCTTACTCACCTGAAAAAGGCAGTGAAGTGTGCTACACCTGATTACAAGAATAATTCTCCTGATGAAAGCAGATCTCCCATCCTTACTTATTTTATGCTGGGCAGGGCATACCATCTGAACTACGAATTTGATCAGGCTGTTGAGAATTATGAAAAATACCTGGAATTTGGAGGAGATGAGGATCCATTGCAGATGGATTTTGCCAGGTTGCAGATTGAAGCATGCGCCAGGGCTGATTCTTTAATGGATCATCAACCCTCATTTGAGTTTCAAAGTGTGCTGGACCACTTTGATGAGTACCTGCCATCGTGTAGCAATCCCGTTATATCTGGTAATGGCAATACCCTGATTTTCCTGGTGGACTATCCGGCCGATAAAAAAATTATGATCACTACCCGCAAGGGTGAGTTCTGGACAAAACCAAGAGTGATCAACAACGAGATTGGGATGGTGGGTGAGACTTATCCGGTGAGCCTGTCTTACGACGGGAAGGATCTCTATCTGGCCCATGAGTATTATTCTCATTCGGATATCTTAGTTTCTACCTATGAGGAGGGTACCTGGTCCAGGGCGAAAGCGCTGGGAGGTAATATCAATGGCCGAACTTCAGAAACCCATGCAAGTATTTCCAAAGATGGCACGAAGCTCTACTTTACCAGTGATACCAGGGGAGGGATGGGAAGCATGGATATATACGTCTCCGCTTTAAATGGAAAAGGAGTGTGGGGAGTCCCAAAGAATCTGGGCCCGGCTATCAATACCATATATGAGGAACACACTCCTTTTATTTCGAGCAACGATTCCATTCTTTTTTTTAGTTCTCAGGGACATGCCTCCATGGGAGGAATTGATGTGTTTTATTCTAAACTGGGAGCGGATGGCACCTGGGGCGAACCTGTGAGTCTTGGAGCTCCTGTGAATACTACGGGAGAGGACCTGTTTTTTAATCCGGGATGGAACGAACTTGATGGGGTTTATGCAGTAAGGAAGGAGGATGATCCATCATCCAATGCCATAAACATGGTTATTGAGCTGGATTATGAGGCATTGGCTTCTGTGGAGGAAGAAGCAGACACTACTGAACAGGAGGAAACACCTGTGGATATTGAGCCTCCAATTGTAATCCCGGTGGTAGAGGTAGTTACTGAGTTGCTCACCAGTATTCCCTTCGATTTCGCCAAATACACCCTGAATATAGAAGCAAGGCTTGAAGTGAAGATCATGGCCGAACTGTTGCTGGATCATCCTGAGACTGTGGTAACACTAACCGGTCATACGGATGCTACCGGGCCTTCAGACTACAATATGCTGCTTTCCATGCAAAGGGTCGACCAGATAGCAGAATACCTGGAGAGCAAAGGGATTGCAAAAAGCAGAATCAAGTTAAAAGGGAATGGGGAAGAGTCCCCAATCGCATGGGACAACTATCCGAACGGTAAAGCAGCCCCCCTGGGCAGGTATCTCAACCGGCATGTAATAGCCACCGTTTCAGGAGGACCCCTGCCAACACCATCCATTATGTCGGGTGTCTATGTCCCCAGAAGTTTAAGAAACAACGAAGGAAAAGGGAATGCCGCGCCAGGTAAAACTTTCACCTTTACGGTTCAGGTAAGTGCAAGTCATGCGCGTGCCAATATTAATATATTCAGCGAATTAACTGAAGTGGAAGAGTATGTCTGTAAGGATGGTTATTACCGTTATGCCCATGGTGAGTTTCAAGACTTTGTCACGGCGAAAGAACACCTCGATGAACTTCAAAAGATGGGCTTTGGGGATGCCTTTATCCAGACAGTCGAATATTACAAGCGAGCCATGAAGTAGTTGGAACCCATCCCTATCCACCATTCCCGATTCTCCATCCACCATCCACCATTCACATTGCAACGCAGCTGTTAATTGTGTTAAATCTTACTATTTAGATCTAGTATAAATAGTAATCTTGCACACATTATATATGCAATCCACCGGCAGCATACGGTTCTATTACGGGCATAGTAATCGATGCTACTTCTAAGGAACCCATTCCCTACGCAAACGTGGTGGTAAGGAATAGCGGGGATTCAATACTTACCGGAGGAATTACCGATTTGAAAGGTAATTTTGTGATCAATGAAATTCCGGAAGGAAACAATAAGGTGGAGATCCAGTTTATCGGCTACGAAAAGATCACCAAAGAGATCGATGTTTCCCGGGCCAAAGCCAAACATAACCTGAGTACCATAAATCTTAATGAAAGTGGTCTTGCACTGGATGAAGTGGTGGTAAGGGGTGAACTTTCCACTGTTACGCAGAAAATCGACCGTAAGGTGATTAATGTTGGGAAAGATCTCACAGCCACTGGAACTAATGCGTCAGAACTGCTGAATAATATACAGTCGGTAAGCGTAGATGCTCAGTCGGGAGAGATTAGTCTCAGAGGCAATGAAAATGTGAAGATTCTGGTGGATGGCCGGCCTACCAATGTAAGTGCGGCCCAGTTGCTTCAGCAGATTCCATCATCCTCCATCAAGAGCATCGAGCTGATAACCAATCCTTCGGCCAAGTACAGTCCGGAAGGCATGAGCGGAATCATCAACATTGTACTTTATAAGAATGCCACACTGGGTTTGAACGGAAATATCAACGGGGGATTAACCGTTGGGAAAAATGTGCGGTACAATGGCGCCCTCGATCTAAACTACAGGAAGGGGAAGGTCAATCTCTTTGCCAATTATGGTGGAAATACCGGCAAGGATGAGGGGGGAGGTAATGTTTGGCGAACGGACAACTCCACGCATCAAGCTTTTGAAAACAACGGGGATGAGACTTCTCATCTTCTAAAGGTTGGGGCAGATTTCTATCTGAACAAAATGAACACCCTGTCCATCTACACCACACAGAACCTTTTTAACGGTTATAGCGGTACGGGAACCATGATCTATTTTGAAGACGTTCTCTCCGGCGATCACACCAAATCATTATACAATGACAACCATACAGGTACCTATGACCTGAACTATAAGAAGGACTTTGCCAAAAAGGGTCATAACATCGAGTTTGAAGCTTCTCATTCGACAACGGATAAGCATCAGGATGGATACTACGATGAGTCCTTCAATCCAGACGACCTGACCTCAAATTATCACTGCCTACCCATCCGCATTTTTCACCTACTCTCCGGGTGAAAGAAACCAGTTCCAGTTAAGTTATAGCCGGCGTGTGGACAGGCCTGGTGTGAACCAGGTGAATCCCATCAGGGGCAGCTGGTCCTCTCCCTTGCTTATTTTTGTGGGAAATCCCGAATTGCGCCCCCAGTTTACCAACTCCTATGAATTTAATTATACCCGTCGCCTGAAGAAGGGATCGGTAGGAGGTGGGGTATTCTACCGGAGGATCAACGACAACATTATCCGTTACGCAAATACCGATCCCCTGGATAATAACAAAGTCCTATTGACCTATACCAATGCAGATGGTGAAGACCGCTATGGGGTGGAGATGTCGGGAATGTACCGTCCATGGAAGTGGTGGAGCATCAATGCAAGTTTTGATGTCTATTCACAGCTAATGACAGGTTATGCATTCGGGGAATATGTGGAAGTAGGCAGTGTGGCATCCAATGTACGGATGAACAATACCTTTAATGTGAGTGAGAACCTGAGTTTCCAGTTGTTTGGGATGTACCGGGGGTCACATGAAATCATTCAATGGAGCATTAAACCCATGTACATGGTGAATGCAGGGATTAGCTACAAAGTATTCCAGAAGAAGGGAACCGTCAGCATTCGTGTAAACGATATGTTCAACACCATGAGGTTTGCTTTTGAATCCACTAATTTCTATCCTTCCCATGGTGGGTTTTCCTGGGAAAGCCGCACCGCATATATTGGTTACTCACACAATTTCGGTCAGGGAGATTTTAAGGCCCGGAAGAGAAGAAACCGTGGCAATGATGATCTCAATGGTGGGGGAGGTGGTTTCTAAATGATCTCAAGGATCCGGTCCACCTGGACTTCATGAACCGGATTAAACTCCGGACTGTTCATATACTTTAGAATGGAATGCAACAACTGCCTGGATACGGGTCTATCTGACAGGTCGTTCTGAAGATCGATGCTGCAAACCATCAGTTTGCCACTTCCCACCCTGGTTTCAAATAGCAATCCCAGGCGCCTGTTTTCAAACCAGGTATCGATGGGTTGGATCAGGGGCCGAACCTCAGCCGGAAGATCATCCAGGATCATGGCCTGGGAATGGGTCACCGGATCCCACCACTGCCAGTTGCTGTGGTATTCTGTGGGGAATACTCCGAAAACGGGGTGATCAGGATTACACAGGATCCCCAATGTATGAGGCTTCTGTCCCCCGGTCCACATGGTATTCCAGAAGATACTTGAGAAGCCAATCCCTATCTCGGCTCCGTGATCCTTGTTTACCTCTCCATGCGTCAGTAGTAATACAGAACCTCCCTCTTCCAGGATTTTTTTGGCTTTCCGGTCCAGTTTTCTTGTAATTAAAATCTCGCCCGGTTGAGGATCCGTTGTCACGGGGTAGACCCAGAGGTCCCAGCTATTTAAATAGGGAGTCCCTTCCAACATAACAGTTAAGGTGAGTTTTTCTGCAGATGTAATATCCTGAAGGGAATATTCAATGGATCCAAGGGGGATGGCATTATCCACCGGAATCTCTTCTTTTTCGAGTTTCATTTCATGCAGTAGCTCCCCGTTGCTGTTGTGGATCTGACAGCGGACGGTGGCATTTCTAAGTGGTTGTGAAGAGAAATGGGAGATCTCAATATTTGCCCGGAAGGTCTCATGGTTCTCAAAGACCTGTTTATCCATCCTGGCCAGTGGTACGGTTTTTTCGCAAAATTGCCGGAACTGCTCAGGGGTGATGTATCCCTTGGAATTAAAAAAGGGATCCAACACGCCCACCAGCGCTGTTCCCTGTCCAGGGAAATCATGCAGCTGGAGCAGCTGGAACCCGGCAAAACCCGGGGTTCGAAGTGCTGCCTCTATTTCAGCTTTATAGCAGAGGGCCTGCAACTTACCCGATGCCATCAGGAAATCTTCTGACTGATCACCCATGTGATTCTCTACCAGGGTCTCCTGGAATATTTCAAAATTGGTGGCCTTAAGTACCCCTGTGTACTTTTCAATCTCTTTAAAATCGGGGTAGACGCACCATTGACCAATCTCATGGCTCACAAATGGAATATTGTATGGCGAAATGATCTCCTCAAAGTCGTACCGGGTTTGCGGGGGCTTTGCGTTAATAATGCTATTCAGTTCTGCTCCCCATTGCTGAATCCTTGGCTGAGGACCGTTGTGATAATCACTCTCGGGAATAATGGGCCAACCTGCTCCGGCTGTATAGACCCTTCGCCTGTCTTTGGACCTCCAAGAATCCATTAGCTGAATCAGGTAGGCATTCATGTTTGATCCGGCAGGTTCATTTCCATAGGCCATCATGCAAAAGGAGGGGTGGTTTCCATAGGCATCGATGATCCGGTCGGCTTCATTGATGATAAACCTGTCCAGTGGCCCGCCATCCCCGATGGTGCTTCCCTGGTTGGCCCAGGATCCACACTCCACCTGCAGGTAAATTCCCAGCCTGTCGGCCACATTAAATGCTGCCTTGGGCGGGCACCAGGAGTGAAACCGGATGTGGTTTAGTCCGTGTTCCTTGCATCGATTCATCAGATGCTCCCAGTAGCCGTCTTCGGAAGGAGGATATCCGGTGAGTGGAAAAATACAACACTCCAGCGTTCCCCTGAGGAAGATGGGATTTCCATTCACCTGGAAACGAGTCCCCTCCGCTGCAAATTTGCGCATTCCAAATACCTCACTCCTCTGATCAAGTAACGTTCCCTCAGCATCAGATAGCGTTACCTCCATGTTGTAAAGAGCAGGGGAAAACTCATCCCAGAGAAGTGCATCCTCTCCCATTGGAAATTGAAATTCAATGGGTGTCTGATCTCCATGGTTTTCAATATATGCCATAAAGGGGGCCGGCTTGTGCACCTTTTCAGAATTGAAGCTCTCTGCCTCTATGTATACTTGCCCCAGGAAATCATTTCCGGAGGGTTGATCTAATTGCATGACCACCCTGGCCATACCCGAATGAATATCAGGATAGATCTGGATGCTCTTTAATGAGACCATGTGGCGGGCCTCCAGGTAGAGTTGACCAGTGATTCCGTTCCAGTTGGACTGAGTATGGTCGGATACGCTGTGAGAATTCTCACCCACCGGCACAATCATGCGGTTGTCCATTCGCACGCTAATGGTATTCTTCCCCGGTTTAAGGTGGGGTGTCAGATCGTACTCATGGGGCACTGCCAGGCTGTTTCGACTTCCCACTTCCTGGTTGTTAACATAGACCCTCGATTCCCAGTGGCATCGCTCCAGGTGAAGGATCACACGTTTACCGGTCCAGGGGTCGGGGATGATCACCTCCTTCTGGTACCAGGCAGGTCCCGCATAATATTTAACGGGTTTGAGCCAGAAGGGGATCTTAATGTTGCCAGGCTGTCTGTACTTTTCATACCTCTCTTCGGTAAAATAGGATTGGTCGACAATACTGCCTGTCCACCTGGTGCTGATGGTCACTTCATCGCCCAGTCCATTTTCAGCCATGGAACCAGGAAGTATCACCGTGCCCTCCAGATCCTTCTGGTACCACTGTTCTGTGATCCCCACATCCAGCGAGTCGGTTTGGAACTTCCATTCTCCATCAAGATTAAGCCGTTGCAGTTTATCCTGGGCGCCCAGGGTACAAGCAGTCAATAGAAGCCACAGGTAGATCAGTTTTTTCATGGGGAGCTATTTATTTCCTAAATGTATCGAAAAAAGCACTATTTAGCAGCAGATTCACGCAACCTCTTCCCGCAATCATCTATCTTTACCATGTAACATCGCATACAAGGTAATGAAGCTATCAGCTCTAATTTCAATCCTTCTTACCCTGCTGTTTACCACAACTATATCCTGTGATAAATGGAAAGGGGATGCAGAGGGCGATGTGGAACTCTACTTGTTGGAGTCCTACCAGACAGAGAATCAATCCTGTGCCATTGTAAACTCTTCGGTAAAGCTCCATGATGCCCCATTGATTGGTTATCATGATATTAAGTCTTACAATTCAAAAAAGCACATTTTTAAGATTTCCGATTATTCCGTGGGGGTGGTGAAGGATCAGGAGCATTCGGTACACGGGCTTGCATTTGCGGTGGTGGCCAATGATGAGGTGGTCTATTCAGGCTATTTCTGGCCTGCCTATTCTTCCATGAGTTGCCAGTGGATCGTGATTGATCCTTTGATGATACAAGGGGACAATGAACTCAGGGTGGAGTTGGGTTACCCCGGTGTGTTTGAAGGAGCGGATATTCCGGATGAACGAAATAATGAACTGATCCTGGATATATTCCGACGGGATGGTAAACTGAAAGATTGATGGAGCCGCCGCAGGACCGGCCAAAGGACCAAACTCTGGAGCCGCCGCCCAGAACCCTTAAAAGCGTGGTAAATACGCCCTTTAAAAAGGCCATGTTTGTCGTTCAGATTATCAGTTATGTGCTGATTGTAGGTTCGCCATTCATAGGAGGAGCCATTGGAGGAATACTTGGATTGAAAGCGGCAAAGATTGGTGGGCTTGTTTTTGGGATCTTCCTGGCCGGGGAGGTCCTTTTTTACGGATCACTTGCCTTCCTGGGCAAAGAGGTGGTCCTTCTGATCAGAGATAAGATCAAAATATGGTTTAAGAAGAAGAGAGGGCGCAAATCCGATCAGGTGAACTAAATCGGTTCACCTATTTTTCCCGGTAACCTTATCTATGATGTCCTCTACTGGATTAACCGGTTTTGAAGACTTGGGTGGTGCCGGAGCTTTCGGATCGAAATCAGCCGGAATGGTAGATGCATTTCCATCACGGAAAGCACTGTAATGCGGAGATAGAATCTCAACTCCAGCTGCAATAAATTCATCAAGGATGGCTCTATTCAGATCAGAATAGAAATGAGCCATCTTTTTAGGTTGTTTGGTGTATACGTTCAATTCATATT
>JAOZUK010000159.1 GCA_029938715.1 Bacteroidales bacterium | reverse complement strand
ATGCTCAACCTTCTTCTTGGTTTAGAATATAATCGGATCTCCCAGTTCAAAGATTTTCTTTATTCGGGACGGTATCAAAAAGCTTACGACATTACATTAGTGGCTGATTGCATGTCATTGTCCTTTGGACCGAGGTTTAACATTGGAACTAAGACTAAAGTGTTCTTTGATGCAGGTATATATGCGGATCTGGTTTTTAAATCTCAAATGTCAGGAGTAAGGGACTCTTGCTTCTTTGAGGAAGTCGGCTTGATTTGTACGCGCATTCAAGTTAACGAAGATGCAAATCTGTCTAACACTGCAGGCATATTCATCGGCACTGGACTGAGAATTCCAGTTTCAAAAATTGAGTTGATCGTTAGTGCAGATTATCGATATGGGCTAAATCCAACAGCTGTCTATTATACAACAGGCATTTATCATCGATATCTTAGAATAAAACTTGGTATAAGAATAAACTAGCTTCCTTCAGTACTCCATTTGATTATTTACTCATAACGCAATGATTCCACAGGGTTATTGGTTGCGGCACGCCAGCTTTGCCCCACATTTTGAGAAAACAATCGGAGAGTCATTAAAACAGTGGCCACAAGGATGAGTCTGGGTCGTTTCATGTTAGGGTTTTAGGTTCTGAACAAGTTACGCCAATAAATCCATTTCTTTGGATTTACATGATTAGTAGTATGTTTGTATACAGAAGGTTTAGTTCCCGCGTCAATTGCCTTATGTTGCTTAAAAAAAGGAGTTTACCCAAATTCATACCCTTATGAAAAAACTGCCATTGTCTCTCTTTTCTACTTTGATTCCTGTTCAACTATTCCCATGAGAACCTTACGCCACTTTGTTTTACCATCCTTATTCCTGCTGACTATTTTAATGTGGTCGTGCAAGAGGGAGAAGCAATGGGAAGGGCAGGAGCCAGTCAAAACGGTAAACACTGAAACAGTTCCTATCCAGCTTCAGTTCAGAGGGATATTTGATCTGGGTGATGGGGTGTATATGTCTAACCAGTTTGAAGGGGCAAGGTTAAACGGGGTGGTCCGGAACAACGATACCCTGGTGACAGTATTGATTACGCCGGAGAACTCTCCCATCAATATGAGCCCATGGTACGCATTTAAGTTATGGTCTGAGTCTCCGCGTACCCTCTACCTCAAACTTACTTATCCTGAAAATGCGGGACATCGTTACCTTCCAAAACTGAGCTTCGATGGAATGAGCTGGCGAGAGATAGACTCCGCCAGTTTCCAGACTACCAAAATGATCCTTGAGGAGAAAGAGGTTGTGAAGGATTTGACCATGAAGCTCTCTCTTGGCAAGGATACATTATGGGTGTCAGCCCAGGAACTTATCACCAACACGCATGTGGAGCAGTGGATCCGTGAACTTGAGTCCTACTCGTATGTAGAAAGAACCTCCATTGGGAACAGCCATGAGGGTAGGCCCATTCCTCTGCTGAAAATAGGAGAAAGTGATGATCAAAGGATGATTATGGTCATCTCACGTCAGCACCCCCCTGAGGTCCCTGGATTTCTGGCCATGCAGGCATTTGTGGAAACACTTTGTGCTCCTACTGAACTGGCAGAGGCATTCAGAAGCAAGTACAATACATATGTGGTACCCCTGGCCAATCCAGACGGAGTCTTCCACGGGCACTGGCGACATAACAGGGGAGGGGTAGATCTGAACAGGGACTGGCAGGAATTTAATCAACCCGAAACCTCGGCCATTGGAGACTTTATGAAGCAAAAAACCAAAGGGGACAAAGGGAAATTCTATTTTGGTGTGGACTTCCATTCTACCTTTGAAGACATCTATTATACCATTGATCCCGATCTTAAGGGAAACATGCCGGGACTGGTTCCTGAACTTATAGAAGCCACAGCGCAAGAGTTGCCGGGCTATATGCCGAATGTTAAACCAAATTCGTCCGAGGAGGCCAGAATCACCTCCACCTCATTTCTGTTTTATGAAATGGGAGCTGAAGCGCTTACCTATGAAATTGGGGACGGTACACCCCGTGACTTTATTCGTCGGAAAGGTGAAGTAACCGCCACAAAACTTATGGAGCTGTTGATTAGGTAGGATCACCGCAGCCAATGTCCTGCTGTTGTCACTGTAACCTGACCCACTTTTCGATGTAGTAGTGGCTTTTTATGGGCTCAGCGTTGTCATCCACCGGCCACCATTGCGTGATGGTATCCCCCTGCATCTCTAAGCGTAACTTGACTGTTTGACCCATGTACTGGGGAGCGCTATGGAACAACACCCTCTCTTCATACCTGTTGCCTTCCAACGTGAAGGTTCCCGCACCGAAATTATCTGTATAGTTTGAACCCTGCACAAACACACCCACCAGGGTGAAGGTGCCTTCAGACCATATCTTAAGTTCACTCCCTTGATTTTCATCTGGATAGATAAGGGTGGTGTTATCGCCTGTAATCTCATACTCAAAAGCCAGCTTATAAACTCCATCTATGGGAGACTTTTTTTCCTGAGACCAGGCTACATAGCCTATGGAAAGGGCCAGCAAAAGCAGGACTGTTTTTTTCATGATTGTGCTCTTTTTCAGTTTTAGAAAGTTAATGATTTATTCCAGGAAAAGTAGATTAAATGTCTACAGTCACCTCGCCCTGGTGCCGGGGATTGATGACAAGGAAC
This sequence comes from Bacteroidales bacterium, assembly GCA_029938715.1. Lineage (GTDB taxonomy): Bacteria > Bacteroidota > Bacteroidia > Bacteroidales. The sequence continues at coordinate 6,518 of JAOZUK010000159.1, read as the reverse complement.
TTGATCCTCAGTTTCAATATCGATATATGTCGATGAGTAATGGTGATCGGGGCGAAAACGGAACGATGCAATCAACGCAATCCAAAGAGATATATAAGCAAGTTTTGTAACAATAATAATCGTGCGATATCTAATTTAGTGCTATCAGAATAACAGTATTAAATAATACACATACGAAGTACTAGTACAATCAAGAAATGTAACACTTTTAACTCTTAAGCTATGAAAAAATTTCTTCTCTATTTTGCTGCTCCGGTGCTACTGCTGGGTGGTTTGTTTCTATTAAACAGCAACTCTTTCTCACCTATTCCGCCGGATGTGGAAGAGGTTGCAGCCGAAGCTACATTTGTTGGATCAGATGCCTGTAAGGGTTGTCATTCGAGTAAATATGACGATTGGGTTGCCTCAGGTCACCCTTATAAGTTTACCATTATTGAAAATGGTGAGGCTCCTGTTTTTCCTCCGGAGGCAGTCAACTTCCAGGACCAGTATATGGACAGTCTTGGGGATGGATCTCATACCTGGGATAACATTGGCGGTATCATAGGTGGTTATGGATGGAAAGCCCGCTTTGTGGGTACAGATGGCCACATTGTTGGAACTGCCGGAAGTGCATTTTCTACAGGACTGGGCCATAACCAGATGAATTTCTTTGGCGGTGAGGATCATGGTTGGGTGGACTACCATCCCGCAGATGAGAAAATCTATAACTATGGCTGTTTTAAATGTCACACCACAGGAGGTGAAACTGAAGGCACCTGGTTAGAGGGAGTGGATGGTCTGGGAACCTTTACCGAGGGTGGTATTGGTTGTGAAGGCTGTCATGGACCCGGAAGTGAGCACATCGGAGGCCCTTCATCGGACAACATCGACAGGGTGTATGAATTTGCACATGCTGATAATAGCATTGGTGGACTGGAAAGATATGGAGAGGTACAGACTCCGGATCCTGATGGAGATGATGTGAATTTCCTTTGTGGTACCTGTCACAACCGTGGCTATACCAATAAGATCGATGCAAGTAGTGGATTTGTTAAGCACCATGAGCAGTGGGACGAGATGGCTTCCATGAAGCATATGGAGAGCGGACTTACCTGTTTGACCTGCCACAATCCGCACAAAAGAGTGATTTGGGATGGTGAAGGAATTACCAAAACCTGTGGCGAATGTCACAATGAACAGGTAGCCACAGTTAACCACGGTGGAGGAGCCACCTGTCTGGATTGCCACATGCCTTTTGCCGCAAAATCAGGTACTGCAAGGGGAGCCAGTGGTTTTAAAGGTGATATACGTTCTCACCTTCTGAAGATTACTCCCAATACTGAATCTATGTTCGTTGAGGATGGAAGTGCAGTAAGGGATGATGATACCAGAGCTGCTTCTCTTAGTCCTGCATATGCCTGCCTGGGTTGTCATAATGACGATGCAGAAGATGGCATTCCAGACAAGACCCTTGAAGCTGCAGCTGCAGGATCAGTGGGAATGCACAGTACTACCCGTGTAGCTACCAGTGTCAGTGGACTTGGACTGGGTATCTACCCGAATCCTTCCACCGGTCCTACAAGGATCAGTGTAGACCTTCCGTCAAGCTCACAGGTTAATATGAGCATTTATACCGCCTCCGGACAGATTGTATACGCCGAATGGGGTAAGACCTATGCCCAGGGCAATCTGGAGATCTACTGGGATGGAAAGAGCACAGCAGGGGAAGAGGTAAAAGCAGGTTACTACTTTGTAAAAGTGACTGCCGGCTCCTTGACTTCTGTGGACAAACTAGTACTGGTGAAATAAATTTCATAGCTGAAGGATTTACTCATCAGTAATAAAAAGAGCTGCCTTAAGACGAAGGCAGCTCTTTTTATATAATCTCTTTTCAAATGTTTATATTTAGTGGCGATTATTGATCTTTTAGAGCAAGAAACCATGCAGGAAATAAAAAAGGAGAAGGATGTAGATGCTGTCAGGCCAGTGCTAACCCTGGGTATTATCTCGCAACTCTCTGGTATACCGGCGCATTCAATTCGGCAATACATCGAGAAGGGATTAATCATTCCTTTTAAGCAGGATAGTAAACGTCATCTCTTTTGCCTGAACGATGTAAACAGATTAAAGCATATACACTCCCTCATTCATGATAAGGGCTTAAATTTTGCGGGTATACGCTCCTTGCTGGCCATGGTCCCTTGCTGGAAGATTCATGATTGTTCGGAGCAGGACGCGGAGCAATGCGATGCATATAATTCCAATTCAACTCCATGCTGGGAGGCTTCTAAAAAAGGCAGGATTTGTAAGAATGAAGAGTGCAGGGAGTGTGAGGTCTACACCTTTTTAAGTCATTCTATGGATTTTAAGTCCATGATAAGGGGTTCCCGGTAGGTGGGGTGGCCCCACTAAAGTGTATCCCTGCCTTCCAGGGCACGTTTAAGCCGTTCGACCGATTTTTCGAGTTTTTCCAGGTACTGATCCAGGGGATGTTCGTTATCGGTTTTAAAATTCATTTTAAGGCCTTCACCCCCTTTAATAACTTTCTTGATGTTATCAAGAATCCTGACTCCTTTGTTTTTAGTCATGTAGCTGTCCACCTCGTGGATATCGGCCATATCCAGTGCAAACCAGCCATTGCGGATCTGTTTGGATTCAAACTGCTTATGCAACCGCTTTTCGTGGAGACTGTTCTTTTCAATGCGATAGACCCTGAATAGCTGTAACTCAATGGGTGAGTGGGTATCAATCACTGCAAACCTTCTGTGGATATCGGAAGATTTACCAATCATAAAACCCAGGTCTGAGTATATCAGGTATAAAAATGACTTCATTAAGTCTCAATAAGAATGCAAAAGTAATAAAATCAATCTAAGTTTATCCCAATTCAATTCTGATAATCCCGCATATGGGTCTCTTATCCCTATTGTTTTCTTTCTTTTCGCCTGCGCTTTACATTTGGAAAAAAGTATCAAAACTGATTGAAAATGAGAGTGCTGATGATTAGTCCGGAATATCCTGATACCTATTGGAGTTTCAGGCACGCTTTGAAGTTTATCTCAAAAAAGGCGATTAATCCCCCCCTGGGACTCTTGACCATTGCGGCCATGTTACCTCCCCACTGGGAGAAGAAGGTGGTGGACCTGAATGTAACCTCTCTCAGGGAGAAAGATATTATGGAGGCCGATTATGTGCTGATCAGTGCAATGTCGGTACAATCTGCTTCGGTCTCCAGGGTGATTGAAGTAAGTAAAATCCATGGGACTAAGATCATTGCCGGCGGCCCCATGTTTACAGGCGATCCGGATTCCTATCTTCACCTGGATCATCTGATCCTGAATGAGGCTGAAATCACACTGCCACAGTTCCTTTCTGACCTTGAAAAAGGTTGTCCCAGGCAGGTTTACAGCACCGATGCCTTTGCGGACCTTTCTCTCTCTCCTACACCCGACTATTCGCTGATTGATATCTCTGACTATGCTCAGCTAAACCTCCAATATTCCAGGGGATGCCCTTTTGACTGTGAGTTTTGTGAGATCACCTCACTGCTGGGACGAAAAGTTCGTACCAAAAGTTCCGACCAGATACTGGGGGAACTAGATACCATTTATCGAACCGGATACAGGGGAAACCTCTTCCTGGTGGATGATAATTTCATAGGAAACAGGCATAAGTTGAAAAAGGACCTGCTTCCGGCCATGAGCCGCTGGAATGATCTGCATGGATCGCCATTTACCTTTACCACCGAAGCTTCCATCGATCTGGCCGATGATCCTGAGCTGATGCACAGAATGGTGGATGTGGGTTTTGAAAAAGTGTTTGTAGGAATAGAAACCGTTGAACAAGAGAGTCTTGCAGAGTGTAATAAGGCCCATAATATGGACCGAGATCTGACCGAAAGTGTCCGGAAGATTCAATCGGCAGGGATAGAAGTGTCGGCCGGTTTTATTGTGGGGTTTGATTCAGATACACCAGGAGTATTTCAGCGTCAGATTAACTTTATTCAGCAAACTGGTATTATTACAGCCATGGTGGGTTTGCTCAATGCACCAAACCGGACCAGGCTATACCAACGCCTGTGGAAGGAGGGCAGAATCCATGAGGGCTTTGATGGAAACAATACCAATAACTCTATGAATTTCACACCAAAAATGGAGCAGGAAAAGCTCCTGGCCGGTTTTAAAAGCATCAACCAGACCATCTATTCAAGCAGGGTATACTATGAGAGGTTAAAGCAGTTTCTGGGGCGGTTTCAGCCGGGTGTAAAAGCTTCCAGGAGGAAAACGGGTGATCAGGTCATGGCCTTTGTGCGGTCCGTGTATTACATAGGGATATTAAGCCGGGACAGGATCCACTACTGGAAACTCTTTATCTGGAGCCTTCTTTATAAACCAAAAATGTTCCCCCTTGCCATTACCTATAGCATCTATGGGTACCATTTCCGAAAAGTTTACCAAATCAGGTAAACAGACTGCAACCGCAGACGTCTAAATTCGGACAATAATTGAGTAACTTGCTTCAAATAATAGTTGGATAAAGATGACAAAGCGAAGATGTTTGATTCTAAGCCTTGTGATGGCTTTTATAGTTACCCAGGCAACAGCAGCTGACAACACAAACTGGCCCAAGAAGATAGAAAAGAATGGAGCTGCGGTGGTGATCTATCAGCCCCAGGTAGAATCGCTTTCCTCCATTAAGATGGAAGCGAGATCTGCAGTATCGATCACCCTGGAGGAGGGTGAAAGCCCCGTTTTCGGAGCCATGTGGTTCGATTGTTTAATTGCTACCGACAAGGATGAGCGAACCGTTCGGCTCAAGGAGCTGAAGGTGTCGGCAGCCAAATTTCCCGATATTGAAGAGGAACTTATAGCGAAACTTAGCGCTTTTCTGGAGTTAGAGATCCCCAAGTATGACATGGAATTTTCACTGGATGGGCTTCTGGCCGGATTGGATTTAAGTAATACTAATGTAGAGTTATCTGAGAGCCTCAATAATTCGCCACCAGAGATCATTTTTGCAACCACTCCGACCGCATTGATTCTGATTGATGGAGATCCCATCTTTGAGAAAATAGAGAAAACCAACTACGAGCGTGTGTTGAACACTCCTTTTTTTATTGTCAAGGATACCAAAAAGGATCACTACTACATCAACGGGGGTGGATACTGGTATATTTCTGAAGATGCAGCCAATACCTGGACCCATACCACCAAGGTACCCTCCAAACTGGAGAGCATTGCAGAGGAGGCCATGGGTGAGGTGACCGAGGAGACCGAGGCCATTGAGGCGGAGTCTGACGATCCCGAAGCCAATGAGGTGATCCCCGGGATTATTCTCCGTACAAAACCAGCCGAACTATTTCAATCCGATGGAGAACCCGAGTTTTCGCCCATTGAAGGGACTTCTATTCTCTATATGACCAATACGGCCGATGATATTCTGATGAATATTGAGACGCAGGAGTATTTTATCCTTGTGGCGGGTAGATGGTACAGGTCAAAATCCATCACTGACGGTCCCTGGGTTTTTGTGGAACCCGATCAGATTCCGGAGGAGTTCTTGAATATCCCTGCCGATTCGGACATTGGTAGCGTGCGGACAAGCATTGCAGGAACTCAGGAGTCCAAGGAGGCGGTGCTGGAAAACCAGATTCCACAGACGGCCGAGGTGGACAGAAATGAGGCAAAACTGGAGGTCTCCTATGATGGTGATCCCAAATTTGAGGCCATTGGGGAGACCGGTATGAGCTATGCAGTGAATACCGATAAGTCGGTGTTGCTAATCGATTACAGATACTACTGCTGCGACAATGCCATCTGGTTCGAATCTGAAAAACCTACCGGGCCTTGGGTGGTAAGTACCTCAGTTCCCGATGAAGTGCAGGAGATTCCACCCGAATCCCCGGTTTACAATGTGAAGTATGTCTACATCTATGAAGCCACCCCAACGGTAGTCTACGTAGGATATACTCCTGGTTATGTTCATTCCTATGCCTATGGAGGTTGTGTCTATTATGGTACAGGGTATTATTACAACCCCTGGTATTATCACCATTACTATCCCAGGCCAGTCACCTATGGGTATAACGTTCACTACAATCCATATACCGGGTGGGGATTCTCATTTGGAGTCTCCTACGGATGGATGACCTTTGGGTGGGGTTCACCTTACCGTGGTTATTGGGGTCCGGCCGGTTACAGGCATGGATACCATTATGGGTACAGACGGGGTTATTCACATGGGTACAGGGCCGGCTACTACGCAGGATCCAGGAACCCACAACAGGGAAGACCCTCCCACTATGCCAGCAGAGCTGCTACAAACAATGTATACAACAACAGGGCGCAGGGTGTCAGGCGTTCTGGAAATACAACCTATGATCCAAAGACCGGAAACAGGGTGAGTACGGCAGATCGCTCCAGCAGGCCCTCAGCACAGCCCGCCGACCGCTCCAACAACGTATATACCGACAGGAACGGAGATGTTTACAGAAGGGATGGGAACGACTGGAACAGGGTGGAGAACAACAGACCCTC
>JAOZUK010000158.1 GCA_029938715.1 Bacteroidales bacterium | reverse complement strand
CCAATAGACAAACTTACAATTGAACAATAAAAGATAAACCACATGAAAAAAGCAATTTTCCTGACAGCTATTGCAGGATTATTATTAGTAACGGGCTGCCAAAACACCAACGAGAACCAAGCAACTGGTACTGATTCACAAAACGCTTTCGATGATATACTATCGAAATACAAAACGGATATTCCAACAAAAATTTTAACGCCAAATCATGTTGATTCACGTCTTGGAGATTTAGAATTTTACGATGGAATACCTACTAAGGCTACTATCGATAAGGTTTATGATAATATTGACTTTGCCAGAGGTGTAGATGTATTCTTGAATTTTATTCCTGCAACCTCGATAGAAGGTTTGCGACTGGGTATGAAAGATTTAGGCGCTGATACTTATAATAAAGTAATGGTCTTGGACAACTTATTGGACGCCTCCGGATTGTTTTTAACAGGTAATGCAAGTACTGTTTATGCTTCTTCGTTTTTCGATTTAGAAAAAAATGGTCCTACAGTAGTTGAAATACCTGCAGGTGCAGGTCCGGGAACTGTAAACGATGCATTTTTCCGTTTTGTTGTAGATATGGGTGCTCCGGGCCCTGACCGTAAAAAAGGTGGAATGTATATTATTCTTCCTCCGGATTATAATGGCAATCTGAAACCAACACCAAATACTTTTCAAGATAACAGCTCTGTGAAAGTTAAAGTTGGTGACAAAATGAAAGACGTGTGGATTGCACAATCTAAAAGTTATACAAACTGGTTAATTCTTCGTGGTTTCTTAGTAGATGGAAAACCTGATGCTGCTGCAAAAATGTGGAAAGAGGGTTTGAAAATTTACCCATTGAAAGATGCTTTGAATCCAAAGAAAATGGAATTTATAAGCGGTTCTGGTAAAGTATTTAATACCATTCATGCAAATGATTATGACTTTTACAAAGAACTTGCTTCAGTAATAAACAAGGAGCCAATTAGTTTTATAGACCCGGAATTGCGAGGTCAAGCTGCATCAATCGGAATAATAAAAGGGCATGAGTTTGCTCCTGATGCAAGAATGGAGAAGATCTTAAAAGATGCTATTAAAGTTGGGAATGCCACGGCAAGAGCTATCAGTTTTTCTCCGCGAGATAAAAAGGCTTATATATATGAAGGCAAACAATGGATTACAGGATTCATAGGTAAAGATTACCGATGGTTAGATTTAGATGGGCATAGAGGACGTAATATGGATGCGCGTACTATGTTTTTCTATTTGGCAACTGTAAACACTCCAGCAATGGCATTAGAAATTCCAGGTGTAGGCTCAAATTATGGTTTCAGTGCCAAAGATAAAAATGGAGAATTGCTTTATGGAGAGAAAAACTACAAATTACATATGGAAGCAAATGTTCCTGCCAAAGATTTCTGGTCTATTGTTGTTTATGATCCACAAACACGTTCTATGCTGCAAACAGATCAAGCATATCCAAATAAAAATAGTCAGAAAGATCCAATAGTTTACAACGAAGATGGATCAGTTGACCTCTATTTTGGGCCAACATCACCCGAGGGAAAAGAAGCAAACTGGATACAAACTGTACCAGGCAAAGCGTGGTTTGTTTTGTTCCGCACCTATGGTCCTTTGGAAACCTGGTTTGACAAATCATGGCAGTTAAATGATTTTGAATTGGTTGAATAAATAAAACCGCATCATTAATTCTAAAATAAAAGTTGATGAAAACAAACAGAAAGTTTAAAGTCTACAGTTTCGCAACTGTAGCCATTATGTTATTGATGACTGGACAGCTATTTGCCCAGAACAACATTAATCGTGAGGTCCTCCCTGTGGTGGGTCCGGAACCTCAAACCTACACTGAATTGGATGTTCGAAACACAGAACCGCCTGTTCCTTTTAATGTAACAGCTCCTATGGATGCTCCCAATGTGGTCATTGTATTGATAGACGACCTTGGAATTGGTGCTACCACCACTTTCGGTGGCCCTATCAAGACACCAACAATGGATAGACTCGCCAATAATGGCTTGCGTTATAACAACTTCCACACTACGGCACTTTGTTCACCCACCAGGATGGCCATTAAAACCGGCAGAAACCATCATACTACAAATACGGGTTCGATTATGGAGACAGCCACAGCATATCCCGGTAACACAGGATCTCTTCCCAGCAGTGTGGCACCATTGGCAGAGATGCTTAGGCTCAATGGTTACAGCACTGGAGCTTTTGGAAAATGGCACGAGACCGCTGCCTGGGAGACCAGTGTTTCAGGTCCTTTTGACCGTTGGCCCAGCCACCAGGGATTTGACAAGTTTTACGGCTTTATTGGTGGGGAAACCGACCAGTGGGCTCCACTTATTTATGATGGACTAAAGAAGGTTAATCCACCAAAAATGGAGAACTATCACTTCACAACGGATATGACAAACCAGGCTATTAACTGGGTGAAAGCCCAGCAATCCATGACTCCCGATAAGCCTTTCTTTGTATATTTTGCAACAGGAGCAGTGCATGCTCCCCACCATGTTTCTAAAGAGTGGTCGGACAAATATAAGGGTCAGTTCGATAAGGGTTGGGATGCTATTCGTGTAGAAACAGTGAAGAAAATGAAAGGAATGGGAATCATTCCTGAAAATACAAACCTTGCCCCTAAACCTGAGGATATTAAGGACTGGGATAAGCTCACAGATAATGAAAGAAAGCTGTTTGCACGTCAGGCAGAGGTATTTGCTGGTTTTATGGAAATGACAGATTACGAGGTTGGCCGCTTAATGGATGCCATTGAGGAAATTGGCGAACTGGACAACACGCTGTTTATTTTTATTGCCGGTGACAATGGTACCAGTGCCGAGGGTGGTATGGTAGGCATGTATAATGAAATGACCTACTTCAATGGAGTGGAAGAGAAAGTGGAAGACATGGTTGAGCTCCTTGACGAATGGGGCAATGAAGCAACATTTCCACATATGGCAGCCGGATGGGCTGTGGCATTTGATGCTCCTTTCACCTGGACCAAGCAGGTTGCTTCAGATTTTGGTGGTACACGGAACGGAATGATTATCCATTATCCGGATGTTATCAAAGAGAAAAGCGGAATTCGTACGCAGTTCTCACACGTTATTGATATTGCTCCAACTATTTTGGAAGTTGCAGGACTCCCGGAACCCAAAGTAGTCAACGGAATTCCTCAAACACCTATAGAAGGAACCAGCCTGGCCTATTCTTTCAATAATGCTGCTGCTGCTGAACGCCATACCATTCAATACTTTGAAATGTTTGGTAACAGAGCAATCTATAACAATGGGTGGTTTGCACGCACCATTCACAGGGCGCCCTGGCAGACCGAAAATCTACCTCCATTAGAGACTGATGTTTGGGATCTCTATTATGTGGACGAGGATTTTAGCCTGACCAACAACCTGGCAGAGAAGTATCCTGAAAAATTGGAAGAGATGAAGAGCTTGTTTATGTGGCAGGCACAGATATACCATGTACTACCCATTGATGACAGAACCATTGAGCGGACCAATGCTGCCCTGGCCGGACGGCCCGATCTTCTGGGTGACAGATCTTCCCTCACACTATACGAAGGAATGGAAGGTATGATGGAGAATACCTTCATTAATATAAAAAACAGGTCATTTTCAATTACTGCAGAACTGGCTATCCCAAAAGGAGGTGCCAATGGTGTCATCCTGTCACAGGGTGGTCGTTTTGGTGGTTGGTCACTCTATATGAAAGAGGGTAAACCGGAATTCACCTACAACTTCCTTGGACTTGAACGCTATGTTGTTTCAGGTACCAAAAAACTTTCTGAAGGGCCCGTAACGGTTAAACTTGATTTTATTTATGACGGTGACGGACTGGGCAAGGGTGGTAAGGCAACCATATATGTTGATGATAAAGCTGTTGCTGATGCGCGTGTTGAGAAAACACAACCCTATATTTTCTCAGCCGATGAGACCGCCGATGTGGGACTCGACAACCAGACACCTGTCGCTTTAGGAATTGGCTATGGTCCTGCTGAAACAAAGTTTACAGGTAAGATTGATAAAGTTATAGTAGGGGTAGAGTAAATTATAGACAGGCCTGAAGATTTAAACAGCGTACAGCAGATGTTGTATGCTGTTTAATATTTATAAAAGAAATACAACAAAAATAAATGAGGATGGATTAACCTGGATGATTTATATAAAATTCCATAATATCCATAAAGTTTTGCTTACTCTTACCGGATGTTTATTCATTGTCCAGTTGCAGTCGCAAGATTTAGAACCAAGGTTACTTTCAGCAATACCTACGGGGAGTAATATTGCCATTGCATCTTACAGCCATTCGGCTGGAAATATTCTGCTCGACAATTCCCTGCCTGTTGAAGACTTAAAAGCCAGTTTAAACAACATTGTATTAGCCTATGCCCGTAGCTTTAAGCTGTTTAACAGGCTGGCTAAATTTGATGTGATTGCACCGTACTCCTTTGGTAGTTTTGAAGGAGTTGTGAGCAGTATAGACTCATCCACATCGCGGACCGGTTTTGGTGATCCGTTAATCCGGCTATCAATGATTTTAATCGGCTCAGGACCTGTGGGTGTAACAGAATTTATTAAGCAAGAGCAAAAAAAGTTCAATCTTGGAGCTTTTATAAGAGTACGACCTCCGTTGGGGCAATACGATCCCACAAAGCTTATTAACCTGGGGGCTAACAGGTGGACAACCAAAATTGGGTTTGGGGGGTCATATACGTTTCATAAGAAGCTTATCCTGGAGGGACATTTAAACTCATGGTTTTTTACTGAAAACAAGGAGTTCTTTAATGGGAACACTATTAAACAAAAGCCATTGATCGCCGTTCAATTACATGTGGCATATCTGTTTACACCGGGTATTTGGATTGCTTTCTCTGCCGGACAAAGCGGAATGGGTGAGACCGTTGTGAATGGCATTGAAAAAAACGATTTACAAAATAGTACAAGGTTCGGAGCCGCTTTTGCATACAAGCTTAACAAGCATAATGCGCTGAAAATTGCTCTCACAAGTGGATTGTCTACCCGCTATGGTGCTGATTTTACGTCAGTAATTCTTGCTTATCAGTTTCTGTGGTTTGATAAAAATATTTGACGGATAGCTAACGGGAGGAATGGGACACACAAAAAAAAAGGGGACCAAAAACCGCTATCTGCTTTTGAAATTTAATCTAAAAATATTCATTATTATTGGCCTGTGTTTCACAAGCTTAGCCAGCGTGTTCTCACAAAATGAAGCCAAAATATTCAAAGATACTCTTGATGGGGCATTTGATATTAGCAAGTGGCTTTTTGATTTGCATGGCTTTATTCCGATCATATCTCCAATCACCGAGCCAGCCCTGGGTTACGGTGCAGTTGTAGCTGGTGTCTATTTTATTCCTAAAAAGAGTAATGCGAAAAATGAATTCAGGATGCCGGATATTGCTGGTGCCGGAGGTGGCTATACACAAAACGGAACCTGGTTTGCAGGGGCAGGCTATGCAGGATTCTGGAAAGATGACAGAATAAGATACCGCGGACTTTTTGGTTATGGGAGTATTAACCTCAAATATTATGGTTCCGGTAATTCCTGGCTTGAAGAGAACCCGGCTGAGTTTACTATAGAAAGTTACTTTTTCCTGCAACAGGCGCTCTTCAGAATTGGAGAAAGCCGTTTTATGCTTGGTGGAAACTATTTTTTTGGGAAAACCGAGGTGACTGCTTTCGAGGAGAGTAAGCTTACTGCAGTAGATCCCCGGGATTTTGATTTGATAAATACCGGAATAGGTTTAATAGGAGAGTATGAAACATTCAATAACGTTTTGTCTCCAACCAGGGGCATAAGAGTACAATTAAATTATTCCCAATCACTCGAACTATTGGGCAGCGACCTACAGATCAGCAGGCTATCTTTCTTTACGCTTTACTACCTACCGGTAAATGATAAATGGGTTTCTGGTTTCAGAGCAGAATCTATGCTGGCCTCAGACAATACGCCGTTTTATATGATGCCATATATTAAATTAAGGGGAGTGCCAGCACTTAGGTATCAGGGAGAAATGACCATGCTGGCAGAAACTGAACAACTAATAAATGTGTACAGAAGATGGAGCGTTGTGGGATTTGGTGGTATTGGAACAACAATTCCCTCGTTGGATGATATGACATTCGGCACAACTGTATGGAATGCAGGAGCAGGAGTCAGATACAAGATAGCCCGTTTATTGGGTTTACAAATGGGGGTTGATGTGGCCCGGGGCCCCGAAGATTGGGCCGTTTATATTGTTTTTGGCAATGCATGGCTTAAATAAACGAATAAGATTCCGTGAAACAGGAAATCAAATGTGACACTCAAATTCAAAATGAAATGAAAACAACCATTATAATTGGAATGATTGCTCTGATGTTGCTCTCTCTCTTCAGTGAAAGTAGTAACGCCCAGTATGCCTCTCGCAAACTAAGTAAAAAACAGCAGGCATATACCGACAGCCTGAAGCAGGTAGAGTACAACTATATTTTTCCAATATGGGGACAAAAAGCATATGAGCAAGGTTTTGATATACCTTACCCTGTGGGAATTATGGCTAATTATATCTGGATGAAGCAGAGTTTGGTATTCGAAAACTTCCAATTAGGAATTCTAAGTGAGAATGCTGACATCCCTTTAACCGATGTGGATTTTCTGGAATTTGGGGAAAACATAAATACATCATATGCGGTCAATGTAAGGCCGGATATCTGGATCTTCCCATTCCTGAATGTGTATGGCCTGTTTGGGTATGGATCATCACTTACTGAGGTAAATATTGTTTCGCCTGTCGAAATCAAATCTGTGGTCGAACAGGGATTACGTACCGCAGGTCTTGGTACCATGGCTGCATTTGGACTGGGTCCGCTATGGACATCTGTCGATGCAAACTGGACCTGGACCAAACCTGATCTATTGGATGAACCAGTGAAAGTAGCAGTATTGGGAATTCGGCTGGGTAAAACATTTACATTCAAACAAAAACCAGATCGCAACTTTGCCATATGGGCAGGCGGAATGCGAGTAAAAATGGGTTCCTCAACCAATGGTGAGGTAGCAATGAAAGATGCCATACCCCAGGAAACATGGGACAGGGTGGATGAAATAGTAGATAACTATAATACATGGTATGATGGTTTGGATCCCATTCGACAAGATTATGTGGACAATACTGCATTTCCTGATTTCATTGACGCCCTTGATAACCGCGAAGGAAATACCATAGTCAGGTATGGTATGGATAAGCGGCCTGCAGAGAAGTGGAATATGGTCATAGGCGGTCAGTTTCAGGTAAACAAAAACTGGCAGATCCGGACGGAAGGAGGAATTGTTGGTGACAGGAAATCTTTTCTGGCATCTGTAAATTATAGATTTAAAATATAACAATAAGCCATTCAAAAACCATATTTTGCTACCATGAAGTTGCCTGTTGTCATAGCAGTCTGTATAGCTATCCTTTTGATGTTTACGCATGGGGCTTCGGCACAGATTTTCAGCGAAGAGTCGGCTGAATGTAGTGAAGCGGTTTAAGCTGAAAAGATCCATTAAAATACTGCGCCCGGACCTCTGGATATTTTAATTAATTTTATATCCACAAATACCAATTTATGAGGTTCCCTCAAATACTCAGTACAATCTTCTGGCTGTTGTTCCTGCCGGCCACTCTTATGGCCTCTTCGAAGATTGATACCATCTACTTTCAGAATGGTGACCGGGTCACGGGCGAGGTGAAATCTCTTGAAAATGACCTGCTCAGACTTTCTACAGATGATGCAGGAACTTTTAAAATCGAGTGGACTAAAGTGGATAGTGTATTTATCCGGAACAGGATGCGTATTTTACTGGAGAGTGGAGAGATTCTATATGGATTACTTTTACCATCTGGTGTGGAAAAAAGCTGTATGGTCTGGCACAGCGCAGGAGAACCAAGATTAGTGCTTCTGAAAAATATCGTGGTGCTATCGCCAGTTAGTGAAAAATTTGTTGACAGGCTGAGCGGTACAATCAGTTCCGGATTCAGTTACACCAAGGCAAGTGACATCATGCAAATGAATTTGAATGGTTCACTAAAGTACTTAGCCAATAAGAATCTATTTGAAACCAGCTACTCTGGTAATGTGACCAGTGACCCCTTAGGGACCACCCAGCGACAGAATGGAGGGCTCACGTTTCACCGGATGTTACCTAAAAAGTGGTTCCTGGCAGCACAAATAATGGCAGAGAGCAATTCAGAACTTCAACTGGACCTTAGAACTACTTTTGGTATGGGGGCAGGTAACAGCATCATCCGCACCAACAGTAGCCATTTCTATGTTTCAACCGGTATTCTGACCAACAGGGAAATTTCTCAGGAAACCACACAGAATAATATTGAAGGACTACTGGGAGCTAGCTACTCCGTTTTTATATATGACAATCCCGAAGTCTCATTTGATATCAGTAGCAATGTCATTCCCAGTTTTAATAACCCTGGAAGAGTTCGGAGTGAGACAGAATCGAATCTGAAATGGGAGATTTTTAACGATTTCTATTTAAAATGGACCTTCTATTATAGTTTTGATAGTAAACCTCTCTCTAGCACAGCGGAGAAGAATGACTGGGCCCTTACCCTGCTTGGACTGGAATACAAGCTTTGATCTTTGTCTAGTACCCTGCATCTGAGAAATACTTCATAAACTGAGTACGTTCAAACAGGACCGGCTGCTTGATGTTATGTTGACTTGCCTTGCCGCGGAATTCATCAATTGAATTGTATCCATGCCTTTTCATCCAGTCTTTCAGTGTGTCAACCATTTCATTAATTACCCCGGGTCCGTTTTTATAAATCGCAGAGACAATCTGGGTCACTTTTGCTCCCACAAGTAGATTTTTAATCACTGTTTCGCCATCATAGATTCCTCTTGATGCTGCAAAATCTATTTTTATTTTGTCGTAAAGAATACCTATCCACCTGACAGTCATTACATTTAATTCCTTACAGCTGTATACATCCCCCGGAACAATGATCTCTTTTTCAATATCGACATTGGGACTGTAGAATTTATTGAACAGAACCAATCCTGAGGCTCTGGTCTGGGATAATTGCAGGACGAAGTTTGCCAGTCCAGAGAAGTAGTAACTAATTTTCAGTGCAAATGGAATAGAAACGGTCTGCCCGATCTGAT
>JAOZUK010000450.1 GCA_029938715.1 Bacteroidales bacterium | reverse complement strand
ATTTCCAAGTTTAAAATTTGTATCACATTGGCTTACCGCTTTATGTCCCAGGACGGCATAGGGTGAAATATCTCCCCAGGCTTTATCTCCCCCGTTTAACAGGTCAAATAAAATAGCACTTGGAACAATAGGAATAATGGCTTCCTCCAGTTGAAATCCAATTTTTTGTTTTGCAAGATATGACATCACCCCACCGGCTGCATCCAGACCATAGGCTGAACCACCGCTTAAAACCAGTGCATGAACAACATCCACCAGGCAATCGGAACTTAAGGCTTCTGTTTCTCGACTTCCAGGTCCCCCGCCCCTGACATCCACTGATGCAACAGCCGGTTCATCGGGTTTGACCACTGTTACCCCGCTTCTCAGATCCTCATCCTGGGCATTTCCTACCTTGATTCCCGGAACATCAGTAATCAGATTTTTTTTACCGGGTTTTATCATCAGTTTTCCCCCTTAAACTCAAACTTAACATCTTTATCCAGGCCATAAATGGGTCTTCTTAAATGTTTATAATTTAACAAATCATTTCTGGAAGTGGTCACACCTTCCCCGTCACAATGTAGTGTTTGTTTTCCAATAGAGGCAAAGCCTGCCCGATAATGGATCCGTGATTTTAATAAAAGATATTTTTCATGTGCAGGCTGGATACCAACCGAGGTAAACACACCAATATCCCAGGGTTCATGATGAAAAGAAACAACCACTATTTTTACTTTACCGGTGTCAAACAAAGCGGTTGGCCCCATATCAACGTGTACCCCTGTATACATTGGGCCGTGGACAATCCAGCGTCCATCGGTCAAGACTCTGACCCTGCCTTCTATTTCAAGAGGTTCGCCCTCTAAACAAAGCGATGGAATGGCAATTTTTCCTCCCAGCAAAAGTTTTATTCTTGCACCAACGCCTGCCTTTTGCATCTCTTTAACAGCCCCGGGATCATATACCGCTGCCACAGCAACACCATCCAGGCCCTGGTCTATCATTTCCCGGATGACTGCCATGACATCCTGGGTTCCCCCTGACCCGCAATTATCTTCATGGTCAAGAAGAATAACAGGATAGTCAGAGAGTTTTTTTGCCTGGCTTATGGTGTCTTTCAGCGAGCTGCAATGATAAATAAATTCAGATCGCTGGTGCCAGGCAATATCTGCTATTTGCTTTGCTGTTACTTTTGCCTGGCTTTTATCTTTGTCAGTAACAACCAGTGTACTGACACCGGTATCGGGCATATCAGATAAGGGAAATCCGCCAAAAAAAGTGGCTGCCAGAACAGAATCTTGTTTTTCCACCTGTGTGCAGGCGGAAATTATGGATTTCATTGGTTGATCATCAGTGCCCTGCCTGAGGGTATGGGCAAGTAAAGGCAGCTGCACCCGGGCCATCACAGGAGTGTTCTTTCCTTCCATGCTGTCCATTACAATCCTGCCCACCTGCAATCCCACCTCGTACATATCCACATGGGGATATGTTTTATACCCAATCAAAGCCGTACAGTTATCCACCATTTTCTGCGTAAGGTTACAATGAAAATCACAGGTGACAGCAATGGGCAAACCAGGCGCTATGGACCTGATTCTTTCCAAAAGTGTCCCCTCTCCATCCATGGTTGTCCGGCTCACCATGGCGCCATGCAGATCCAAAAGTGCAAGATCACACCCTGCATCAATGGATTCGCAAATTGCATCTGACATTCTGGTATAGGCATCAGCAGTTACAACACCGGAAGGCATGGCTTCTGCTGCAACAGGGGTGACAATATCTGCTCCGGCTTTTTTTGCAAGATCAATATATGCAGCCATCGGCATTCTGGTATTTTCATATTTCTGCAATGCTTTTTTGCCAAAATGAGCCCCCCAGTTTTCAAACCGCTCCCAATTAGCTGCAATCGGTGAAAAAGTATTGGTTTCATGCTTCATCATGGCAATGACGACTTTCATTTCTATCTCCATAAATTATGATAATTAAACTATTGGCTGATCTTCTTTTTTAATTCCTCCAAGGCCTTCTCCGGCATGTTAAAAGAATGTTCTGCAGCAGGAAATGCCTGTGTGAGTACTTCCTCTTTATAGGCTTTCATGGCGTCAATAATTATGGGTCTGATCTTTGTATACTGTTTAACAAACTTTGGTACAAACTTATCAAACAATCCAACCATATCATGGGTGACGAGCACCTGGCCATCCACTTTACTGCCTGCTCCTATCCCGATGACCGGAACACTGACAGCCTCTGCAATAATTTCTCCCAGGGGTGCCGGAACAGCTTCAAGGATCATGGAAAAGACACCGGCATCTTCCAGAGCTCTGGCATCGTCAATAATACGTTTAGCCGCCCGGGCATCCTTGCCCTGCATTTTGAACCCGCCAAGAGCGCTTGCTGTCTGGGGTGTCAGTCCGATATGACCCTGGACAGGGATCCCCGCCTTTACTATTGCTTCAACAGTGGGGGCAAAGTCGACACCGCCTTCAAGCTTAACAACATCACATCCACCCTCTTTCATCAGCCGTCCTGCATTGACAATGGCTTCACGGATAGAAGTATTGTAACTCATAAACGGCATATCTCCGAG
>JAOZUK010000449.1 GCA_029938715.1 Bacteroidales bacterium | reverse complement strand
TACATCGACAGGTTCTACCTGAAGCTCTATAAACGGACCCTGGCACTTAGGGAGGATGACTATAGAATTCCCAAAGAGATAGCACGCTGGAAGCACAGGCTCCTGACACACTGGAAGGAGATCAAGGTATTAGAGTATGATATTCCCGATGTAACACGTGAGGAGTTTATGGTAGGAAAAACTTATTCGGGAAAAATCATCCTTGACCTGGGAGATCTGAATGCTGAAGAGATTGGGGTGGAGATGGTGCATAATAAGACCGGAGGAGGCCTTGATCAGTCATTTTTCAGGGGCACAGAGACGTTTGAGTGTACCCGGATTGAAGGATCTATAGCAGAGTATACTTTCAATCAGGAGGTGAAAGAGACTGGTTTGTTTGACATAGGTTTCCGCATCTATCCCAAAAATGAACTGATTCCCCATCGAATGGATTTTCCCCTGGTGCGCTGGATTTAAGAGGGCAGGAGCTATAGTGTAGCAATGTTAAGAGGTTAGATTTCGGGTCTTTGATACATGCCCCTGTAGGGTCGTGCCAGCATTTTCTGCGCCTCATGGTTGTTAACAATCGTTTTGTTTGTAGCATCCCAAACCACCTTACTGTTGGTGTAGTAAGAGGCCATGGCCAGCTGAACTGTGGCAGTGGATTGAAAAGCGTCTTTAATGGTGCAGCTAAGCATGCTCTTATTTTTGGCCCTGACCGCATTGAGGAAATCAGCCATGTGATTTTCCTGGACACCGCTGCTTGAAATGCTCATCTCCTCCGGTTGCTGGTTTTTGCCGGCGGGCATCACAACAATTTTGTGGTCCGAAGCAAACAGAGTAGCTTTCTCGCCATAGAAGAACACCCCATTATTGAACCTGGGGTTCAGATCGCCTGTACCCCACAATCTATGCTCCCACATAACGGGGCATTGATCAAAATTGAATGTGGCATTGAGTGTGTCCGGCGTTGTAATTTTACCTTTTAGATGAAGCAATCCGCCTTCCGAGTCAAATGAAGTGGGCATGCCAAATCCCATGATCGTTCTGATGATGTCAATGTGGTGGATGCCCCAATCAACGAGGTGTCCATTCCCATATTCTTTTTCCAGCCTCCATGCTTTATGACCAATAATCGGTCGGTATTCAAGTTTAGGTGCCGGCCCGCACCAGGCTTCCCAGTCAAGGGATGCCGGAGGATCCTGCACCCTGTAATCTTCAAGTATGGGATTGTAATGAATCTGAGCCCCTATCTGGTGTATCTTACCGATCTTTCCCTCTTCAATGAGTGCTTTTGCCTTTTTAAATGAATTGGTCTGCCTCCTCTGAAACCCAATCTGTACAATGTTCCCTGCTAACTCAGCAGCCCGAACCATGGCCTCTCCTTCCTTTACATCATAGGCCAGCGGTTTCTCACAATAGATATCCAGTCCCTTCTCACAGGCGGCAATAAATTGCAGCGCATGCCAGTGTGGTGGTGTGCCAATTAAGACTGCATCCAACCCTTTAGCGTCAAGTAAATCCTGATAGTCCTTGAATTCTTCAGGCCGACTACCCTGGAGTTTCTCAATTTCCTCGGCGCCGCTTTTTAGGTGGTTGGTATCCACGTCACAAACTGCGATTACTCTGACTCCACCCACATTTAGTGCAGCCTTTGTGATCACCAATCCAAACCAGCCACATCCAATGAGCCCAATGTTTAGCTTTTTGTTTGAATTAAATGAAGGGATGTGAAATGTGGAAATCACTCCCATTGTACTAAGGGATGCTTTTTCGATAAATGACCGTCTGTTCATGACTTAATGATTATCTGTTTTACCTGATCCTGGGGATATCTTTGCGTAAAAGGACCAGGGCACTTCTGGCCGGAAGGTATAATTTCAGATTGTGCTTCAGACCGAATGAACGTTCGATCATGGATCTGTGTACTATATTCATATCAACCCGATTGAACCCTCCGAATTCAGTCTGATCGGTGCATAGCAATGTATGATATTTCCCGGCATCTACCGCCAATCCATAATCTGAGTAAGAAGCTTCCGGGTGGAAATTGAAAACAAAGAGCAACCCGGCTCTCTCAAAGGCGATAATCAGGTCCGGCTGGTCGGTCTTCACATGGTTGCAACCCGAACCATATAGTTTATACTTGTGGATTAGTTTAATCATGGCCTTATCAAAATCGGTCAGGTGATGGTACCTGAGATCCTTGTTTTGAATGAGGCTCCACTGTCGGCGAGCATACTGAAACGACCAATTATTTCCCTCCCTTGGAAAATCTATCCATTCGGGATGGCCAAATTCATTGCCCATGAAGTTGAGGTATCCGTTTCCTGCTGTTGCGGCTGTGATTAGCCGTATCATTTTATGCAAAGCCATGCCACGGTCTACAATAAGGTTCTCAGATCCTTTTTGCATATGCCAGTACATCTCTTTGTCAATCAGTCTGAAAATTATGGTTTTGTCACCCACCAGGGCCTGATCATGAGACTCCGCATACCCTATGGTCTTTTCATCGGCCCTTTTGGAAGTAAGCTCATGAAAGATCTCCTGCATATTCCATTGCTCGTCGGAACGTTCTTTGATGCACTTTATCC
>JAOZUK010000448.1 GCA_029938715.1 Bacteroidales bacterium | reverse complement strand
ATTGTCGCCTCTCCGAGTATCCCTTGATTGGGTTGCTCCTCAGCAGAGCCCATCTCCGTTTTGTCGGAAGTTGTTTTTCAGCGGAACTGCTTCCCAATCCATGGGGTCATTTCCAGTGCGGTTTGAACATGTTCGATGGTGATCATTTTCGCTTGTTTGTCCAAAGCATCAAAAATGGAATTAAGAGCAATTTGGTTAATGGCACGCGGTAACCCTTCGGAGGCTGTATGTAGCAACGTGATGCTTTGCTCATCAAAGGGGCTTATTTGAACGCCAACTTGTTTCCACTGAAATGCGCAGTAGTCTATGGTGCATGAAAGGCTTAGTGGTTGCAGGTGGACGTAAAAGGTGAGTCGAGAGCGAAGTGCTCGGTGGATGTTAAGTTCTATGATGGGCATCAGGTCTTCATCACCGCATAACAGTAGCACAAAGGGCGAGACGGTTTCAGAACCTCCGGTTCGTGTTCTCTCGCAGTTGAGTAGGCGTAGTTCCTCCAACGTTGCAGGATTCAAATTCTGCGCTTCATCTATGGCCAATACAGGGATGCGGCCATCGGCTTTCCAAAATTCAAGAAGCTGGTGGACGTTGTCGGATCGTCGCATGGATGCAGACAGTCCGTTGAGTTGGCACAAGCGACGGATCATGTCGGATCCGGTGAGCGTGGTATGGCTCAAACGTATAACGCAAAATTGCTGTTCGGACATTTCGTGTAGCGCATGATCCAAGAGTATGGATTTTCCACATCCGTTGGGTCCAGTGAGTAAGCCGCTGGAACGCATGCCTGTGTAGCGGTGGAGTTTGCTGAGCACTTGCTGAAGTTTTGGATAATCAAAGAAGGATGGTCGATCTTCCTGAAAAGGTATTTTTGAAGCACCCCAAAGGGCGCGTAGGTTCTGCTCTGTATTGATTGTATTCATTTTTTCCTCTTTTTGAAGTTGGTTGCATTAAAGTGTTTGTCCACCAGACCGCCGGTTCCAGCGAGTCGATCTTGGTGCCAGATTTCAATGATGTTGCCTAGGGGTACGCGATGACGTACTTCCACATTCATTCCTCGCAGACTTAGTGGAGCTTCGTATAATTTAGCTTCTACAGAAACACATCCATCACGACGAATCTTGCGCACAATACGTTTCATAAAGAGTGCTTCCAACTCTTCTGCGCAGGGCGGATTGCGAATGTAGGAAGCACCTGCGGCAAAACGTTCGGCTGGTGACTGACCTGTTCCGCTATGCACGGCGACGTGATACTTGTCGTCCAGCCAAACATTAAATCGTTCGTTGAGTTCCTCCAGCGAGTGAATCGGCTTATCAACCAGGCGTGTCTGAAACTGCTGCTGCACCGTACGAAAAAACCGTTCTACCTTCCCTTTGCTCCACGCATGATAGGGGCGTGCATGGGAGAGTTTGGTTCCAATATTGGCGCAAATGCTCTTCAGATGACGACACGTAAACACCTTTCCCTGATCCGTATATATTTTCTCGGGCACTCCACGGCGCAACACACCAGAACGTAAAATAGTCAGGAAGCAATCAAATGACTCTGAACTAAAATACTCCGCAGCTACACATAGACGGCTGTGATCATCCAACAGCGCGAAAAGACGCGACTTGACCAGCTTCCCCTCGTCCGTTTTGAACATCGGCCCGTACATCATATCCGTCATCCAAACCATATTCACCGCTGGCATTTCAAACGCCTTCTGCGGTCCAGATAGCGGATCCTGGCAACCGTTGCGAATTGACGCCGCATCTAATTGATGCTCGCGCAAGATGCGGTAGATCGTTGTCTGGCTTGCAGACTCGAGCAGATCATTACCACTATCCTTCATGATATCCAATAACACCGTTACAGGCATTTTTAGGTGAGCACGGCGTTCCGCCAATAGCAGATTTAATTGTTCATCGGTAAGTTTACGCACCGCCCCTTCATCTGAGCGCTTCTTATCATTCAGGCTGCTAAAGCCGTCATTGAGATAGCGATAATAATACCGTTCGACTGAGCTTGTACCGAAATGATATCCATTCCAGTCCCTTGATGCCGCATAGTCCAGAGCACTGGACAGACGGGTGACGTTCGGATGCGTTTCCTTCATCCGTTCCATGACCCATGATACTGCGGCATATCGTGCTAGCGCCTTGTCAGAAGGATCTGAGCACAACCTTGAGTTGTTTTTGCTTTCGTTTTTCATGGGAGCGAATAAAACAGACTATTGATCGCATGACAATCGGGAGGTTATGGGGGATGCCCATACGCCCCGTTCTCATTGAACAAAAGCATCATTTTCATTGACCGCATGAACAATATACGACCTCAAAAAGGCCTGTCCATAGCGATTAACCAGCTCACACTGCCCCAAAGCGATAGAACCAAACCGCTCGATAAGACGTTGCCAAGCCATCCTCGCACAATCAGCCATTACGCCAGCCGTACGAGCGACTACCTGCCAGTTTTCTTCCCATTGTTCCCAATATCTACGCAACGTATCATGCCCACCCATCTTCCTCCTTTCCTCATCCGATGCACGAAAATAGTGATCGACCACCTCGACCGACCTGTTCCTGTACGGCATCGCAAA
>JAOZUK010000447.1 GCA_029938715.1 Bacteroidales bacterium | reverse complement strand
ACGGCTCATGTGGGAGCCATGATCCCTATCTATGAGAAAAGGTTGGGAAAAGAGGTGTTACAGCTCTCGCCCAACCTGGTTTTCATACAGCAAGACACTTATCAACAGCTGAATTACGGACTTGAGTTGATCTACAGAAACCTTATTGGAGGGGTCTGGTTTCGACAGGATTTGAAGTTTTCCTACGGAACCGCAATCTTCTCAGTAGGTTATGGCAATGACCAGTTCAGGATAAGATACAGTTATGATGCCAGACTCTCTGCGCCCGATGTGCACATTCCAAGCCTTGGGTCGCATGAAATTTCTATGGTGATAATTTTTGAAAACATTAATAAATCAAGCAAACACAAGGCAATAAAGTGTCCTAAGATTTAGTTACTTTTGTAGAAGTTTTAATTATAGTCGAGTTAAAAACTAAGAAAAACAATTAGCCATGAAAATGATGATGAGACTGATCCCCGTAATGCTGATTACACTTGTAGCCTGGGGTTGTGGTAGCAAAGATGTTACCTCTTCAGGCAAAGTCTCAACAACCACCGGATGGGATTATAACAATCCCGAAAACGGAGGTTTTGAAGTAATGACTGCAAGTGAACAGGCGACCGGTCCCGGACTTACATTAATAGAAGGCGGTACCTTCACCATGGGCAAGGTTCAGGATGACATCCTGTACGAATGGAACAATGTGCCCAGGAGGGTGACCATCAGCTCTTTCTATATGGATTTTACCGAGGTTCGGAATGTGGACTACAGGGAATACATTAACTGGCTAAGCCGGGTGTTTGGAATGAATAACCCGCAGGTTGTAAGAGCTGCCATGCCCGATACACTGGTCTGGCGCGATCCCATGGCTTACAATGAACCTTACGTTGAGTACTATTACCGTCACCCCTCCTTTAATGAATACCCCGTAGTGGGTGTGAACTGGCTTCAGGCACAGGATTACTGTATCTGGAGGACCGACCGTGTGAACGAGATGATCATGGTGGAAATGGGTCACATTGAACTCTCCACCGATCAGCAGGATGAACGTAACTTCAATACAGAGGCATACATTTATGGCTTGTATACCCCGAACATTATTAATCCCCAACCCAGCCTTAATCCAAATGTGGAGTCGAGGCTTATCAACATAGAAGATGGGATCCTGCTCCCCAGGTACAGGCTGCCTACAGAAGCTGAATGGGAATTTGCCGCACTTGGACTCATTGGTAATACAGTGGATGAACTGGTTTGGGAGCGCAGAACCTATCCTTGGAACGGCCATAACGTAAGGAACGACAATCCCAGGGAGATGGGTAAAATGAGAGCCAACTTCGTAAGGGGTAAAGGAGATATGATGGGTGTGGCCGGAAGCCTGAATGATGCAGGGTCGATCACTGTTCCCGTTTCTTCTTACTGGCCCAACGACTATGGTCTTTATTGCATGGCAGGAAACGTAAATGAGTGGGTTCAGGATGTATACCGTCCCATGACTTCACAGGATGTTTCTGATTTCCGTCCCTTCCGTGGAAACCAGTTTGACAAGATGAGTGTAGATGCCAACGGCAGTCCGGTTATCGACAGCCTGGGACGCCTTCAGCGCGAGCCCATCACCGAAGCAGATGCAGAGGGAAGGTTCAACTATCGCAAGTCGGACTACAGGAACTATATGGATGGAGACAAAGAGTCTGTGAATGAGCAGGGCGAAAGAAGCCAGGCAGCATACAACGGATCTGAATCCATGTACCTGAACCAGACAGGTGAAAGGATGTCATTGATGAGTGACCAGGTAAGGGTATATAAAGGAGGTTCCTGGAAGGACAGAGCCTTCTGGATGAGTCCCGGAGAACGCAGGTACCTTATCGAAACTGAATCGAGAGATGACCTGGGATTCCGTTGCGCCATGACACGTGTGGGAACACCGACAGGATTCTAAGAAGAAAATATCACATTTTATACGGGGCTGTCTCTATGGAGATGGTCCTTTTTTTTATATCTTGATCAGGGTATTCCACCGGCACTGAAACCGAGCTTGCGAGCTCGGCGAAGCTAATCCTTTTCTGCGCAAAGGATTAAGGTGCCTACGTGCAATACCCTGATTCAAAAAAAAAGGCACATCTATGAGACAGCCCGGTATAAAACAGGTCTATCAGCAATTTCTTGAGTCGACGGGGATCTGTACTGATACCAGGCAGAAGGTGGAGGATTCTATATTCTTTGCGCTCAGGGGGGAGAATTTCGATGGCAATGGTTTTGTGGAGGATGCCATCAGCAAAGGTTGCAGGGTGGCTGTGACTGAAAGAAAGGAACTGGCTGGATCTCCCCGGGTTCTTGTTGTGGCTGATGCCCTGAAGACCCTGCAGGACCTGGCTGCCTACCACCGGAGGGAGCTCTCTCCAAAGGTGCTTGCCATTACCGGCAGCAATGGGAAGACCACCACCAAGGAACTGGTTAATGCGGTGTTAAGTGCTGTCTATCCGGTTCTGGCCACCCGGGGGAACCTGAATAACCACATTGGGGTTCCTCTCACACTGCTTTCGCTGAAAGAGGAGGTAATTGCCATTGTGGAGATGGGGGCCAATCATGCGGGTGAGATTGC
>JAOZUK010000157.1 GCA_029938715.1 Bacteroidales bacterium | reverse complement strand
TACGGATTTTAGAGCTTTCGCTGTACTCATCCATCCTGGCTTCAACAACCTCTAACACGTTGCTGATGAGTTCACTCGAAATATCTCCCTTAAAGGCCATTACAACCTCTCCGCCATTCAGGTTGGAGTAATACTCATTGACATCAAAGCTCATTTAGGCTTCATTTTATTGACTAGCAAATGCTGATTAGATCAACAAATATAAAAAAAATGTTTGAGTAACTAATATAGATAAAAATTACTGCGTCTCGTAACAAAATCGCTCAAAACCTGAATTTTTTTCAACAAAATGCGAAAATAGTCTAACGGATGAATCAACCCTTGTTAATCCCGGATTTATGATCCTTCCAGTTCCCTACAAAGGTTTTATAATTTACGTAGGTACACTCCAGAGAACCATTGAACAACACACGCTTTCCCGAAGGTTTCAGCCCAACACAACCCAGTGCCTTTTTGCTGGAAGAGAGGATCCATGCATCTGAGCCCGGGAAATTATGTTTTAAGGTGGTACCAATGGAGCTGTACAGTGCCTCAATGTTATCAGGTTTGATTCGTTCACCATAGGGTGGGTTCATGATAAGGGTGGTTCCCTCCCTGTTTCCTGTTGCAGTAATAAAGTCTCTCTCTTCCACCGTGATAATATGCTCCAGATCCATCTGTTTAACATGTTGTTTTGTAAGCGCTACCGCTGCCGGATCCACATCACTTGCTACGATAGGTACTTTAACCTCCTTCTCTGTACGGAGGCCATTGACAACATGTTCCAGTAACTCACGGTCAAAATCCTTCCAATTCTCAAATCCATACTGTTTTCTGAAGATGCCCGGAGGAATTGAAGCCGCAATAAGGGCAGCTTCAATGGCCAGGGTACCTGATCCGCACATGGGATCCAGAAAAGGGGTTTCACCATTCCAGCCTGCCAGCATAACCATTCCCGCTGCAAGAACTTCATTCAGGGGTGCTTCAAAATGACCTGTTCGGTATCCCCTTTTGTGCAGGGAGCCTCCGGAACTGTCAAGTGATAGGGTGACCCATTTACCTGATATATGAACATTTATCAGAATATCAGGATTTTCCCTGTTAATAGAGGGCCTCAGGTTCGTCTTTTCCCTGAAGCGATCAACGATGGCATCTTTTACAATTTGCAATACATACTGGCTGTGCCTGAACAGGGGTGAATGCACCACTGCATCGATAGCAAAGGTGGTCTTGTTATCCAGATGTAATGACCAGTCATAACGCTTCACCCTCCTGTATACCGAATCGGTATCGGATGCCTCAAAACGCAACAGAGGAAGTAACACCCTGAGCGATAATCTTGAAGCCAGGTTAACCTTATAGAGAAGGGCACGTCCTCCATAAAAATTGACACCCCTGTTAACAACCTCAGTCCGGCTGGCTCCCAATGAACTAAGTTCCTCAGCCAAAATGGGTTCAAATCCCTTCAGTGTTTTTGCGTGAAATTTTTCAAGTTGTACCATATGCTATTTTATTATCAATCAACTGCCTGGCATAGAGGAACCGCTCCTCACCCAATCCGGTAACCAGTTCCCAATCCAGGCCATAATGATTGAGTTCATTTTTATATGAATGCAATAGTTCTTCACGCATGGTGCCCCCATTTTCTCTTACTGGATCAGCGATCCAGGGTATATCCGTATCACAGAGCAAAACCAGGTCAAAAGAAGCAACGCTGATCTTTTCATCCAGCCATGAGGGTACCCGGTTGTATACAACGCTGAACCACACCTTGCTGATGATCAGCCAGGTATCAAAAAAAACCCACTCGGGATGGCTGGATGTATTATACTCCTCCACCTGTCTTATGGCAATATGCTCCACATCTTTGAACAGGTAGGGTCTGCCCAGCCCCTGAATAAATTCCCGTGAGTACTCCGGAACAACCAGCCCCCCATAGTGTCTGGCCAGCTGAAGGGCCAGTTCCGATTTACCGGTAGATTCCGGTCCGGTGATTAGGACTCTTTTCATAGGCTGTTCAACGATTGTGACTTTTTCCACTCCAAATACCCTATCACTGCCATGGTGGTATAAATTGCAAATAGAATCATGGTGGGATATAAACCACGGTAAAGATACAAACCCATTGAGATTGCATCAACTATGATCCATAGAATCCAGTGTTCAAGTATCTTTCTGGCCAGCATCCAGGTAGCAGTAAAACTCAATGATGTGGTGAGCGCATCCCAGTATGGAATTGGTGAATCGGTATATCTTTCAAGTACTAAACCAATCCCAAAAAATCCCAGGAGAGTCAAGCCCGCTAAAATCAGACCTGGTTTCCATCGAATGCGGCTAATGGTTCTTTGCCCACCGTTGTTCCCCTTCCCTTTTTGCCATACGATCCAGCCATAAATACTGATAAAGAAATAGTAAGCATTCAGTCCCATATCGGCATAAAACTTGGTCTGGAAGAAAACCACCATATAAAGGACTGCACTAATCATCCCGGTGGGCCAGAGCAGAATGTTCTGACGAATGCTGAATAAAAGGTATATCACACTGAAAACCACGCCCAGTATTTCGACGTAGTGTGCCTGAAACCAGTTTCCCATTAAAGCTCTACTTTGGCAAGTTTTGCCTGGTGCATGGCTGGGTTCTCCAGAATTTCAACAGCCTTATTAAACACCTCACTTGAGGGATTGAATACCTCAAAAAAGTGGCCCATTCCCCAGAGGTCCCTCGCCAGATAGCTTTTAAATAACAGGGCTACCTGCATTTTCGAAATTTCCCAATCCTCCTCATTAAACTCCAATTCCTCCTCGGTTGCAAATGCAATAAGACCATCCATCTGCTCCACCGATGCGCTGAATCCTTCATTAAAGGAGTCGAAATTTGAATAACTGGATAGTAGCTGGTCTCTGTGAATATCCACATACTGAAGCACATACCGATTGAATATTCCCCTGTTGATCATACGTCCATAGTAAGTGGAATAGGCTGAGGTATCCACCGGAACAAAATAGTCAGGCATAATACCACCTCCCCCGTAGACTGTTCTGTTTAGGGATAGAGTCCTGTAATGTTGTGCTTCAGGGAATTTAATGCTATCTGCACTGGAAAGCTCACCGGAGTTATACCTGTTAATAAGGTCCAGGGTATACTCCTCATAGCCATCCTCATAAGATTTTTGAATTAATCTACCAGTGGGTGTATAATACCTGGCTACCGTTAATCTGATCAATGAACCATCACTCAATTGAAAGGGTTGTTGAACCAATCCTTTACCAAAAGAGCGTCTTCCCACAATCACCCCCCGGTCCCAGTCCTGAATAGCTCCGCTCACAATTTCGCTGGCTGATGCTGAACTGCCATCAATCATTACCACCAGGTTTCCGTCTTCAAACAGGCCTGGTTTCCGTGCTGTGTATTTCCTGTCGGGCACCTTGGTTCCCTCAGTGCGCACAATTTCTTTGCTCCCCGACAAAAAATGGTCAGCCAGTTCTACAGCCACCGGAAGCCATCCTCCCCCATTCCCTGAAAGGTCAAGGATCAAGTCTTCCATGCCTTCCCGCTTCAAAGATTTCAATGCCTTTTCAAACTCTTCAATACTACTGTGAGAGAACCTGGCCAGTTTTACATACCCTATCCGGTCGTTAACCATATAAGAAGCATCCAGGCTGTAAACCGGTATCTTATCCCGGGTAATGTTGAAATCCAGTAATTCGGCCTCGTTCCTTCGTTTCACCGAAACATCGACCCGTGTTCCCTTGGGACCCTTTAAATGTTTTTGTACATCCCTTGAGGTAATTCCAATACCGGCCACAGTCTCTCCTTCAACCTTTATAATCCGGTCTCCAGCCATGATTCCAACCCTTTCGGAAGGTCCGCCTGAAATGGCCCGTATAATATAGATGGTATCCTCCAGGACATTAAAACTTACTCCTATTCCCTCAAACTCTCCCTCCAATTGCTCACTCAATCCCTCCAGCTCCTCTTTACTCAGATAAGAGGAGTGAGGATCAAGTTCGTGAAGCATAGTTACAATGGTACGTTCCACCACATCACTGTCATCTATGGAATCCACATAAAACCGGCTCACCTTATCCATCACCTGTGCAAGCTTAAGGGCCTCCGGATTCCATTGTGCCTGCAATGTGACAGTTGTAACTGCAATCAGTAACAACACCATATATTGTTTTATTCTATCCATGATTATTCTGTTGTAATACATATTATTATAACGACTTTCGATGGAAAAAGTTGAGACAGTATATTAAATAAACCTTCCTACTCCCATTCGATGGTGGCGGGGGGTTTCGAGCTGATGTCATAAACTACCCGGTTTATCCCCCTTACCTTATTAATGATATCATTTGAAATCTGACTGAGAACTTCATGGGGCAGATGTCCCCAATCTGCAGTCATTCCATCTGTGGATGTAACGGCCCTTAAGGCTACAACATACTCGTAAGTACGTTCATCCCCCATTACTCCAACTGACTGAACTGGAAGCAGAATGGCTCCGGCTTGCCATATTCGGTCATACAACCCATATCGATGCAATGCCTTAATGTATATATCATCCGCCTCCTGAACAAGCCTGATCTTCTCCCTGCTGATTTCACCCAGAATGCGTATGCCCAGTCCGGGACCCGGGAAGGGATGCCGCTTCAGGAAAGAAGAAGGAATTTTCAATGCCTTCCCCACTCTTCTTACTTCATCCTTAAAGAGCAGCCTCAGTGGCTCCACCACCTTGAGGTTCATCTTATCAGGAAGTCCGCCAACATTATGGTGCGATTTGATGGTCGCCGAGGGACCATTGACTGATACCGATTCAATCACATCTGGATAGATGGTTCCCTGCCCCAGCCACGACACATTCTTAAGCTTTTTAGCCTCCTGATCAAAAATTTCAATGAAATTCTTGCCAATACTTTTCCGTTTGTCCTCCGGATCGGTTACCCCCTCCAGATCATCGATAAATTTATCCCCTGCATCAACTCCTATCACATATAAACCCAGTACCTTGTATGATTCAAGAACCGTCTCAAACTCATTTTTCCGAAGCAGTCCGTTATCCACAAAAATACAGGTAAGGTTGGAGCCAATGGCCCTGTGTAACAGAATAGAAGCCACGGTTGAATCCACTCCCCCGCTAAGACCCAAAACCACCTTATCGTCACCCAGTTTGCTCTTTAAATCAGCTACGGTGCTTTCCACAAACGCCTCCGGGGTCCAGTCCATTTGACAACCGCATATTTCGCTCAAAAAGTTATAGAGTATGGTTTTTCCCTCTGTGGTGTGATAAACCTCAGGGTGAAATTGTAATCCCCAGGTAGTTTCATTGTCAGATGCATAGGCTCCAACTTCCACATCGCCTGTACTGGCTATCACTCTACAGCCAGTGGGAAGGGTATTAATGGTATCTCCGTGAGACATCCAAACCTGGGAATTGCTCTTCAGATTTCTGAGCAACGGATTCCCGGTGTCCATATAATTTAACCTGGCTCTGCCGTATTCCCTTAAATCAGATTGTTTTACTTCTCCTCCATAGTGGTGTGCCAGAAATTGAGCTCCGTAGCAAATTCCCAGCAGCGGAAATGCTCCTTTAATCTTATCTAGATTTGGAATGGGAGCATACTCATCTCTGACTGAGAATGGACTGCCTGAAAGGATTACCCCCTTTACAGTATGGTCCGGATCAGGAAACTTACTGTAGGGATATATTTCGCAATAAACATTGTGTTCCCTTACTTTCCTGGCAATTAACTGGGTATACTGAGAGCCAAAATCAAGAATTAAAATCTTCTCTTTCACCTGTAAGTCTGTTTTAGGATCTAATTGATGCAAAAATAGTATTTATTCTGTGGATACCCTCTCAAGGGGAACGGAATAGATTTCACCATCATTAACACCATCTGTATAAGGGAATACCTCTCTGGCCTCCTCTTCAAGCACTCCATGATCCTTATACCTGCTGGAAAAATGCCCGATAAGCAACTTTTTAATACCTGCCATTTTTGCAAGGGTGGCGGCCTGCCCGGATGTGGAATGCATGGTTTCGGCTGCCAGTTTCTTATCGTTATTCGAAAATGTGGCCTCGTGAAATAACAGGTCCACATTTTTTAAAACTCCGGCCAGATCCGGATCAAATACCGTATCTGAAATATATGCATACGATCGCTGATGATAAGGCGGAAGAGTTAGTCTTCTATTTGGGATTAAGGATCCATTGGAGGTTATGAAGTCTTCCCCTTGCTTGATCCGGACCACATCAGCAATTCCTATTCCGTAATTCTCCACCAGATCTTTCCTGACATTCAGCTCCTTCTTCTTCTCCCGGAACAGATATCCATAGGTGAGAATCCTGTGTTTCAATGGTATGGGTGTAACTGTTACCTTCTCATCCTCATAGATAGGGATCGAAGTATCGGAGGAGGGAGAATGGAAATCCAAGGGGAACGGCAATGAACCAAAAAAAGAAAAATGTTGTGCCATCATCTCTTTTAACCGAGATGGGCCATAGAGATTAAGAGGGACTTTTCTTCCCATCATTCCCATGGTGGAAAGAAGACCGAATAACCCATAAACATGGTCGCCATGCAGGTGGGATACAAATATGTGGTGTATCCTCCCTGGATTAAATCCGAATTTGCGCAACTGCATCTGAACCCCTTCTCCACAATCGATTAAAAAAAACCGCTCATCTACCTTAAGTAAATGAGCGGTTGGAAAACGTTTCGAAGTAGGCAGCGTAGAACTGCTACCAAGTATAATTAATTCAAATGACACCAAGACAAAATTATCCAGCCTCTTTGATCAGGGATGCTGCTTCTTCCAGGGTATTAGAGATATTCAATACAGTATCAAGTTGTGAAATAGTGATTAACCTTTCAACTGCATCATTTAAGCCTGTTAATACAAATGTCCCGCTTGCATTCTTACAAAGGCGATTAGCCACAAGAATAGCGCTCAATCCGGAAGAATCACAGTACCTGCAATTACCAAGATCAAGGATGATGTTTTTCTCACCATTCCCGGATACAAGAACCAGTTCTGACTTTAAGGTCGGCGCTATATGTGTGTCCAGTTTTTCCTCCAGAACTTTAATCAAAGTGTGGTTTTCAAATTTGTCAATCTTGAATTCCATAGCTGAATTAATTGTTAAAGGGTTTACTTTAATCTTCTTTATCGGTTCCAGCGTCTTTCTTCTTCTTTTCAGCACTCTTCTGATTCTTTTCCATCTCAGTTTTCAATGCAGCCAGTTCAGAAATATCACCAAGAGTTGTCTTCTCTAGGTTGGTTTTCAGTTTTCTGGTAGCTTTTCTAACCTCATCCCCTTCGCTCTTCCTGGTTGTACGATCAGAAGATTTCCGCTTATCCTCATGGATCCGACTATGAGACAAGATAATCTTTTTTGCCGACTTATTAAACTCTATGACCTTAAAATCTAATTTCTCATCTACTTTTACAGGGCTACCACTCTCCTTTACAAGGTGTTTAGGAGTGACAAAACCTTCAACTCCATAGGGAAGAGCAACAACCGCACCTTTGTCCATCAATTCGATAATGGTGCCTTCATGAATGGAATCGACTCCAAATACACTTTCGAAGACATCCCATGGATTCTCCTCAAGCTGCTTATGCCCAAGACTCAGGCGACGATTCTCTTTATCAATTTCAAGTACAACAACTTCGATATCGGCAGCAATGGATGTAAATTCAGCCGGATGCTTGATTTTTTTGGTCCAGGACAGATCGGAAATGTGGATGAGTCCATCCACTCCCTCTTCAATCTCTACAAAGACACCGAAGTTGGTGAAGTTTCTGACTTTTGCAATATGCTTGCTTCCTACAGTATAGACATCATCGATCTTCTCCCATGGATCAGTCTTCAGCTGCTTGATCCCAAGTGACATTTTCCTCTCCTCTCGGTCCAGCGTAAGAATTACGGCATCCACTTCGTCACCCACTTTCATAAATTCCTGTGCACTCCTAAGGTGCTGTGACCAGGACATTTCTGAAACGTGAATTAAACCCTCCACACCGGAGGCAATCTCAACAAATGCGCCATAGTCAGCCATCACAACAACGCGACCTTTGAGCTGGTCTCCCACCTTCATGGCTTCATCCAGAGAATCCCATGGATGAGGAGTCAGCTGCTTCAGACCAAGAGCGATTCGTTTCTTATCATCATCAAAATCAAGAATAACCACATTTAGCTTCTGATCCAGTTCAACAATCTCTTCAGGATGATTGACACGGCCCCATGAAAGGTCGGTAATGTGGATAAGTCCGTCTACTCCACCAAGGTCGATAAATACACCATATGAAGTAATATTCTTAACAGTACCTTCCAGTACCTGTCCTTTTTCCAGTTTAGCAATGATCTCTTTCTTCTGCTGCTCCAGCTCCTCTTCGATCAGTGCTTTGTGCGAAACAACTACGTTTTTAAATTCGTGGTTGATTTTAACCACCTTGAATTCCATGCTCTTGCCTACATAAGCATCATAATCCCGGATGGGTTTTACATCAATTTGTGAACCGGGCAGGAATGCCTCAATTCCAAACACGTCTACGATCATACCCCCTTTGGTACGGCATTTAATGTAGCCCTGAATTACTTCGTCCTGGTCAAGTGCCTGGTTCACACGATCCCAGGAGCGTACAGCTCTTGCTTTCTTGTGGGATAGTACCAGCTGACCTTTTTTGTCTTCCTGGCTCTCCACAAACACTTCCACTTTGTCTCCTGCCTTCAGATCAGGATCATAACGGAATTCGCTCAGTGAAATCACACCTTCAGATTTATATCCAATGTTGATTACAACCTCACGCTTATTCATGGAAATCACTAAACCATCTATCACCTCATTCTCGGCAATGGTTGAAAGTGTTTCCGAATACATTTTTTCAAATTCTGTTTGATCAACATTTGATTCCAGATCATCCGCTGCAAACTCTTCCCAGTTAAAATCTGCTACTCCAGTGTTTGGATCTGCTTTGGCTGATTTTTCTTCAGCTACAGGCTCCTCAGCTACAGGCTCCTCAGCTACAGATTCCTCAACTACAGGCTCCTCAGCTACAGGCTCCTCAGCTACAGGCTCCTCAGCTACAGATTCCTCAACTACAGGCTCCTCAGCTTCAGGCTCCTTTTCAGGTGTTACCTCTTTGGTGGGTTCAGTTGATTGATTTTCAGCTGCTACTTTCTCCTCAGTGGTTTCAGGAGCAACTTCGTTTTCAACTTTTTTACTTTCGTCAGACATTAGATAATTACTTTAAAATTAATAAGTTAGACA
>JAOZUK010000446.1 GCA_029938715.1 Bacteroidales bacterium | reverse complement strand
AAGGTCACCACAAAAAAGGACTAAAGACCTGGTATTACTCAAAGAGCTGATGGAGACAGGAATAATAACGCCGGTTATCGACAGACAATATCCGTTGGAACAAATTGCAGAGGCACACAGCTATGTGGATAAAGGACATAAAAAAGGAAATGTTGTAATTACCTGCTGAATTGAACTTTTTGCGTTCCTTTTTGTAAATTAGTTGTACAACAACAAGTTTATCAGCCTTTACAAATAATTCAAGATGTCTGAAGAGAAACCAACCACGGAGACAATTGAAAAGAATCCCGACCTGAAAGATCCTGAAAGTCAAACAGAAGCTCCCCCGGCCGAAATCAAGAAAAAGCCAACCATGGTCTGGGTGACCAGAGTTGTGCTACTAATCTCCCTCCTTTTTTTCATCTGGTACGTTCTGGCCGACAGACGAACCCCCTATACCAACCAGGTAAGAATCACTGAGTTGATCATTCCCATCACCCCCAGGGTGTCGGGCTATCTAACCGATGTACGGGTAAAACTCAATAGCGTGGTAAAGGCCTATGACACACTGTTTCAACTGGACAGGCTTCCCTTTGAACTGGCTGTGCACAAGGCCCGGGCCAATGTGGACAATGCCACCCAGCAAATGGGTGCACAGGGGGCCAATGTGAAAGCTGCCTCCAGCAGCGTGGGAGTGGCCCGGGCTCAGTTGGACCGGTCCCAACGAAGCTACAACAGAACCCAGCGGGTAATGGAGAAAAATCCGGGTGCGGTTTCCCAGGCTGATATCGACCGCGTGGAGACTTCATTGGACCAGGCCATAGAGACGCTGGCCTCAGCTGAGGCCAATCTCACCAGGGCTCAGGAGGAGTTGGGTGTGGTGGGTCCCGAGAATCCACAACTTCGCCTGGCGATTGCCGAACTGGAGAAAGCCCAACTGGACCTCTCCTATACCACCATCTATGCACCCAACGAAGGGATCATTGAAAGTTTTAATGTGGATGAGGGCTATTATGGCCAGGCCGGACAGCCCCTGGCCACCCTGGTTTCAAAACAGGATGTGTGGTTGCAGGCCGATTTTCGCGAGAACAACCTCTCCAATATGAAGCCCGGTGATCCGGTGAAATTCACACTGGATATTGCCCCTGGAGAGCTCTTCGAAGGGCATGTTCGTGGGATTGGCTCGGGTGTGGATGCCGGGAATGCGGTGAATCCCGGAACGCTTCCTGCAATCGGTAGCTCAAGCTCCTGGTTGCGCGAACCGCAACGCTTTCCCGTCACTATAGCTTTTAACAATCAAGAGGTTCTGGAGTTATGCCGCGCTGGAGGACAGGCCGAGGTAGTTGTATTTACTGGCGATTACAGGTTGCTTAACTCCATTGCCAGAATCCGTATCAAGCTTAATTCCTGGCTCTCGTATGTCAATTAATCAAAAATCTGACGGTTTACGGCCTGTGGTTCGATATGCCGTGGGCTCTACCCTTTTGATGGCTCTGGCCATGGGTATTGGCTGGGATATGGCCTTTCTTACCCCGGTACTAGCCCTGGGATTTCTTGCACCGGGCACTACCATGCCAAAGTTCAGGGAGGGAATGACTTTTATTGGAATCATTGCAGCCACCACAATTTCCGGATTTGTCTTTACCAGGTATTTACTGGATTATATGTTTCTCTTCATTCTGCTGCTGGGACTGGCGCTGCTCTCCATCTTCTATACCAACCGGCTGAGTGCAAAAGCCAAGGTATTTATGTTAATCTCACTGCTGTTGCTCCCCATGCTTGGGATGGAGAGCATGGCCCTGGCATTTGTTTTTACAAAAACATTTATCCTGGGTGCTGCCATCACCGTTATTCTGGTATGGGTGGTCTATGCCCTGTTTCCCGATAAGTCAGTTCCCGGAGCAGACAAAGCGGGTCAGGTACCTCCTGGAGCAGTTCCATCTACTGAAGCCCGATTCAGGTATGCATTGGAAACGCTTATTATAGTTTTTCCGGTGGTGCTGGCCTTCTTCTTCTTT
This sequence comes from Bacteroidales bacterium, assembly GCA_029938715.1. Classification (GTDB taxonomy): domain Bacteria; phylum Bacteroidota; class Bacteroidia; order Bacteroidales. Next base: position 596 of record JAOZUK010000446.1, on the reverse strand, counting down.
CAATGGAGCGGCGGATTGATCATCCTCATCTTTATCGTCCTGCTCTCCATGCAACCCAGCTTCAACTATAAGGCCGGGAAGGCCATGATCATCGGGAACCTGTTGGGAGGCCTCTTTGCCATTGTGGCATTTGAACTGCTGGTGATGGTCCCGCAATATCTGTTTTTTATATTGATGGTGCTGGCCACTGCGATCTTCTTTTCGTCCCGCTTGTTTTCATCCAGTCCGAAGGCTCCCCTGTTTGGAATGGGATTCTCCACCTTTCTGCTGATCATGGGACAGTCCATTTCGGGGACCGACGATGCAGGGGGAAAGGTGTGGATGCGGGTGATTATGATCATGATTGCAGTGATCTATGTGGTTTCTGCCTTTGGTATTCTGGAAGCCTATAAAACCAGGAAAAAACTTAAACTCCGGAAGCGTCTGGCAAAACCCTCCACCGCATGAGAAAATCACTCCTCTTCTTTACACTGATGGTCGGCATGTGGGGCTGCATGCTGGGACCCAACTTTCAAAAATCGGAATATGCCGGTCCGGATAGCTTCAGGTTCGACACCCTTTATGATCCCCAAACGGTGAACCTGCTCTGGTGGGAA
>JAOZUK010000445.1 GCA_029938715.1 Bacteroidales bacterium | reverse complement strand
CAAATGTCTGATATTCCCTTTGACGGGCCCATTGCCGGTATTAAAGTCGGCAGGATAGATGGGCAGTTTGTTGCCAACCCCACCATTGAGCAGATGGAAGAAAGTGATATTGAACTGGTTGTGGCCGGATCAAAAACCGGTGTGGTCATGGTGGAAGGCGGAGCAGATATTGTCTCGGAAAAAGATATGCTGGATGCCATCTTTTTTGGCCATGAAGCCTTGCAGCCCATTATTGATCTGCAGGTTGAGCTGAAAGAGGCCTTTGGAAAAGAAAAACGGCTGTTTGTATTACCCGCCAAGGATGAAGAACTGGCTGCCAAAGTGATTGAATATTCAAAAGATAAAATTCATAAAGAGGTTCAGATCAAAACAAAAATTGAGCGTGGAAAAGCTCTCAGCGTCTTAAAAGAGCAGGTTGTTGAACATTTTGTCGAGACCTGTCCCGAACAGGCTAAAGAGATAAAAGAGGCCTTTAGTAAATGTGTTAAAAAGGTCAGCCGTGACATCGTCCTGAAAGAGGATAAAAGAATTGACGGCAGAGCCTTTGATGAAATCAGACAAATTGACTGTGAAGTGGGAAATCTTCCCATGCCCCATGGTTCAGCTCTTTTTACACGGGGTGAAACCCAGGTCTTAGGTGTTTTGACCCTGGGCTCGGGCATGGATGAACAACGTGTTGAAACCCTGATGGGAAATGAAACAAGGGCTTTTATGCTCCATTATAATTTTCCGGCCTTTTCAGTGGGAGAAGTCAGGCGTGCCGGCGGACCCAGCCGAAGAGATATTGGCCATGGAAATCTTGCCAGTCGGGCCATTGCAAAAGTTCTTCCTTCCCAGGAAGATTTTGAATATACCATCCGTCTGGTGGGAGAGGTTCTGGAGTCCAATGGAAGTTCATCCATGGGAACGATCTGTTCTGGAATCCTGGCATTAATGGATGGCGGTGTTCCCATAAAAGCACCGGTTTCCGGGATTGCCATGGGACTTGTTAAAGATGGAGACAAGACTGTTGTACTTTCGGACATTCTCGGAGATGAGGACCATTTCGGAGATATGGATTTTAAAGTGGCTGGAACTGCTGAAGGAATCACCGCTCTCCAGATGGATATTAAAATTAAGGAACTCTCAAAAGAGATCATGGAGACAGCCCTTAACCAGGCCTGTGGCGGCAGGATCCACATCCTTAACAAAATGCTTGAAACCCTTAAGGAGACAAGGCCGGAAGTTTCCCCCCGTGCACCCAAAATTGTTAGTATTCAAATTAAATCCGATAAAATCCGCGACATCATCGGTCCTGGCGGAAAAGTGATCAGAGCGCTTCAGGCAGAGACCAATACCGTTATTGAGGTCAATGATTCCGGTATCGTCAAGATTGCTGCAGAAAATGAAGAAGACGCTGCGCTGGCGTTAAAAATGGTATCAGATATTGCCCTTGATCCTGAGATTGGTGAAATTTATCAGGGTACCGTTGTTAAGATCACCGACTTTGGCGCTTTTGTAAATATCAAGCAGGGCACTGATGGGCTGGTACATATTTCAGAACTGGCTAATTACAGGGTTAAAAAAGTAACAGATGTGCTTAAAGAAGGAGAAGTCATCCCTGTAAAAGTTCTGGATGTCACCAGAGACGGGAAGATAAAGCTGAGTTACAAAGCTGCAAAAAACGATGAAGATACTTCATCTGATGACAAATAATTCATTTTGTGTCTGTCCCCTTGCCAGCGGCAGCAAGGGGAACAGTCTTTTTGTATCCTGTAATAATACTTCCATTCTGATAGATGCCGGACTTTCAGGAATTGAAATTGAACGGCGGTTGAACACCATAAATATTGATCCTGAAAGTCTCAGCGCTATTATTATTACCCATGAGCATTCCGATCATATAAAAGGGGCAGGAATATTGAGCCGTCGATTCCATATCCCTGTTTATATCACACAAAAGACCTGGCAGGCATGCTCAAATCTTGGTAAAATTGAAAATCTATGTTTTTTTGAGTGCGGCACCCCGTTTGAAATGGATCAGATTCTGGTCAGTCCGTTTTCCATTTCCCATGACGCTGAAGATCCTGTCGGGTTGACGCTTGAATACAAGAATCACAAATTAGGTATAGCCACTGACCTTGGTATTGTCACAAATCTTGTAAAAGAGTATCTGAAGAATAGCAATATCTTATATCTTGAATCAAATCATGACCCGGAAATGCTGATTAACGGTTCCTATCCATGGCATCTCAAACAGAGAATCAAGGGCCGAACCGGCCATTTATCCAATATGGATGCAGGAACACTGGTATCGGAACTAAAGACGGATCACCTGGAACATGTTATTCTTGCCCATTTGAGTGAAGAAAATAATTGTCCCGAGAAAGCAGTTCTTGAAGTCTCCAAGAGTTTGAATGCTTCAAATATTGAACTGCATGTTGCCGGACCGGATCAACCAGGGACAGTCATAAAATTATAAGTAATTCAGCATCAATATATTTTGTCTAAATTACCGAATTCAAGCTTTCATATTTTATTAAAATAATTTTAATTTAATTAATGAATGGTATTCATCAAATTGTAAGTTTTTAAAGATTAGGTAAAAAATGTAATT
>JAOZUK010000156.1 GCA_029938715.1 Bacteroidales bacterium | reverse complement strand
AATCCACTAAGGAACGATGACTGGCACCAGCCAGGAGTCAATCCAGGCCAATCTATTGGCCATATGGTTTCTGAAAAATGACCACTGTTTATTTTACGCCACGTGCGGAGAGAATGGGAAGGTTTCAGAAATTCGGATGAGTCAGAAGACCTGCCAGCGATACCCTAGGTTTTTGCAGCCCGCGGTGAACGGGAAGCTGGTCAAATTTCAACATTGGTCTTGCCTCACCATCGCCCGCTGCGAATTTTAATAATCATATTAAAATTGCAGCAGCATGAAAAAGTTTTACATTATTATGAGTGGTCTGCTTATGCAGGTCTTAGCGTTATTTGGTCAAACCTACCTGGCCCCTGAGCCGGGCTACAGGGTGGCCGATTTTTTGTCTGAGTACACCCGGATTGGTGCCTTTGACGTTAAAGGGGACCGGGTCTATATTCAGGATGGAGACACCATCCATGTAGTTAATGCCATTACAGGTGAAGAGCTTGCAAAATATGGTGAGCCTGCCGATTATCAGGTGGCTAACTATGCCAGTTTCCTCACCATTTCACCTGATGAAAAGAGCATTTGGGCCGGGTATACCAGCGATGGCAATGCCGATGATCGCATCTACTGCATCGATATGGAGAGTGGGGCATGGACTCTAAAAGCAAAGTTCCCGGGTAACTTCGATCTGATCTTCTGGAAGGAGAGCATACTGATTTCAGGATTGAACAGTCCCAACTGGGGAGATCCCAACGGTATTTATATGCTCGATACCTCGGGAATGAATCAACACAGGTTGATTGTTGAAGTGGGAGGTAATTCTGCTGGAATGGCCATGGACACATTGAAAAACCTCTATTATGGCACCTCTTATTCTTTGGACCCAAATGCCATTTACCGCTGGTACATGGCTGATCTGGAGGCAGTCGTTGGAACAGTGGGTGCAGCTCATTTGCAAATTTCCGATGGGCAAAAACTGACCGATGTACCGGCGGGAATTTCTGACTGTGAAATTGATGAAGGCTTCAATCTCATCTTTACCATGAATCTGTTTGGCAGTCCAAAAGTATTGGCCATGTTTAACGGACCCTTTATGGGCGGAGATGGGTATAACATAGATACACTTGCTGTGGCAGCGGGCGAATGGGATTGGCTGGGGAGTGTGAAATCCATGGGTGACTTCACGAACCCGTACATGGGTGAACGTCTCCTTACCTTCTCATTCGGGCAGCCCCTTATAGATCTGCATACAGCAAACTATCCCCCTATTCATACCGGTAATTTGCCAGCGCTGTCCGGGTATGAGGACGAATCCATCGATTCTCTGGATCTTACCCAGTTTGTCACCGATCCCGATGATGTGGATGCTTTTAGTTTCTACATGGAGGATATTTCCAATCCCACTGTAGCTAGTCTACACCTCAGAGACCATTATCTGGTAGGAACACTGGCGGATATGGGTCAGTCCAATGTTCTGATTCTGGCAAGTGTTGGGGAGGAAGTTCTGGAATTAAGGACCACAGTGGGGACCTGGCCAAAAATTCAGGGAGACCAAATGATTTCTGATATGGACGATCTTACCCTCAATCCTGAAAGTTACTGGAATGGATCTGACGGATCCGGAGCTTTTACATCAAATGCTGTAAGGTTCCACAATAGCTACAATCCGGACTGGTTTTCGTGGAGTGGGTGGGCCCATTCAAATATCACCGATAACACCACTCCCGGCTGGATGAACCAGTATAGTGCCCTTACCGGGGATGGATTTGACGGGAGTGAAAATTATGGGGTAGGTTATGCTACTTCCCCAGCTGTTTTAGACTTTAATGAAGATAAGGCTTATGCTGTGGAGGGATTCTTTGTGACAAACAGTACATACTCAGGACTCTCCATGCGACATGGGGATGATTTTACTAAGAAGTTTGGAGGAGAAGAGGGGACCGATCCCGATTTCTTCAGGTTGGATATATGGGGAGCCAGGGATGGAAACGATCCAGACACCCTCTCATTCTATCTGGCCGATTTCCGGTCAGAAAACTCATTCGAAGATTACATTGTAAATACATGGCAATGGGTAGACCTCTCCTCCCTTGGTAAGGTGGACAGTTTGCAGTTTGCACTTTCGTCGTCTGATATGGGAGACTGGGGCATGAATACACCAGGGTATTTTTGCCTGGATAACCTCTATGTGATTCCGGATGCAGCTCCCTATGTGAAAAATCAGCAGCCAGATATCACCATTCTTAGCGATGGTTCCGACACTGTTATTGACCTCAGTGGTCTTTTTTCTGATCCGGACGATGGAGATGATGCAGTTGACCTATCGATCCTCTCCAACAGCAATGAAGATATGCTTGAAGCATCTATCTCGGGCAAGGAACTTACCCTGAGAGGCAGGTATCAACTTGTGAAATCGGCATACGAGGAGGCAGAAATCGTTATTGAAGGAGTTTCGGGCGGACTTAAAACCACAGATACTTTTGTGGTGACCATTGAATGGCCGGGTGGTGTTGAGGGACAATCAGGACTGGAAGTAGGAGTCTATCCCAATCCAACCCATGGATCATTTACCATCAAAGCCCAGACACCTGGATTACTGGATGTAACCATCCTGAGCATTACCGGCTCCACTGTGTATCAGAATTCTGGTTTTGAGTCAGGACAGACCATTGATTTGGGAAGTCTTCCTGCAGGTCAGTATGTCGTGAGGATTGGCATGGAAAAAGGCTTATTCAATACAATGATTCAGAAATTGTAACAGGTTGATGAGAACCCTTCTAGCCATCGGATTAAGTATATTGAGCTTCACCTGGACCGAAGCTCAGTATATTTCCCAGGTACTTGAATATGTTCCTGCTCCCGGGCAATTTACAAATACCGTTCCATGGGGATCTCCGGTAGCTGCTTCAACCCTGGTGGGGGGAGTAAATGGATCCATGTGCCTGGGAGCTTTTGGAGGTTATGTTATTTTTCGTTTCGAAGAGCCGGTGGAAAACGATCCCGAAAATCCTTTTGGAATCGACTTTACCCTCTTTGGAAATCCCATGGAACACTGGTCGGAACCAGGTGTGGTATGGGTAATGAAAGATGAAAATGAGAACGGGCTACCCGATGATACATGGTTAGAGCTTGCAGGGAGCGATTTCTACTTCTCTACCTCCCGCCGAAATTATCAGGTAACTTATTTAAATCCAGGGGATACAGTAGCCAGGGAGGTGCCCTGGTCCGACCAGCTGGGAGACAGTGGATTCATTAAAATAAATTCCATTCACACCCAGCCTTACTATCCTTACCGGGATTCATTTCCGGCCATTGTACCGGAAAAATATACGTTGACCGGCACTTTGATAGAGGGCGCAGTGGATGTGGATCATCCTCCGGTACTTAAATCGGCACGAAGGGCCTTTGGATATGCTGATAACCAAACGCGGGGCCAGACCTCCCTCATCCTGCCAGACAATCCTTATACTCCCGAAGTGGAGAATTCGGGCGGAGACGCATTTGATATCCACTGGGCAGTAGACTCTACAGGTTCCTATGTGGATCTTGACCGGATCCATTTTGTGAAAGTTCAGAATGCCATGCTGGCCGACGGAAAATATTTGGGAGAGCTCTCCACAGAGATTACTGGTGGAGTTGATGTGGTTCCCGATCTATCGGTAGAAGGCAATCTCAACCTACTGGTAATCAGGGATCTGCCTACAGAAATAGCAGGTTTTGAATACCAGATGGAGGTCTATGCATTTTACCAGGGAAGGATTATTCAGAATGCGGCTGTGGATTGGAGCTCCTCCAACCCGGAGGTCACCGTAGATGAGCAACATGTGTTAAGAGCCACTGAACCGGGATCGGTAACGCTTACCGCCTACCTGAAGGACATACCCCAGGTTAACACTTCAGTATCTACCAATATTGTGGCGACACCTACATCTGATCATGTGAGATTCATTGGGGAAAAGGAGGCTTATATTTTCCCCAATCCGGCCAGTGAGATTGTGCAGATCCGGGGAATCGAAAAGGCCGCCCTGAGGATCTATACTGCTGAAGGCAGAATCGTGCTCCATATGGAGGAGTACCGTGGCGGCACCCTGGATATCAGTTCACTCCTTTCAGGTTTATATATGGTTAGAATAGACAACGGAGTCTCCATGCAACGTTTAAGACTACTGATCATTTGATATGATACGCAGAAGCTTTTTCATATGGATCATGTGGTGTATGGGGTCGGCTCTTTTGGCCCAGGGAATCACCGATTCTCTGATCCATATTGAAGGGGTGGAAATAGTCTCTTCCCGGATATTTATAAAGGAGCAAGCCGGAATCAGGCAAACCTATGTGGATACCAGTGTGATCCAGAATAAAATGAGTGTGTCGTTATCTGACCTGCTTTCGGAAAACACATCTGTCTTTATTAAGAATCATGGTCGTGGTGCACTGGCCACAGCATCTTTTCGGGGTACCGCTGCCTCCCATACCCAGGTCAGCTGGAATGGCATCAATATCAACAGCCCCATGGCCGGTATGGTCGATTTCTCAATGATCCCCGTTTATATTATCGACAAATTACAACTTAATCATGGTTCGGCTTCTATAGCTGACCGAAGCGGGGGTATTGGTGGATCTATCCACATGAACAATGAAGTAAACTGGAACGAAAAGGAGGTATTCAATTATGTTCAGGGAGTGGGCAGCTATCAAACTTTGGATGAGTTTGTCCAGTTCACATTGGGAAACAAAAAGATCATATCCAAAACCCGAATGTATCACAACTATTCAAAGAACGATTATACCTATATAAACAGGGGCATTGGAAATATCGATCCCGTTACGGGAGAGGTGAATAACCCCCTGGACACCAATAGCAATGCTGAATATACCAGGTGGGGATTGCTGCAGGAGCTTTACTACCGGCCCCGGGCGAATCACCTGCTCTCTCTTAAATACTGGGGTCAAAGTGCCGATCGCACCATTCCCCGACCTACCAGTTACGAGGGACCTGATAACTCCAACCTGAATAGTCAGCAGGACATAGATCATAAGGTGGTGGCCGACTGGAAATATTACAGCTCATATGGAAGGGTGATGCTTCGGTCGGGCTATTCGGACAAGCAATTGGATTATTCTCAGATGAACAGGGTTCCCGGACTGGGGCTTATTCCCGCCATCTATTCTGAAAGCAAACAGAAGAGCCTCTTTAACACCCTCTCTTACGCTTCAGACCTGGGTGGGGATTTTTCTGTGGAGGGGGTGTTGGATGTAAATACCCATTTTGTGAGTTCGAAAGATTCGGTTTCCCATACTGGATATGAAAACCAGCGTAGTGAAATCTCCCTTTTTGGTGCACTGCGGAAAGGTTTTGCCGATAGGGTAAACGTAAACCTGATGTTGCGACAGGATTGGATTGATGGCGAGAGGGTCCCTTTCATTCCTTTTTTGGGTATGGATTTCAGATTAATGAAGGAGGTGGACCTGATTCTGAAAGGAAGCATTGCCAGGAACTATCACCATCCCTCTCTCAATGATCTCTACTGGCAACCAGGAGGCAACCCCGATTTGTTACCCGAAGACGGATTCTCTGTAGAGTTGGGTCTGGCTTATCAGCAAAAGTTTTCAGATCAGCTATTTAAGACAGAGGTGACAGTGTATCGAACCGATATTAATAACTGGATCGTGTGGATTCCTTCCTACCAGGGGTACTGGGAGCCCCGGAACATACAGAGGGTCCTGTCAAAAGGGCTGGAATACTCAGTTCAACTAATGGGTAATCTGAGCAAATTGCAATACAAATTATCGGGTTCATATGCCTACACCAGTGCAATTAATTACGGAGACCCTCTGATCTGGAGCGATGCCTCAGATGGAAAACAACTTGTCTATATTCCCGAACACTCCGGCAATATGCTGGCGAATCTCTCGCTGGGAGCCTTCTATTTTTCCTATCAATTCAATGGCTATAGCGAAAGGTATACCACCTCCAGCAACGATGTGACAAGTCGTGATTGGTTGTATCCCTATTTTATGAATGATGTGGCCATAGGCAAACATTTCAAACTTAAACAGCTCAGTTTTTCCACTGAATTTAAGGTCTACAACCTGTTTAACGAATCTTATCACTCAATTCTTTACAGACCGATGCCCGGAAGAAACTATTACCTGACCCTTGTGTTTAAAATCTGACCCATTGAGACCCATAATTCTCATATTTTCATTGCCGGTGGTACTCCTTCTTCAAGGCTGTATGAATGATGATGAACTGTGGGAACCTGAAGGGGAGATGCCCCTTTCAACAGGGGGACTATTTATTGTCAATGAAGGGAACTTTACCTATGGCAATGCTTCCCTCTCCTTTTATGATATTGAGCACAAGGAGGTACATCATGATATTTTCTATGGAATTAACGGACTTCCTCTGGGAGATGTGGCTCATTCTATGGCCATCAGGGACAGCCTGGGTTATGTGGTGATAAACAACAGCGGACGGATATATATAATTGATGTAAGAACATTTGAGTATGTGGGTAAAATTACCGGCCTCACCTCTCCCCGGTATATCCATTTTGTAAATGATGCCAAGGCCTATGTGACCGACCTCTATGCCCGCTCCATTGCCATTGTCAATCCACAAACCTATGAGATCATCGGTTCCATTCCCGTTAGCAACAGCAACTCCAGCTTCTTTCAGCACTCTACTGAGCAGATGTTACAATATGATAAATATGTATATACCAATTGCTGGAGCTATGACAATCAGATTCTGATCATCGACTCGGAAGAGGACCGGGTGGTGGACTCCATTGAGGTATTGAAGCAACCCAATTCCATGGTGCTGGACAGGCACAACTCTCTATGGGTTCTTACGGATGGAGGTTTTCAGGAGAGTCCATACGGTTATGAGACCCCGGGATTGCTAAGGATCAAAGCAGGGACCCGTCATGTGGAAATAATTCACAGGTTCGAGGAGAGGGAGAAACCCTCTGAACTGAAGATCAATGGCACAGGGGATACTCTATACTTTATCAATAACCATATATTCAGGTATATGGTTGAAAATGCTTCAGCTCCTGAACTAATTATATCCAGCCCGTATAGCGGGCTGGCCCCAGGAGGCTACTACGCACTGGAGGTGGATCCTGTAACTTCGCATCTCTATGTAGCCGATGCAATTGATCATCTGCAGAGGGGAAATATATACAGATTCAATTCGACCGGTGAACCGGTGGACACCTTTAGTGCAGGAATAACCCCCGGCGCTTTCTCTTTCAATCCGGATACACCATGAAAGGCTATGTTCATCTCTATACCGGCGATGGGAAAGGAAAGACCACAGCCGCATTGGGGCAGGCCATAAGGGCTGCAGGTGCGGGTAAAAAGGTCTTTATAGCCCAGTTTGCCAAGGGGCAACCCTTCTCTGAAGCCAGAGTGATCGACCAGCTGTTACCGGCCATAACCATCAAACAATACGGTTTGGAGTGTTTTATCCTTAAGACACCCACAGAGATGGACAGGGAAGTAGCCAGGCGGGGATTGAATGAACTTCTTGGTATTATCCGTTCGGATGAATTTGATCTTATTATTCTGGATGAAGCTAATATAGCCATCTTCTATAACCTCTATACTGCCGAGGAGCTGATAGGAGTACTCCAACAGAAGCCAGAATCTACCGAGATTGTGATCACCGGAAGGTATGCCACCCAGGAGATGATCGACTATTCCGATCTTGTGACCGACATGGTGGAAGTAAAACACTACTACCAGAAAGGTGTGGTGGCAAGAAAAGGGATAGAGTACTGAGTTTTATATTTCTATTTTAATATTGAGCAGAAAATTGTAAATTGTTGTTTGATTTTTTCATTCAACCTGTATCCATGACTATTCATCAATACCAGAAGAGATGCTCCAAAGAATATATTTCGAGCATAAAATTCCCTAAAGAGAACACCTACCTGTATGGAAACCCAGTAAATACGGTTGTCCCCATCGAAACGGCCATAGGTAAAGTCATGGTGATCGGACCAAACCCTGCGGCAAAACTCTATTTTGTTTCCAACATTCCGGATGTTCCACTTTGCGATGTAACGGCGCCCTTCTCCATAGAGCCCTATTTCGATGGGACAAGGGTCAGAAGTTCGTTTACCGGACAGGAGTTTAATGAAATCATACTGGAGACTCTGGAAATTAAACGTCAGGAGTGCTGGCTTACCAGCCTTGTAAAGGTATTTCTGTTCGACGATGATCATGTGAAAAAGTATCAGCGGCTGAGCATGGAAATTAAGGAAAACCGCTCACGTTATAAAGAGTACGCCAACAAGAGTCTTCAGTGGATCCGCGATGAGATTGAAATTGCCAATCCCTATGTTATTATTCTTCTGGGGCCGGAAGTGATTTCTAGCCTGCTACTTATGTCGGAGGAAGAGGCCATGGAGGCCATGACTGGAAAAGTGATCGAGAAGAAGATCATATGGAAGAACAGCAATTTCATTTGCCTTCCACCTCCGGGAGTCATACTGGACAGATCGGCACGAAATCCATGGCCCAGGAAATTTGCCATGAAGATAGGTCCCACCGCCATGAAGGAGATTCAGCGGTTGAAATCTCAACCTACACTTTAATTAAGGTTCTTTCAGGAGAGGCCCAGTTGATTCATGTATTCGCGAATCCTCTGGGCATGATTGATATCATCCCCGTTGAGTTTTTGAAATATATTAGCGACACGCGAGCTGCTTAACGAATTTGCAAATGATTCATAGTGGATCTCACCTGCCGAATTCTCTAATTCATAGGCGGTACGGAGGGCACGATGGCGATCGGGATGCTTCTCAAAACCCAGGATGACATTTAGTATTTTCTGATTGGATTCCTCCAGTGCCTGCATACTCGCAGGATAGAAATCCCGGGGTATCTCTACATGAGAATCATGCATCTGCTGCACAGTTTTCAGAAGTGCTGCATGATTCTTTTCCTCAATGGTCAGCTGCCACCAGAAGTCGGCATCGGAAGGGAACAGACTGTAAAATTGATAGTACAGCTTGGCCACATTCAATTCAAGCTCAATGGCTTTCTCGATCAGGTGATTGAATTCTTCTCTCATCTCCATATTCAGAAATATTCTGAGGTGAAGATAAGAGATTCCCTCTTGTGAAAAACGACCCAGCTTCCGAATTAATTAACAGCCAGAAGTAAAAAGGTAAATGAAAAATCCCTATTCCTTTGTACAATGCATGCTTAGATCCCGCTAAAATCTACATTGGCGAACACCAGTGATGGCACCCTCCACGACCGGCTGGGATCTATGTCATTGCCTACGGCCACCAGATCGTTCC
>JAOZUK010000444.1 GCA_029938715.1 Bacteroidales bacterium | reverse complement strand
TCAATCCTGCGAAAGATTGTTTTTACCCTGGCTGATAATTCACGGACACTAAATGGTTTGGTCACATAGTCGTCGGCCCCCAGTTCCAGTCCTAAAACCTTATCGATTTCTGTATTTTTGACCGTTAGCATAATGACAGGGGTAGTATTTCCCTCGGACCTTATTTTTTTACATACCTCATAACCATCCAGTCCCGGCAGCATAATATCCAGGATAATGAGATCCGGATTCTTTTCTTTGATCTGATTAAGTCCATCGTTGCCATCTCCGGCTGTATATACCCGGTACCCTTCACTTTCAAGTTCATCCATCAGGCTCATTTGAATACCGGGATTGTCTTCGATGATCAGGATTGTTTTGTTCATTTTTCTATCGTTCTAACTATGTGAATAATGGCAACAAAACTATGAATGTACTTCCTTTGCCTGGTTCACTCTCCACCAGGATCTCACCTCCATGAGCTTCAACTACCTGTTTCACGATGGTGAGTCCCAGCCCTGTCCCGGTTGTTGAATGATCCAGGGCACTCTTTGCACGGTAGAATTTTTCAAAGATTTTAGCCTGCTCATTCTTTGGGATCCCGGTTCCATCGTCCATAATTTTTACCAGTAGTTTATTTTCCTGCTTTTCATGGATCACCCTTATTTTTGAATCTTCTGATGAAAACTTTACAGCATTGTCAAGCAGGTTGTTGAAAGCCAGTTTCATGGCATTTCTGTCGATCTTAATGCGAGATGTGGCATCTTTTTCAGGCTTGTGAATGACAAATCTTCTGCCGGTAGTTCTGCTGAAAAAATTCCTTATTGTTTCTTCCAGCCATTCTATGAAGTCGGTTTCTTCAAACTGATACTGCTTTTTACCTTCTTCTATTTTTGAAAAATCCAGAATATTCTCCACCAGGCGGCTTAAATTTTCGGCATCCTGAGAGATCACTGAATAATATTCTTTCAGCCGTTTCTGATCTTTAACGGTGCCTTCAAATAACCTTTCCGAAAGGGCTTTAATAGAGGTAATAGGGGTTTTGAATTCATGTGATACCGAAGCTACAAAATCTGATTTTAGTTTCAAGAGTTCCTTTTCATGGTCAATGATTCTTCCTGTGATTACAATTCCAAATCCCAGGATGGCCATCATGGCAAGAATAGTCCAGAAATAGTAACTCTTAAACATGGCTGAAAATAGAAATGGCTTGGTTTGATTACCGCTCACTTCTATCTTCCATGGAGGAAAATTGTCCTTAAACATCGATGTGATTCTGTCCGCTTTGGAAGATGCCGTTTTAGTTCCAAAGATGATCTGACCGCTCATATCCGTAACATTAATCGAGTCCTCTGCATTCCAGCCTGCTTTCCTGATCAATTCGGCAAGTATACGCTCTTTCAGGTAAGTATTATTGATACTGATTCCTGCAATACCCTGAGCCAATTTTTTTGTTTTATCAGGAATTTGAGAAGATATGATCAGGAATTCTTCACCACCGATTCTTTTTGAATATCTGTACACTTCTTCAGTGAATTCTCCATTTTGAACTGCTTCCTCTGTTATATCCTTAATACATTCATTCTTAAGGGTGCTGATTACCTTCCATTTGTTTAATATTTTCTGATATGAGTTGTTAAAATTTTCGAAGTCATTCAAATATGCTGTGTCCGAGCTAATCATTTCCGGAGTTGCATCCCTGATGTTAATGAATTTCTCCCGGGCCATTGAAACATAAGCTGAAAGTTGGTTTTCACTCAGATGGTGCTGGTTCTTTATGATCTCTTCAAATACTAATAATGTTTCTTTAAGGGCTTCTTCCTGCAAACCTGATCTATTGTAACATTCAACCCGTTGTAAGTGTACTGAAATTGGCAACAGGGTGCCGGAGGGGGTTCTGGTGTTGGGATAATCCTGAATGATTTCCGTATAGTACTCCATTGCCTTATCAAGGATATCCTGCTTCATATAGTTTCGGGCAATATGGTTCAGCACTTGCGCCTGAAGGTTTCTTTCTTCTATTTCCTTCAGTAGTTCTTTCAGGATAGAGATTGACTCCGGGTAGTTCTTTTGTATGAACTCATAATTTTCCGCCTCTGCCAGTTTCCTTTTCTGATGACTGGAGAATTCCTTCACTTGAGTGGATTTAAAACCGCTTTCTTCACCCTGGAAGGGAGGAAACATTGGTTCATTTTCACCATAAGCCAAAAAAAACTGGCCGGAAAGGTGATGTTCCTCCAGATGATTTTCAACCAGGGTGTTTATTTCCTGGTATTCTTTGTTCATCAATGAGGGAGTTCGGACAAGGGAATTAATTTCATTCTCCAGCTCACCGATCTGCTGGCTAATCACTGTCCGAATTGTATCTATCAGGTTAATCTGGTTTTCCCGGAACTGTTGTTCAAATCTGTAACTCTCATTACGCAGTGCAATAAGTCCGAATATACTGAGTGTTACTGAAGGGAGAAAAATGGTAAAGAGGAAGATCAGGATTAACCTTTTCTGTCTCTTGATAATTATTTTAAGATTCTGAAACATTGTATACAGAAATAGATCTGAGAAATGTTTTCAACTTGAACCTCAAAATTTATCAATAAACTACCTTAAAAACAATAGTATA
>JAOZUK010000443.1 GCA_029938715.1 Bacteroidales bacterium | reverse complement strand
TGAATAATAAACTCATACACACCTGCGGGCAGGCTGAACTTTTTCAAACCACCCGACTCTGTAACCTCTTGGTCTGGTTGTACCGGACCAGATATTTCATCTTCGTCAAGGTAGAGCGTAGCTGAGCTGTTTGCAGGAATTTTAACGGAATATGTGATCTCACCCTCTGCTTTTTCCCATTCCGAAATGATCTCTCCGTACGGTCCGTTGTGAGAGGCCCTGAAATCATTTAATCCATCCACAAAGTTAGGTTTCAAAATAATATGCTTGAATCCCGGATGGCGCTCATCGGCATGTATACCCCCCAGGGTTTTGTAGTACCAGGCACTAATATCTCCGAACATGATGTGGTTCATCGACAGATCACTTTCTGCGTCGATATCCCAGTTTTCATAAAGGGTTGTTGCCCCGTTAACAATCCACCATCCCCATGAGGGAAATTCACTTCTTGAAGCAAGTTGCCAGGCCAGGTCTGGATACCCGTTTTCACTCAGCGCATTCAGGATGGCTCTCGAACCAAGCAAACCCACGTCCAGTTGGGTACCATTCTCTTTGACCGTTTTTGCCAGGTTATATGCAACTTTTTCGATCATCTCCTCAGGAACCACATCCCAGAAGAGTGGCAGACTCAATTCCGTCTGGAAACCGGAAGCATAGATACCTTTCTCCCTGTTAAGGAACTTCTCATTTATCGCATCCTTTACTTTTCCAGCCAGTGCCAGGTACTTTTCAGCATCCTCTTTCTCCCCCAGTACTATTGCAATTTTTGAAAGAAGAACTGCATCGGTGTAGAAGTAGACCGATGAAGTAAGTTCTACACTTGATACTGACTTTATGGGAACCCAGTCGCCCAACCCCCAATCGGTCAGGTGCTCCGGGCTTATCTCACTCAGGTGATCCAGATACAACTTAATGCGGTCGTAGTTCTCCTCCAGGATCCGTATATCACCATTGTAGAGGTAAAAAAACCATGGTATAATCACGATGGTACTTGTCCAGTCGGGACCATTGGCCCAATGGTATCCCCATCCGGCAGTGGGTATAATGGCAGGAAGCACTCCGTCGCTGCGTTGCTCATCGCGGTAATCATCCATCCATTTCTCAAATATTTTAATGGAATTAAAATTAAACGTACCCATCTCAATGGCATTCAGCGGATCGCCGGTCCACCCGTTTTTTTCCCGCTGGGGACAATCTGTCGGATAACCATATAGATTGGATAAATATGAGTTATTTGTTGCTTCCCAAATTTTAACGAGAAGGGTATCGGAAGAGTGAATAAAACCAATCTGTTCCACATCACTGTGCATAAAATACCCGATCAGACTCTCCCGAGTTAACGATACAGGTTTATTGGATGTAACCTCCACATACTGAAAACCTTTGTAATTAAAATGTGGCATAAAACGCTCCTCTCCTTCTCCGCTCAGGGTATAGATATCTGTCTGGAAAGGATCGCTATCATCAGTGGGACGGTAGTGTACTTCCAGATCGGATAAATCCACCCTGCCGTTGTCATACACCTGCTCCCCGTGTTTCAAACGGATCACCGTTCCGCGTTCACCGCTCACTCTTAGCTCCGTAACTCCCGCAAAAGTCTGTCCCAGGTCATACACATAAGTCTGATCATCGATTTTTGTGAAGTTTTTTACAGCAATGGCTTTAATATTTTTTATGGCAGGCATTACCTCAGCCACAATATTGTCAGTGGGAGCTTTTACTTTAATTACATTTTTCCAGTCGGTGTCATTAAAATCAACACTATTCCATCCCTTCTGATAGAGCCTGTTGTCGATATGCTCGCCGGTATAAATGCTATTGAAAACCACATGGCTTGGTGACGTTTTCCAATCTGTAGATGTTGAAATTACCTCTTTGGTACCATCACTGTAAGTAAGGTGCACCTCCATCATAAATTTAGGGTGCGCCCGCCAGTGGGCCGTATGGAAATCCCACACAGCTACGGACTGGTGGTTGTACCAGCCGTTTCCCAGTAAGACCCCGATGGCGTTCCCCTGCTGCTGAAGCAGTGATGTTACATCGCGGGTAACGTAGAGAACCCTCCTGTCGAAGCGGGTATAGGCAGGTGTTAAACGTGCATCCCCAACCCTCTCTCCATTGATATAGAGTTCATGCAGACCGGCAGATGCCACATATGCCCTGGCAGAAGCAACCTCCTTTTCAATACTGAACTCTTTTCTGAACCAGGGTGCCGGTTTCAGATCAATATCTTCAGAGTCTGAGATCCACTCGGCATGCCAGTTTCCAGCATCCATCATTCCGGTTTCAAATGACGCAACTTCAGGGAGTTCGGAAGGTTTGTTTTTTTCGTTCCAGATCCTTACGGTCCAGTAATATTTGGTTAGAGGCTGTAGTTCTGACCCATCGTAGTTGACCAGCATGGCATCAGAATCGACTTTCTCGTTGTTCCATGAATCACCACTTCCCTGGCGGACAGCCTCCAGATCGGTTCCTACAATCACCTGGTATGCAGTCTGTCTGGCCCCCTGCCCTTCATCTGCCATCTGCCAGGTGAGCCTGGGGATTCCTGTATCGATTCCCAGCGGCTCCTCCATATGCTCACATTTCAAATTTATTACTTCA
>JAOZUK010000442.1 GCA_029938715.1 Bacteroidales bacterium | reverse complement strand
AAGAGAGATACAGGTCTCGGAGGTCAGACTGGAAAAAGGTTTTCTCAAAGTTGAAGTATATGAAGATTCAGTTACGAGTCTTGAAAAAGCGTTGGGAATAAAAATTAGAGATTATTTAGAGGACCAAAAGGGCAAAGAGTCTTCAGGTAAGCAATTGGTCAGGATTAACCTGGATCAAATGGAACTTCTCGATATCGTGCTTATTTTAAATGACCGGACCGCAGATAACCATGTCAGCCTGTTGGTAAACGAGCTGCAGAGTAGCTTGAGCTACCTTCCCGACAAGATCGATGCCTCCATTAAATTAAATCTTGATGTAAATAGCGTTAAGTACCTTACATATAGCGATGAGACTGATCGTAAAATCTTATTCCAGAGTGTTGTCTCCATAAATCCGATGGAAAAGATAATAGAAGTAGAACCCAGCAGGATGGAGTTTTCCGGTCTGGATCTGGAAACCTGGGGAACCTATGAATTCACTGAAAAACCCAAAGTCGATTTTGGATTCAGGGCCAGCAATGAAGGGCTTGAATTATTGAACTACATTTTCAGAGGAGTTCTGGACTTAAATGAGATCGAACAAATTGGCTCGGGTAGTATGACTATGTGGGGAAGTGTCAGAGGATCGTTTGGAGATAGCCTTCCTGTAATTAATGTAAACGGAAATGCCAACCAGATCGGGTTTAGGATAAAATCACTCCAGAAGGATGTGACAGCAATTTCATTCGATTTACACGCTACCAATGGACGGAAACTCGATTTCAGCGAAGGTTTTGTGAAAGTTGAGGATTTTCAGGCAACATTTCCTGAGGGATCTGTTAATGCCAATATAACAGCTATTAATATGTTATTACCTCATCTAAAAGTTGAACTGAATGGAGCTATTGATCTGCTGGGGCTGGAGAAAATGTTTGATTCAGATCTAGTAACTGATCTTGAAGGACTGGTGAGCTTCAACGGTTATATGGAGGGAGAATTAAACAGGGAAACAGGGAGAATCCTCAGTAGCCAGGGATCTCTGACAACGGACCTTCAGGATGTGGGATTCACCTTGCAGGTTGACAGTTTTAGTCGAGACAGTGTAAAGCATATTTACGGTGAGATTTTTATGAAGGATAGTATAATTGGTACAGAAAAGCTCACTGGCGAATATAATGGGAACCCTCTTGTATTGGGTTTAACCACTGAGAATCTGTTACTCCATATACTTGGTTTTGACGCGGATGTGAGTGCTGAAATGTATGCCACTGCTGAGGCGCTAAAGGTGGCCACACTTATAAAAGATACTGCAGTGGCAGCAATACTGGGTGAGGAGTTGAAAGGGTTACATTTCAGAGCCGGCGCTATGATAAGGCATCAGGAACTGAAAGAATTTTTGAAATCAGGGTCTATTCCCCGAGTAGAGATCTCCCTGGATAGTTTTGGAATTGAATTGCCAGTTTATGCAGATATATCAAATTTGAATGCCGCCATATCCTTCGGTCAGGATTCAATTGCATTGCGATATTTAAATGGTGTTGTGGGTGATAGTGAATTTGATTTTTCCGGTCACATTGCGAATTATGGGGCTCTTACCGGCCACGACTCTGCGAAAATGGTCTCCGTTGGATTTGATATCTCTTCAGAGTTAATGCGTGCAGAAGACTTCTTTACTGTAAACAGTGGATTTCTATTGCCGGAAACTTATAGTTCGGAGTACCTTGAAGACTTTCACATTGCTGGATCGATTGATATGCCGGCTGAAGGATTGATCAATGACAGCCTGCCACTGGATTTTGGTCTGGATATCTGGGATCTGGGTTGGAATTTCAGGTATTATCCCTTAACCTTTGAAAACTTCGTAATTGTGGTACAAAGGGAGGGGGAGCGACTTCTCATTAAAGAATTTCAGGGCAACATAGGGGAGAGTAATTTAAAAATGACAGCAACCCTGGAAAACTTTACCGACACAGTGTTGGAAAACCTGAAAGGAGAATTAATCCTGGAGTCTGAGCTTCTTGATTTTAATCAGTTGTTAAACTATCAGATACCTGAAACAGAAGGTGAAACAGTGCCAGCTGATATGCCTGAAGCTTCAGAAACCGATAATGTGGATGGGAGAGAACCTCCCCGGTTGGATCAGCTCAAATATCCCAATTTCAATTTTATAGTGGATATTGGAGAGCTGAGGTATGGGGACTTCAATTTTTTTGATCTAAAAGGTCGACTCAGATCTTCCAGCGAGAAAGTTTTTCATCTGGATGAATTCTCACTGGCAGGGAAGAGTGGAGGTCATATGGCCTTTATAGGGCAGTTTAATGTTGCCAATCCATACCTCTATACTTTCAGTGCAGAGATGGATTTGCAGGATATGAATGTGGATGACCTCGATATTCCGATGCAGCTGGGGGATACCATTTATAGATTAAAGGAGAACTTTGACGGACGCGTGAGTGCAGATGGACTTGCTGAGATCTTTATCACTCCAGATCTTAATGTGGATATGTCCAATACCACAGCCGTATTTAATGTGCGAATTGAGGATGGTGCTCTGATCAACTTCACTCCTTTGCAGGCAGCAGCAAAATACCTCGATAACAAGGACCTGAATTATGTTAAATTTGCCACCTT
>JAOZUK010000441.1 GCA_029938715.1 Bacteroidales bacterium | reverse complement strand
CATACTTCCTAAACATATGTTCCATTTCTGATGATTTTTTTGCTGTTAATGAAAACTCCAGATCTCTTTAATGGTCTCCTCCTGGGAATACCCAATAGGGCATGCTTCACTCCGGGTATTTGCATGGTAGTTGCCATTGGTTTCATTGGGACATGAAATCATTCGGCTCGCTGGCATTTGCAGATGTCCATTGGGATCGGTCTCTCTGAGCCACTCAAAGGCATATTGCAACCAGTCGTTCCGGTAAGATTCCGGCTGTTGCGCATACCATGAGATCTCATCCCAGCCCCACACAAAAATGGAGGTAGTATCCGCCTCATTGGGAGATCTGTTACGACCGTAGTTATCTAATTCAACCAGGTAAGGCAGGCTTTCACAGCTCCAGCCGCTGGGTGTTATGCAGCCTTTACTTTTATTGAAAAGTGCATCCAGGTAATTTACCTCTAATACAGCTTCGTATGGTTTCTCCTGGATTTCTTTGATGCGCAGGGGAAAGGAGTTAAAATCAATCAGGCTCACCCCATCTTTAATCATATCTCCCTTAGGGACATGGGCATCAAGAAGGACCCAGTTCCTGCGGGCATGCTTCTCTGCATACTCCCGGATCTTTGTCAAAAGTCCGGCCCAATCTTTCCGATCCGGATCATTCATTCCTATGAGCTCCACCTGTCCAAGATGAAAGGCTTCGATACCTAGATCAATGTACGACCCAGCCAGATAATAGAACCAGAGTTGCGATTCCAATCTGCTGATATCGGGAACACTGCTTCCTTCACGCCAGTGATTCACATAGATATCCGATTCATTCAACATGGCCTCATACGAGAAACTCCGGTCTTCAACGGGCAATCCAAAATCCTCAAAGACCCATCCCGGTATTTGAACCTCATTCACATCTTCGGTCACAATCTCAAACAAACATCCCTGGAAAACCATCTCCGGATCAAATGCATGGAGAGTATCAATCAGGGATTTTGCATCGCTCCAGAAGTCGGGCTTATTTAAACGACTTTCTTCACCCCAACGATAAATAGCTCGCCCAATAAATTTGGCACCAATGTTCTTTATCATTCGGATGTCATCAGAGTAATGTGCATCAGTACGAAGACCTTCCCGGTGGTCGGGCATCAGAAAGGAGGCCATGGTGACCGAGCGATTCAGGTAATTCTCCAGCACTTCCTTAGAAATCCCTTTCTCATCAAAATTAAATGATTTGGCCCCTCCAAATGTCTTATTATATATATTCTCATCTTTATCAAAGCTACCTGCCACTTGAATAACAGCCTGGTCATTCTCGATACTTATGGGAGAGTCTGATACATAATTCCGCATGCGCGCTCCCCAAATGGAGACGGTTAATTTTTTATCTCCCCGCACCAGTAGGTAATCCCATGACATATTCTCGGGGACCGTAGTCAGCGCTCCATTCCCACCGGAGAAGGCTTCCACATTGCTCAGGGAAGTATGTCCCTCCCCTTCAATGATAATGGGATGGATATCTTCCACTTTCTCACCGGTATTGGCAATAATGGAGCCCTGAGCGATCTGCCAGTTGCGATTTTTAGTGTTATTCCCCCTTTTAAGGATGCCTATGGCCACACAATCAAAGTTAAAATTGGTGAGTTGCCCGTAGGATTCTCCATCCAGCAGAATCCCTCCATAGGTGCCAAAGGTGAATAGGTCCATCAACTGCGCATTATCGGTATGGTTTATGGAAAAGGCAAAGGTCTTTTTTGCAATGACTGCATCCACCACCTCGCGACTGAACTGTCCACCAACAAACCTTTGTATGGCAGGGTTCACATGACAATGCAATATGCGTGGAACATCATAACAGTAATCCATACGGATAAATTCTCCGCTGAGGGGATATCCATAGCAGTGTTCGAAAGTCATTAACTCGCAGGCAAATTTTCGTTGTGCATTAAAATCAAAGGCCAGGTACTCACCATAAAAAGTGAGGCATGAAAGAAAGACCCCCTGTGATCTGGTGGTTTCAGAAACCTTGATGGTGGCTGGATATGGAATAATGGTCGCCGGATCTTTTATAGTCTGTTCGGGATACCAGAACTGAATCCCTTTGATCTGAGTGCCCGACTCCACCGTGATGAATGCATTTTCCCTGTCGGTGATTGCAAAAACACTTCCCACCGGCTGCTTTTTAGTGGAATGGGTCGTTCCCCTGGGGGTTGGACCATGCACACCGATCAGTGACACATTCTTCTTAAGGATGATCCCGCCATCAACCGCATAGGGTTCATCTGAGGGTTCCACCCATAAGGCAGCACCACTTTCAGAAGCCCAGTCAATGGCCTTCTGAAGATTCTTTTTGTTTTCAGAAGGACTGTTTCCTGGCTTTACCCCAAATTTTTGGATGCTTGTTGTCTCAGATGCTTTTGCCAGGTTCACGCCTAGCATCAGCATCCCTATCAATAGGCAGTAGGATGTCTTATTTCTCACGGCTATAGGAATATGGTACATTTTCTGTTTTGCTTCCCCAAGACTTATTGGGGACTTCATCTAAACGAAATACAAACTCTCCACCCTTCTGGATATCCTCATACTGGATGTAGTTATGAGGGTAGCCCTTGCCATTCAGAAGGGTCGACTGGATGTAAAC
>JAOZUK010000440.1 GCA_029938715.1 Bacteroidales bacterium | reverse complement strand
CACCGGTTGGATGTGCATGTGGTGATGGGGTAGTTGATTGGAAACGTGTCATTGAGATTATAAAGACCTCGGAAAAGGAAGTAGTATTAAGCGTTGAATGCGGAACAGTACCCGATGCAGTAAAAAGCTTTGAATACCTTTCGAAACTATTATGACAATATGATAAGATATCTGATTTACTTTTTCGTCTGTACCTTTTTTATCAATCCTCAATTGTATTCACAAGAACCTGGGTCCATCAGAGTTCTTATATTCAGTGGCAGTAATAATCATGACTGGAAGCAAACGACCAATCAGCTTGAAAGAATTTTTTCTGAAACAGCTATGTTTAGTTATGAAGTCACCAATTTGCCCGACACAATAAGGTCATCTGATTTTGAGCTCTTTGATGTGATCGTGAGCAATTGGAACTCCTGGCCGGAAAATGATTTACGCTGGCCACAGGGAGCCGAAGAGGCACTATCTGATTTTATAAAAAACGGGGGTGGTTTTGTTACCTTTCATGCTTCGTCATCAGCATTCTATAAGTGGCCGGAATTTAAAAAATTCACAACAGCGGCCTGGGTAATGGATATTACAGGGCATGGAGAAATATCTGCAACCCGTGTAAGTATTCAAAACGATGAACATGTCATCACAAAAGGGATGGCGGACTTTTTTATCCAGGATGAGCTATGGGTGAATGCAGAAGAAAATACCAACTTTAAAATTTTGGGTACAGCCACAAACAATGATCTTGCAGCCAGGGGGACGGAAGACCAATCTGCAATTATGGTATCGGACTATGGAAAGGGCAGGATTTTTCATACCATTTTGGGCCACGATGCCCGGACCATGCGAAACAGAGGTTTTCGAACACTGATGCTCAGGGGTACAGAATGGGCAGCAAACGGAAGCGTGACTCAGCCAATCCCTCAGGAACTTCAAATACCTGACGATTCGGATAAAGAGTTTAGCTGGGTCGAAACCGATAGTTCATTTGCACTGTATAAAGGCGAACATATTATCTGGAAGTATAATTTTAATGAGCTGCACGGAAAACCATTTTTTCACCCGGTAGTTGTTGGGAGGAACAACCTTACATGTATAAGTCCTGATGATCACCCGTGGCATTTGGGGCAGTGGTTTACATGGAAATTTATAAATGGGGTCAATTACTGGGAATACCAAAACGGAACCTATCAGTCAGAAGGGGTAACAGAGATAAAGGATATTGATTTTACCCGGAATCCTGACTTTTCCGCTGAAATTGAATTGGAAATTGTGTACCATCCCATAGAAGGAGAGAATGTTCTGGAAGAAAGCCGGACAATAAAAGTTTCTGCTCCTCAGGATAAGGGAGATGTTTCCATGGAATATATACTGAAGTACAAAGCTCTGGCAGAATTGGTGGATCTAAACCGAACGCCCATTATGGGGGAGCCGGGTGGTCAGTCATGGGGTGGATATGCCGGATTGTCCATTCGTTTTAATCAGGACTTTATGAATCCACAATTTATTTCCAGCTGGGGCGAAACGGAAGATGTTTCCGGGAAACCAGGGGATTGGCTATATATGGGATTCACCGGGTTGGATGGTAAACAGGCTGGATCACAGATAATGGTGTCTCCGGATTCTCAAAGGGAAGGTGCATCCTGGTATACGATCAGCACAGAGGATTTGCCCTTTTATTATTTCAGTCCGGCCTATTTGTATTACAAGCCGCTGGAACTTAAAAAAGGTGAACAGATTGAATTGAAGTATCGCATCGATCATATTTCAGGTGTGACGAATCAAGAAAAGCTGGAACATTCATACAAAAACTATAAACAAGAAAACTAATCTATCATGACCCTATCAAAGAATCACCTGTCACGGAGAAAATTTATAAGAAATTCTTCAATTGGAGTAGCCGGTACCCTTGTGGCTCCAACCATTCTTTCCTGCTCGGCCAAAGGCGCAAACGACCGAATATTAATCGGTCATATCGGAGTAGGCAGTCAGGGGACCGGAGAGTTAAAATCCTGGTTTACACCTCTCGATACTGCATATCAGGTGGCTACATGTGATCCCTATGTGCAACGGAGAGAGGATGCAGCAAAATATATCACAGATGAGTATAGAAAAAGGGGAGTGGCAGCTCCAGAATGTAAAACCTACCTTGATTTTGAAGAATTGCTTGAACGTGATGATATTGATGCGGTTCATATTACAACACCTGATCACTGGCATGTACCGGGAGCTATTAAGGCGGCACGCGCAGGAAAGCACATTTATCTGGCCAAACCCCTGGGACTGAGCTACCCGAATTATAAGATCCTGGAAAAGGAATTGGTAGCTAACAATGTGAAGTTTCATTATGGTACGCAGCAACGTGCCCAGAGTCATTTGCAGTTGGGAATTGGAATGATCAAGGAGGGATTAATTGGTGAAATTGAAAGAATTGAAGTGTGGGCCCCGGGGTATAATGATGTTGAATCCCCGGTATGCCATGAAGTACCTGTCCCCAATGATTTTGATTATGACAAATGGACCGGACCGGCACCACTTAATTCATATTGTCCGGACCGGGTGACCAACAACAGTTCCTGGTTTCAGTGGGATTACAGCATTGGTTTCCTTGGCGGATGGGGAGCTCACCC
>JAOZUK010000439.1 GCA_029938715.1 Bacteroidales bacterium | reverse complement strand
TGAAAGACGGGACCATCATCAAAGGCAAGAATTCGCCCCTGATGCATGCAGCTTCGAGCCTGATATTGAATGCCACCAAATTCCTGGCCCGACTCCCGGATAGCATGCACCTGCTACCTGCTAATATGATTGAACAGGTAACTTTTATGAAAAAAGAGATCCTTACCGGTAAGATGATCAGCCTTGACCTTGAAGAGACCCTGATCATGCTGGGTATATCAGCAATTTCCAATCCTGCTGCCCAGGTAGCCATTGAAAAGCTCTCTGAGTTAAGAAATTGTGAAGTTCATTTGACCCATATTCCTACACCCGGAGATGAAGCCGGGCTAAGAAAATTACATGTGAATCTTACCTGTGATCCTGAATTCTCCTCAAAAAGGCTGTTTTTAGGAGACTAATTCGGGGTATGTAGTAACCATCTTTTGGTGAAACCGTATAAAAAAATGTAAAATTATCATCACCCCATTTTTTTACATTTTATGAAAACTATTGCCCTTGTAGTTGGTATCTTCTTTTTATTCCTGTTCATTCCCTCCTGTGATCGAAACAGCGATCTGCCCGAAGTGACTGATCAGGTTTTTTACATTGCTGAAAACAGTGAGAAGGGAGATTTTGTGGGACATGTGAATGCCACTGACCTGGATGACCAACATCTTCTCTCCTACGAAATTGTGGGTGGAAATGCAGACAATGCATTTACCCTGGAATCGACCACCGGAAATTTATTTGTAAATAATCCAGAAGTCCTTGATTATGAGAAAATAAAGAGAATAAACCTTCAGGTAGAGGTCAGTGATAATCACCCGAACGATCCCCTGGAGTCCACAGCGAATATCTCTGTTGTACTGGAAAATCTGAATGAGTTTGCACCCGTAATTGAAGAGCTTTCCTTTTCGGTAAAGGAGAGGTGTCGGGCAGGTACTGTCATTGGAAATATAGTGGCCACTGATACAGATTCCGGCCAGGTGCTTTCCTATAGAATTGAAAGCGGTAATGAGAACCAGGCCCTTCAACTGGATAGCGTGACCGGATTGCTTGCGGTAAATGATTCAACCTGGTTCAATTATAGCATGAATCAGAAAATGGTCTTCATGGTTTCCGTATGTGATAACGACCCTGTGAATCCTTT
The DNA here is from genome assembly GCA_029938715.1 of Bacteroidales bacterium. Classification (GTDB taxonomy): domain Bacteria; phylum Bacteroidota; class Bacteroidia; order Bacteroidales. The sequence goes on along the minus strand of JAOZUK010000439.1, from coordinate 1,514 downwards.
CAGATCGTATGCCATGGCTACCATAGATGTGGAGGATATACCCTTATTAACCATTGATATAGCAGGATATGTTCAGAAAGGTCCATTCATTTCAGGGGCATCCATAACCATATCAGAGCTAAACTCTGATCTTGAACCTACCGGACGTATGTTTTCCACCCAAATTGAGAATAATTCGGGCAGATTCATTCTTCCTGACGTGGAACTGGAATCTCGTTTTATATACCTGAAAGCCGAAGGATTTTATTTCAATGAACGTACAGGTGATCTTTCGGAAGCGCAGTTGATCCTGAATAGCCTGGTTGATATTGCTGATTCAGAATCGTTCAATGTGAATGTTCTTACACACCTGGAGATGGACCGGATTACATTTTTAATGAGCGAAGGGATGGATTTTAAGATGGCTAAAGAGCAAGCCAGGAATGACATATTGGGAGTCTTTAACTTTGAGAGCATTGAGCAGCATACTTCGGAGCAGATGGATATTGCAAGTGAGGGGGATGACAATGCCATGCTTCTGGCCCTCTCAGTAATTCTGCAGGGGTACCGCACAACAGGAGAGTTTTCCGAGCTATTGAGCCTTTTGAGCCAGGATATCAGAGAAGATGGGATCCTGGATAGCGAATCCATCGGTGCCGATCTAATCAATGGTGTGAATACCGCCAACCTAAATACCATCAGGCAGTTTACAGAGCAAAGGTATAGTGGAATTGGGATGGAGTATGAGATCCCTGAGTTTGAGAAGTATGTAAAGCAATTTATCAGTCAGACCACCTTTGTGGCCACAAACCAGCTTCTCTTTCCGAAATATGGAACCTATGGCGACAATGTGCTCCATCCGGAAGTTACCTTCGTAGAACATAAACAGCTCAACGATAAATACTACTCACTGGCTGTAGAGGTACCTGAGGGCCGTTCATTTCAGGTGAAGATTATCGGGGCAGGATCCTATTATGCATGGGGTTCTCTGGTAAATATGAATAACTACCATGAAAATGAGCCAGTGGCCTTTGCCACATATACAACCACATCGACCGGACTTTGTGATGCAAAGGTGAGTTTCTTACTGGACAATGATAATCCGTCCGGGATGCTGACATTTGAATACTACAGTGATAATAAACCTGATCCGTTTTTCAGCAAGGAGGTTGAGATCTACTACGACTCTGCACCGGTGGATTAAACCTTTCTCAGATAACTTGCGTTTCTAATTCTCCTGCAGGATCTGCCAGATGGACACGCTCTTCTCCTGAAATTCCCTCACCACATCCTGAATTGTAAAACCAAACGTGTTTCCATCTCATACGAAAGGGATATAAATAATCTGAATATTAGCCTTATTGGTTACTAAACGGATAATAAACATTCATAAGAGCTAAATAATATCCATTTATTAATCAATATAGTTAACAGCAGGATATTATGTATCTACACGCCCCTTCTACACCCGATTTATTTCGTCCTTAGTGTCGACAACAGCCAAGTCTGTAACATATACCAATAAAAGACCAATC
>JAOZUK010000438.1 GCA_029938715.1 Bacteroidales bacterium | reverse complement strand
TGGATATTTCGGAGATACTGACCCCTCAATTCGGTCATATTGACCCCTCTGGGTTTTAACTCAAAGAACAGATTATACTGACATATTTACAGTTTTCCTCGTAAGCTCGGTCCCTTCAATTCGATCCGGTACGATGTATGCACCAATCGGTCGATAATTCCATCTGCAATTGTGGCGTCACGGATTATATCATACCAGCTTGCAATTGGTAATTGGCTTGCAATAATGGTTGATTTTTTACCATGTCGGTCCTCAATGATTTCCATCAAGTCAAACTGCTGTTGTTGTTCCAGATGGGTTAATCCAAAGTCATCCAGGATGAACAAGGATGTTTTTGCAATTTTATCAAAAAATCTCAATATCGTACCATCTAATCGGGCCATTTTTATTCGAAGCATAAATTTTTGAGTGTTAAAATATGCCACACTATACCCATGAGAGCATGCTTGATGGCCAAAGGCGGAAGCTAACCAACTCTTTCCGCATCCAGTAGAACCAGTGACCACCAGCGATTCTCCGTTGGCAATAAACTGGCAAGTTGCCAGTTCAGTTATTAGGTTTTTATCCAGTTCCCTGGATGGATCATAGTTCAGTTCTTCGATACTGGCCTGATATCGGAACTTTGCATTTTTCAATAAGCGCTCAAAACGATTGTTTCTTCGTTCTTCATCTTCAGCCTGTAGGAGCATCTCCATTCCATCGGTGAAGGATAATTCCTGGATTCTTCTGGTTTCGGCCAGAGCTTCCCAGGTACGTAGCATTCCTTTGAGACGCAACTGTGTTAATTTTGTTTGGATTTGATTCATGTGATTAAAATTTAAGGTTTAACTGTTCATAATATTCTCTTCCTCTGATATTTTCATGATCAGGCGACTGAGTCGCCTGAGATACTTGGTCTGGTTGCTTATTCAGATTCTCTATGATCCTCTGGATAAATTTATATGAGTAAGATTTGCACTCAATGGCTTCTTGACAAGCCTGGTTGAAGATCGCCAAGTCCGTCTTTCTGTATAGGCTAAATAATCCATCACAGGATTTGTAGTTTTGTTCTGGGTGCCTGCCTCCTTCAAAAAGAAGTTTTATTAGTTGAAAGAGCACTTCTGACTTACGCTCAGCCTTTTGCATGTAATACGATGGGCTTCGATCCAGATAATGCTGGTGATGAGAACATAAGTGCTCTTTCACCGTAGTATACTTACCTGGGGTGGGATTCCGCTGGTGTACGGCTACCATCTTTCCCCGGGCATATATACGAACCATTGATCGTGTGTAGATCACCTTGACACGTTCTCCGATCCACTGGTAGGGTACACTGTAATAATGATTATCGATAGTCAACTGAAGATGGTTGTTCTTTGCCACCTTTAACTCTCGGTAATATTTGATCTCATATGCTTCATTTGGAAGAGCTTGTAGCAGAGGCTTTTCATTGGCTAAGAACCGCTCCTCCCGGCAATAGGGTTTTCGCTGCATCCGGGTTTGGTTGTGATTATGGTTTTTCTCACTAATGCCTTTGTTCAAAGAGTATAAATCAAAGAATTTCTGATTGCGCAGCTTAGCATAAATCCGGGAGTAAGCCATCTTTACCTGGTTCTCTACCAACGCTTTATCCTGTGGAGCGGCCACTCTAGTTGGGATAACGGCCATATTGTAATGATTGCAAAAGTCCTCCAGAGCCCTGTTAACATCTGGCTCATATCTGTTGGCTTTGATAATGGCCGATTTAAGGTTGTCAGGCACCAGGATGATGGGAACTCCTCCCAGGAATGCCAGGCAACAAACCAAAGCGTAAATGAAGTCCTCGATACTCTGGCTCCTTACAGCCATTACAAAAGAGTAATCCGAGTATGGCAAGCAAGCAACAAAAACCTGACACCAGATTATTTCTCCGGTTTCTCTGTCAACATAGGATATCTTTTTCCCGGCAAAGTCAACATATAGTTTCTCTGCCGGTTTATGCTGCAGCACTGCAGATGGATTACGGGCAATCAGCTGCTGATTAAGATGGTGGCAGAACTGAGTGTATTCATATCCCTGTGGATAATCCAACTTATATTCTTCCCACAGGACTTTTCGGTTAACTCCGACCCGGTCCAATTCCTTCTCAAAATAGCCTAAACGAGATTTAAGGAGCTCAAAACGTGCATCTTTGTAAGCAGGATTACCTGCATGGAACTTGGCCTCTAACTCAGGATCTTCCATCGACAATATTTCATCAATGCTCATCTTTGTCTCAGGCAGTTTGGCCAGGTAGGACTTGACTGTATTCTTGCTTATCCCCAAATTACGGGCAATGGTTTTCACCCCGATTCCTTGTTTGTGTAAACGTAATAATTGCTTTATCTGACTCATAGGTTTTGGTTTTCCAGCCATCTATTCTCGTTTAGTGGTTTAAAAAAACCACTAAGGAATTAAAACCTAATGAATATCGAGAGAGGGGGGTCAGCATGCTCCGAATAATAGGCGGCGGCGGCTGGCTCAATAAACTCAAGATAGTCTCAATACTTATTCAAAGGGGTCAATATCTGCCGGAATGGCAGCTATATTTTTATTTAATTCAGAACCGAATTCGGGGGGTCAGCATGGTCCGGGTTATCCAATATAGTATCCAGCAAGGTTTACCTGCAAAAATATTGAGTTTTCTTGATGGAAAA